>PMHU01000292.1:0-7593 GCA_003156795.1 Acidimicrobiaceae bacterium
GGTTCATCCCCGGCATCGACTGGTGTTGTCAGACAGGGGGCTCGGAGCCGGATAGGTTAGTGGCATGCGTCACTCGCAGCGGTGGATGAGACGCCGGGCGGATGGACGAAGAGGGTCTTGGCAGCTAGCCTGCCAGGGACTCTCCGCACCCCTGGTCGTTGTCTCCTCCGACGCCCCCTGACAGGAGGCCCTTTCGCGTGTCGGACAACCTTTTAGCTGGATTTTTCGGACGGGACATGGCCGTCGACCTGGGCACTGCCAACACTTTGGTGTACGTGCGGGGCCGAGGCATCGTCCTCGACGAGCCGTCGGTTGTTGCCGTGAACATAAAGGACGACCGGCCCCTGGCGGTTGGCATGGAAGCCAAGCGCATGATCGGCCGCACNNAGCCACATCCAGGCCATCCGCCCGCTACGCGACGGCGTGATAGCCAACTTCGACATGTGCGAGAAAATGCTCGCCTATTTCATTCGCCGGGTCCAAGGGCCCCGCAAGTTCGCCAAGCCCCGCATGGTCATTTGCGTGCCGTCCGGCATCACCGGGGTCGAGCAGCGGGCCGTTCAGGAGGCAGCTGAGTCGGCGGGAGCACGGAAGCCGGCCCACATCATCGAAGAGCCCATGGCCGCCGCCATCGGCGCCGGGCTTCCAGTCCACGAGCCGACCGGGAACATGGTCGTGGACATCGGTGGTGGCACGACCGAAGTGGCGGTCATCTCGCTCGGTGGGATCGTGACCAGCCAGTCGGTTCGCATCGGAGGCGACGAACTCGACGAGGCGATCATCCAGTACATCAAGAAGGAGTACAGCCTCGCGCTAGGTGAACGTACGGCGGAAGAGATCAAGATCGCGCTCGGTTCGGCGTGCCCCCTCGAAGAGGAGCTCCACGCCGAGATACGCGGTCGCGACCTGGTCACGGGTCTGCCGAAGACGATCGTGACGACGACCGAAGAGATCCGACTGGCCATAGAGGAGCCGGTGTCGGCGATCGTCGATGCGGTCAAAGTTACGCTGGACAAGACGCCGCCCGAGCTGGCGGCCGACATCATGGAGCAGGGGATCGTCCTGACCGGCGGGGGAGCCCTGCTGCACGGCATCGACGCCCGCTTGGTGTCGGAGACTGGCATGCCCATCGTCATCGCGGACAACCCGCTGCACTCTGTCGTCATCGGCAGCGGCCAGTGCCTCGAGGAGTTTGAGGTCCTCAAGGGCGTGCTGATGTCGTCGCAGGGTCACTAGCAGACAGGGCTACCTGCCCCTCGTGGCTGTTTACCGACGCCCATCCCGTACCCGCTACGTCCTGGCGGTTCTCGTTCTCGCAGCATTGACCCTGGTCACCATCGACGCTCGCAGCAACGGCACCGGATTGTTGAGCGACATTCGCAGTAAAGTCAGCGACGGATTCGCCCCCCTCCAGCGAGGGACCCACGCCGCCCTGCAGCCGATAGGGAACTTCCTTACCGGCGCACTGGACTACGGCTCGCTCCGGCACGAGAACCAGACGCTGCGCAACCAGATTGTGGCGCTTCAACAGCAGTCGGTGCAGGCAGCAGGAGAGGAGGCCGCGGCGGAACAGGTCCTGGCCGAACAGCACCTCCCGTTCGTGAGCGGCATCCCCACCGTCTCGGTCGAGATCATCGACAACGGGTCATCCAACTTCGAAAACTCGGTCACCATCGACAAAGGGACCACGAGTGGAGTCGCGGTGGGCCAGCCGGTTGTCGCCGCCGGGGGTCTGGTCGGAAGCGTCCAATCGGTGAGCGCGCACACGGCCACGGTGATCCTGCTCACAGATCCGACCTTCGCGGCGGGCGTGCGCCTGCCCGGCGCCAACATCGGTACCGCCCAGGGCGTCGGAAGGACCGATCCCATGCGGGTGACCGTCGACACGACCAACTTGGCGGCGCCGAAGGTCAGAGCGGGCGAGGAGTTGGTCACGAGCGGGTTGGATTTTGAGAAGTTTCCACCGAACATCCCCGTGGGCCGGATCGCGGCGGAGTCGACCTCGCCCGGGCAGGCTGAGCCCGATATCACCCTGGCCCCACTGGTCGACCTCGAGCAACTGTCTTACTTGCAAGTCATGATGTGGTCGCCTCAGTGAGTCCCCACGTCCTCGCACGACTCCGGGTCGGCCTCCTGCTCTTCGTTGCCATCTTGGTGCAAACGTCGCTCGCATCGGACCTGCGCGTGGCCGAGGTGGCGCCCGACTTTATGGTGCTGATCACCATCTGCGCGGGAATGGCCGGTGGCGCCGAAGCCGGAGCCTGGGTCGGGTTTTGGGCCGGCCTGGCGACCGACATGTTCCTCACGTCCACCCCGCTGGGTCTGTCGGCCTTGACCTACTGCTTGGTCGGTGCCGCCGTCGGAGCTCTGCGAGCCGGCGTTCTCCAAGAGCACCGGGCGTTGATTCCCGCAGTCGCTTTCGTCGCCACCGCGGCGGCCGCGGTGCTGTTCGTCGCCCTGGGCGACGTCCTCGGCCAGAGCCAGTTGCTCGACGCCGGCCGATCCTGGCTGATCCGAGTCGCCCTGGTCGAAGCCCTTTGGAGCACCGTTCTCTCCTTGCCGGTCAGCATCGTCTACGCGTGGGCGGCGCGAGGATCGGCGGGCATCGAACAGCTCGGCCCGCCTCGCGGCGGCATGATCAGCACCGAGAGACTCCCGGCCAGGTGACCTCGGCCGAGCAGTCGTCTCCGCAGATCAGACTGACGATCCTTCTAATCGTTGTCGCCTGCCTTTTTGCCGCGCTTTTCGCTCGCCTGTGGTTCTTGCAGGTGATCAACGCACCGAACGCGCAAGCCGCCGCCGCCGACAACGGCATCCGGTACATCTACACCCAGGCCCCGCGAGGCGAGATCCTCGACCGCAACGGAAACGTGCTGGTAGGCAACAAGACCGAGCCGGTCATCGACGTCACACAGCAGATCGCGGCGGCGGACCCGGCCATGGTGTCGCGGCTGGCGCCGCTCCTGGGGATGACCGTGCCTCAACTCGACCAGGCGATCAACAACCCCCAATACAGCCCTTACGCCGAGGTGCCCGTCCTCCCAGGCGCCACCCCGCAACAGATCCTGTACATCCAGGAGAACCAGGCCCTCTTTCCCGGGGTGGAAGCCACGTCCATGACGGAGCGGACCTACAGCGCCATGGGCCGGGCCGCCGCCAACATCGTCGGGTACGTCGGCCAGATAAGCCAGGCCGAGTTGGCCAAGCTCAAGCCAGAGGGCTACCAGCCCGGCGACCTGATCGGGCTGGCCGGGGTCGAAGCTTCTTACGAAAACCTCCTTCGCGGCACGCCAGGGGTCGAGAAGGTGCAAGTCAACTCGCAAGGCGACGTTTTGACGACGCTCAGCGTCACCAAGCCGATACCTGGTGACAACATCAGGCTCAGCATCGACGGCCGGGTGCAGCTGGCGGCCGAGGCGGCTCTTACTCAGGGCATGACCGCCGCTCGCCACAACTTCGACAAGGTCACCGGGCGCGACTTCGAGGCTCCCGCCGCGTCCGCGGTGGTAGAGGATCCGACCAACGGCCAGATAATCGCTCTCGCTACCAATCCGACGTACAACCCGGAGGAGTTCGTCGGGGGCATCAGCGAGGCCAACTACTCGGCCTTGCTCAACAACCCGAGCGATCCGCTTCTCGACCGGACCATCCAGGGCCAGTACGCGCCCGGATCAACCTTCAAGCTGGTCACCGCGATGGCTGGTTTGAAGTACGGCCTGATCACCCCCGGCTCCTACTTCGACGACACGGGCAGCATCCAGATCGGCACCAAACAGAATCCGTTTACGGCCCACAACGACAACGGGGCCGCCTACGGTGAGATCGACCTCAGCCAGGCGATCACGGTCTCCAGCGACAACTTCTTCAACACCATCGGGTTGAAGCTCTGGTACGGCAAGTCGACCTACGGCCCCGACGCCCTGCAAAACGTGGCCAACGAGTTCGGCTTCGGATCGCCCACCGGGATCGCCCTGCCCGACGAGGCCCCCGGGAAGATTCCGACCCCGGCGTCCTACATCAAGGATCACAAAGAGGATCCGAGCGTCTTCACCCAGACCCAGTGGTACCCGGGCAACAGCGATCAGGTGGCCATCGGTCAGGACGAGGTCCTGGTGACTCCTCTTCAGCTGGCCAATGCCTACGCCGCGTTCGCCAACGGCGGAACGCTGTACACCCCGCAGCTCGTCGTGGACGCCGAGACCCCCGCCGGCAAGGTGGTCAAGACCTTCGCTCCTGAGACGACGCGCACCATACCCATCGCCCCGTCGTGGCGGGCCGCCCTCCTCCAGGGATTCGAAGGCGTCGCCAACAGCAGCGACGGCACCGCCGCGGGCGTGTTCAGGGGGTCGCCCCTCGCCGCCATGGACATTGCCGGTAAGACCGGCACGGCGCAGGTGAACAAGCCCCGCCAGGACACGTCCGTCTTCACCTCTTTCGCCCCGGCCAACGACCCCAAGTACGTGGTCGACGCGTTCGTCGAGGACGCCGGCTACGGGGCTTCGGTGGCGGCCCCGGTGGTCAGGGAGATCTACGACTCGATCTTCGACCTCCCGTTGGAGCCGGTGACGTACTCGGCGGCGGGCCGCGGAGGCCAGAACTGATGGCGCCGGGATCGGCCCACCGGCGCCAGCAGCCCTCGTTGTGGCGCCATCTAGATGTGACGATGATCCTGGGGGTGCTGCTCATCGGGGCCTTTGGGTGCCTGATGATCTACACCGCGACCCGCGATGACCTGGAGTCGGCCGGGCTGAGCCCGCTGTACTACGTCGAGAAGCAGGCGATCTTCGTGCTGATCGGCCTCGGCGTCATGGTTCTGGTCGCCGCAGTCGACTACCGCCGATACCGGGATTGGGCCGCGCCGATCTACGGCTTCAGCGTTTTCCTGCTAGTCGCGGTGCTCGCGGTCGGTCACAAGAGCAAAGGCGCCCAGGCTTGGTTCCAAATCGGGTCCTACCAGCTGGAGCCGTCGGAGTTCGTGAAGGTCGGGCTCATCGTGGCCTTGGCCAGCTACTGCGCGGCGGCCAAGGGCAAGCTCTCGGGACGCGGCCTGCTCGTGGTGCTGGGGCTGTCCGCCGTCCCGTTCGCCCTCATCTACAAGCAGCCGGACCTGGGTACGGCCCTGGTCCTGGCCGCCGTGCTCATCGCCGTGCTCCTGATCGGCGGGGCGTCGGGGCGCCATCTCCTCGCCTTGGGCGGGCTGGCGGTGATCCTCGCTATCGGCGTGGTCCATTTCGGCGTGCTCAGGACCTACCAGCAGGAACGGCTGACCTCCTTCGTCGACACGCCGGATCAGGTCACCCCCGCGCTGCTGAGCTCGACCGCGGGTGCCAACGAATACAACCTGGCCGAGTCGAAGATCACGATCGGCGACGGCGGCATCACCGGTCAGGGCATCGGTAAGGGCACCCAGACCAACCTGTCATACGTTCCTGAGCAGCGGACCGACTTCATATTCACGGCGGTCGGCGAGCAGGTGGGTCTGATCGGCTCCGGCCTCCTACTCGCGCTGTTTGCGCTGCTGGTGTGGCGGACCTGGCGAGCGGCCATTTTGTCGAAAGACCTGCTCGGCACCCTGATGTGCGTGGGCGTGTTGGCGATGCTCATGTTCCAAGTGTTCGAAAACGTCGGCATGACCATGGGCATCATGCCCGTGGCGGGGATACCGCTCCCGCTCATGAGCTATGGGGGGTCGTCGGTGATCGCAACCTTCGCCGGCGTAGGCCTGGTCCTGAACGTTCGCATGCGCCGCTTCACTTGAAAGTCGTCTCCGGCCCGGCCGGGCCGAAACGGTTGTGGGGGTCCCGATTCAGCCGAGGGTCACCGCTAGACTCATCGGGTACATGACGTCGCTGTGGCCCCAGATCGAACCGATCCTCGCCCGGGTGCAAAAGCCCGCCCGCTACATCGGGTGCGAGGACGGGGCGGTCGGGCCCGGGCCCATCGCCGGACGGGTTTCGTGGCTTCTCATGTATCCTGACGCCTACGAGATCGGTCTGCCCAATCAGGGCCTCCAGATCCTCTACGAGATCATCAACGAGCGCGACGACGCCCGGGCCGAGCGTTCGTACGCGCCGTGGCTGGACATGGAAGCCGAGTTGCGGCGCCGACGGCTGCCCCTCTTTTCGGTCGACAGCCACAGCCCGGCGGGTGAGTTCGACCTGCTGGCGTTCAACCTGTCGGCCGAGCTCGTCTATACCAACCTCTTGAACTGCGTCGATCTGGCCGGGGTGCCGGTCCGGTCCGAGCACCGGGGGCCGGAGCACCCGCTGGTCGCCGCCGGCGGCCACTGCACCTTCAACCCCGAGCCCTTGGCCGACTTCGTCGATCTGTTCGTGATCGGCGACGGCGAGGAAGTGGTTGGTGAAATAACCGAAGCGGTACGCGAGTGGAAGGCTGCCGGCCGCACGCCCGGGTCGCGCCAACGGGTGTTGCACGACCTGGCCCGCATACCCGGGGTGTACGTCCCGTCCTGCTACGACGTGGAGTACGACGGGCCCGACCTCGTGTCTGTCACAGCCCGGTACTCCGACGTGCCCGCTCGGGTCGAGAAGCGGACCATCGCCGATCTGGCCGCCTGGCCCTACCCGCGCCAGCAGCTGGTGCCGATGACCGAGGTGGTGCACGACCGTCTCAACGTCGAGATCTTCCGCGGCTGCACGCGGGGCTGCCGATTCTGTCAGGCCGGCATGATCACCCGGCCCGTGCGGGAGCGCCCCGCCGCCCAGGTCCTCGAAATGGTTGGCGACGGCTTGCGCCGGACCGGATATGACGAGGTCAGCCTGACCTCGCTGTCGAGCGCCGATTTCTCGGGGATCGACGAGACCGTCCGCGGGATCATCGACGACCCGGCTTGTCGCGGTCAGGTATCGGTGAGCCTTCCGAGCCTGCGCGTCGACGCCTTCACGGTGGGGGTCGCCAGTCAGATCCAGAAGGTGCGCCGCACCGGACTCACCTTCGCGCCCGAAGCCGGGACCTGGCGGATGCGACAGGTGATCAACAAGCTCATCACCGAGGAGGACCTCTACGGGGCGGTGGAGTCGGCCTTCTCTCAGGGCTGGCGTCGGGTGAAGCTGTACTTTCTGGCCGGCCTGCCCACCGAGACGGACGAGGACACGCTCGGCATCGCCGAGCTGGCCCGCAACTGCGTGGCGGTGGGCAGGGCCCACAATCGGAGCGCGTCGGTGACGGCATCGGTCGGAGGCTTCGTACCGAAGCCGCAAACCCCGTTCCAGTGGTTCGGCCAGGACTCGATCGCGTCCCTGCAGCGCAAGATCGGGTTGCTCCGTGACGCCACGCGACGTGACAAGGGCGTCCAGCTGCGCTGGCACGACCCGAAGGCGTCGTTGGCGGAGGGGATCGCCAGCCGCGGCGACCGTCGGGTGGGCGCCGCGATCGAAGAGGTCTGGCGCAAGGGCGGCACCTTCCAAGAGTGGTCGGAGCACTTCTCGCTCGACTTGTGGACCGAGGCCATGGCATCCCACGGCCTGTCGATCGATTGGTACGTGCACCGCGACCGGGATCTGGGCGAGATATTGCCCTGGTCCCACGTTTCCGCCGGACTGCACCAGGACTTCTTGTGGCAGGACTGGCAGG
>PMHU01000292.1:7620-7846 GCA_003156795.1 Acidimicrobiaceae bacterium
CTCAAGCCCCGCTTGCCTGTAGGAGCTCGGACGTGAGAACCCCAGCCGAGAATGATGCGGCAGCCGACGGCGGGCTGGCGTCCCTCCGCCAGGATGGACCTGACGCGGCTACGCAAGCGGTGGCGGGCGGGGCTGCAAACGAAGCCCCAGGCGCGGCCAAGGTTCGTGTTCGCATCCGATTCACCAAGATGGGCAAGATCCGATGGACGAGTCACCGGGACGTGGC
>PMHU01000271.1 GCA_003156795.1 Acidimicrobiaceae bacterium
TCGGCGACGTCGTCATCTGCCCGGTCGTCGCCCATCGCAACGCCCCTGAGCACGCCGGCACCTACGAGGACGAGCTGGCCCTGCTTCTGGTGCACGGACTGCTGCACCTGTTGGGCATGGACCACGAGGACTCCGACGAAGCCGAGGTCATGGAAGCCAAGGAGCGCGAGCTTCTCGCTCGCCACTATCCCCCCAGCCCGGGTCCACCGGCGTGACGGTGGCCGTCGTCTCGAGTGGTCGCCACTTCGGCGGGACTGACGTCGCCCTGTCCATAGTCGTTGTCATCCTGATCTTCGCAACGGGTTACCTGGCCATGTCGGAGACGGCGATCACCCGTACATCCAAGGTCAAGGCGCTGACGCTGGTCGAAGAGAAGCGCCGCGGAGCTACCACCCTCCTGAGGTTGGTTCAAAACCTGGACAGGGTCCTACCGGTCGTGCTCTTCGCTCTCGAGCTGTGCACCCTCGTCGCGGCGACACTCGTCGGCGTGATCGCCGCTCACGCGTTCGGCGGCCTCGGTGTCGTCATCGCCACCGCATTCGAAGTCGTCGTCATATTTGTGGTCGCCGAGTTGGCGCCCAAGACCTGGGCCGTGCAGCATCCGGAGAGGGCGGCCCTGTCCACCGCTCCGGTGATCCGCCTGCTCGTGGCGTTCGTCCCTCTCGGCTGGGTGGCCCGAGCTTTGATACGGGTTACCAACGCCATCCTGCCCGGTAAGGGGATCAAGGCCGGACCCTATACCTCGGACGAAATGCTCAGGGCCATGGCGGACGAAGCGGCCCACGAGGAGGTGATCGAGCACGAGGAGCGAACCTTGATCCACTCGATCATCGACTTCGGNNATGGTGCCGCGCACGGACATGGTCGCGGTCGAGTCGTACGCCCACATTACCGACGTCATCGACATCGTCATCCCGGCCGGCTTCAGCCGTATTCCCGTGTTCTCGCAGGGCATCGACGACATAGTGGGAATCGTCTACGTCAAGGACCTCATGCGCGAGGAGCGCGAAGGCAACCGTGACGAGGAAGTGGCCACCGTCATGAGGGAGGCCCGTTTTACCCCGGAGAGCAAGCGGGTTTCTGTTCTAATGCGAGAGATGCAAGCCGGCAAGTTCCACATGGCGATCGTCGTCGATGAGTTCGGCGGGACGGCTGGCCTCGTCACCCTTGAAGACCTGATCGAAGAACTGGTAGGGGAGATCACCGACGAGTACGANNACCATCGGCGGGCTGCTGTACAGCGTCCTCGGCCACGTTCCCAGCGAAGGTGAGGTGGCGGAGGTTGGCGAGCACCGCTTGGTCGCCGAGCTGGTCGAGGGTCGCCGCATCGGCTTGGTCCGGATATCGGTCCCGGCTTCGCAGAGCGGAGCGGACGGCGTGGCCGGGTCCGAGGCGGGCGAGGCGGGATCGTGACGTCCCGATCGTGAAGTCGGGCTTCGCCACGTTGGTTGGACGGCCCAACGTGGGCAAGTCCACCTTGCTCAACACCATCCTCGGGCAGAAAGTATCGATCACGTCACCCGTCGCTCAGACCACCCGCAACCAGGTTCGGGGGGTGCTCAACCGACCTGATGTCCAAGTCGTCTTCGTCGACACGCCCGGTATTCACAAGCCCCGGACCCTTCTGGGCGAACGACTCAACGATCGGGCCACCGACGCCATCGGAGGCGTCGACCTGACGATCCTCGTATTGGACGCGACGGCGCCGATTGGCAAAGGTGACCGGTTCGTGGCCCGACTCCTGTCCAGGGAGTCGTTCTGTGTGGTCAACAAGGTGGACGCGGCGTCGCGGTCAGAGGTCCTCAAGCAGTTGCAGTTGGCCGCAGAGTTCGACGCTTCTGCTTACTTCCCGGTGTCGGCCCGATCCGGAGCGGGGGTGGAGGCGCTCGTCGATTCCATCGCCTCTCGCATGCCAGAGGGGCCCCAGCTGTACCCCGACGACATGGTCACCGACGTTCCCGAGGCGTTCTGGGTCGCCGAGTTGGTCCGTGAACAACTGCTCGCCGTGACCCGCGAAGAAGTGCCGCACTCCATCGCCTGCCGGGTGACGGAGTGGGAGTGGCCTCGCATTCGTTGCGAGATCCTCGTGGAGCGAGACTCGCAGAAGGGGATCGTGATCGGCAAGGGCGGTGAAGTGCTCAAGCAGGTCGGTGTGCTCGCCCGGGCTCAGTTACCCGATGGCGTTTTCTTGGAGTTGTTCGTGAAGGTGGACCGCAACTGGCAGAGCCGACCAAAGGCCTTGGAGCGCCTCGGGTACTGACCCACGCCTGGGGGCCCGCCCCCGCCCGGCGTCGAGCCGGGCGCCATGGCCTCGGCCGCGGCCCTGGACCGTCCGACGTTCAGCCAGGTGCGGGCGGCCGGCTGCGCAGCGGAGCCAGGAACTCTTCGACGTCGGAGAGGAGGCGGGTCCGGCGCATCGGGGTGAGGGCGTTGATCAGGCTCCAGCGGTAGCTGGCTTTGGCCAGGCGAACGTCGAAGACGGCGACGACGCCCCGGTCGGTGCGGGAGCGGATCAGGCGTCCCGTTCCCTGGGCCAGCAACGTGGCGGCTCGGGGAATGTCGATCATCTCGAACGCCGACCGACCGAGCAACTCCCGTCGGGCTTTCAGCAGGGGGTCGTCGGGCCGAGGGAAGGGAAGACGGTCGATGGTCACCAGAGACAGGGCGGGTCCGGGAACGTCGACGCCCTGCCAGAAACCCATGGTGGCGAACAGACAGGAATGTTCGTCTGTCGAAAAGCGGGCGACCAGCGCCGGCTTGGGCAGGTCCGATTGGGTGATCACCGGCCACCCCACCCGGTCCCGGACTGCGTCGGCCGCAGCGCGCATGGCCCGCCAGCTGGTGAACAGCGCGAGCGTCCGGCCCTCGGCCGCTTCGATCAGGGCCACCAGCTCATCGTGCATCGACTTCTCGAAGCCGGGGTCGCGGGGATCGGGCAGGTGGACCGGGCAGTAGAGAAGGGCCTGCTCGTCGTAAGCGAACGGACTTCCGACATCCAACTGGTCGTATGAACCCGGCGCCAGACCTAGTCGGTCGCCGAGACGGGGCGGGATCGTGGCGCTAGTGAGCACCGCGGTCGGTCCTTCTACTTTTGACCACAGCTTCTCCCGGAAGGCGATGCCGACGTCGAGGGGGGCGATGCGCAGCACCGGGGCGTGCTCGGGGCCCTCGACCCAGGCCACATCGGATCGAGTCAGACCCAGGACCTGATCCAGGTCGCGCAGCAGGTGGGTTGCGGCTTGCTGGCTGCGCAAGTGGCGACCCACGCCGCCGCCGCCACCGCCCATGCCACCGGCCCCGTCGCCGGCCGCCCCGCCGTCCTCGGCGGTCTTGATGGCGCGGCGGATCTCACCGAGAAGCCGGCTCACCCTTTCACGGGTCAGAACGAGACGTTCCTGGGTGTCTTGGTCGAGGGGCTGGGAAAGCGCCGAGCCGACGTGCGGCTGCAACGCCGCGTTGAACAGGAGAGCGGACTCCTCGACCGCGACTGCTGTCGAGGGGTCCGACAGCAAGGGCTTGGCGCTTCGCCCCAGGGCGTGGAGCCGACCGGCCGCGATCTCGAAACCGAAAGCCGCGGACGCTATGTCTTCCAGTTCGTGCGCTTCGTCGAACACGACCAGGTCGTGCGGGGGGAGAAGCTCTCCGTCGATGGCCAGGGCCGCCGCGTACAGGTGGGTGTTGACCACCACGACGTCCGCCTCCATGGCCCTCTCTCGGGCCGCCTCGGCAAAACACACGGATCCGGATGGGCAGCGGCTTGCGCCCGGGCAGTCCCGCGAACCGACGCTAACTTGCGCCCACGCCACGTCGCTGGGCTCCCACGGAAGCTCGGCCCGGTCGCCTGAGGCGGCGCTTTCGGCCCAGCTGACCAGCCTGAGCACTTCCCGACCCAGCGGGCCGAGCTGATCTCCCTCCGAGGCCGCTCCATCGGAGCCGAGCACCATCTGCTGATCGCCGCCGGCCACTTCTGACACCCGCTGGCGGCAGACGTAGTTGGATCGCCCCTTTAGGACGGCGAACTCCACCGGGACCCCCAGGGATTCGGCCAGGAACGGCAGGTCACGGGTCGCCAGTTGGTCCTGGAGCGCTTTGGTGGCGGTGGACACGACGGCACGGGTTCCGAGCGTCAGAGCAGGGACGAGGTAGGCGAGGCTCTTGCCGGTCCCGGTGCCGGCCTGGACGATCAGATGGCGGTTGTTCTTGACCGCGACCGCCACCGCGTCGGCCATGTCCTGTTGCGACGGCCGGTCTTCATGGGCGGGTAGGGCGCCGGTCGCCCGCATCAGGGCGGCGTGGATCAGCGGGTCCGGCATGGCGGACAGGCTACGGCGACCCGGCTCGGGTCTCGGCTTGAAGACCCCCGGCTTGAAGACCTCAGGCTTGAAGACAGGGATCCTCGGGCAAGATGGTCCGATGAGACTCCGCATATTCACAGAGCCCCAGCAGGGTGCCTCATATGACGACCTTCTCGCGGTGGCGCGCTGCGCCGAGGAGGAAGGTTTCGATGCCTTCTTCCGCTCGGACCACTACCTGAAGATGGGCGATGTGGACGGTCGTCCCGGCCCGACGGACGCCTGGATCACCCTGGCGGGACTCGCACGCGACACGAGTCGGATCAGGCTGGGCACGCTCGTCACCTCGGCCACTTTCCGCCTCCCGGGCCCGCTGGCGGTTTCGGTGGCCGAGGTCGACGCCATGAGCGGCGGGCGGGTCGAGCTGGGCCTCGGTGCCGGTTGGTTCGACGGCGAACACCGCGCTTACGGCATTCCGTTCCCTGCGACCGGAGAGCGCTTCGAGCGTCTAGAGGAGCAGCTCGAAATCGTCACCGGCATGTGGGCCACGCCGATCGGGGAATCGTTCAGCCACGACGGTCGTCACTATCGCCTCGAGGAGAGCCCGGCGCTGCCCAAGCCGGTTCAGCGCCCTCGACCGCCGGTGATCATCGGTGGTGGCGGCCCGTCTCGGACTCCGAGGCTGGCGGCTCGCTTTGCCGATGAGTTCAACACGCCGTTCATGAGCCCGGCCGACGCGGCCGCGCAGTTCGCACGCGTGCGCGGGGCTTGCGAGGCCGTCGGTCGAGATCCGGGGGAGCTGCGGTACTCGTCGGCAGTTGTGGTCTGCTGCGGCGCAGACGAGTCAGATGTGTCGCGCCGGGCCAAGGCCATCGGGCGTGAGGTGGACGAGCTGCGGGCCAACGGTGTCTGCGGGACGCCGGCAGAGGTCGTCGACCGGCTCGGCGAGTGGGCCCAAGCTGGGGCCGAGACCGCTTACCTTCAGGTCCTGGACCTGTCCGATCTCGACCACCTGCGGCTCCTCGGTCGGGAGGTTCGACCTGCTCTGGCCTGATCAACGCCGGCTCCGACCTGCCCGGTCGGAGCAGTAGCTTGCAGGCCGTGGACCTCGACGGTGTCGATCCGAAGCGCATCCCGCGCCACGTGGCGTGCGTGATGGACGGCAACGGCCGCTGGGCGACGAAGCAGGGGCTACCCCGCACCGAAGGCCATCGGGCCGGCGAAGAAGCGCTCTTCGACGCTTCCTGCGGGGCGCTCGATCTGGGGCTCGAGTATTTGACGGTGTACGCGTTCTCCACCGAAAACTGGCGCCGCCCGCCGGCAGAAGTCCGCTTCTTGCTCAACGTGATCGCAGACCAGCTCCTGACTCGGCGACGGGACGAGTTGCACCAGATGGGGGTGAAGATCCGGTTCATCGGCCGGCGCGACTGGAGGGTGCCGCGGTGGGTGGTCAAGCGCATGGACGAGGCGGCCCGCCTGACCGAGAACAACCGCGCCCTGACCCTGACCGTGGCCTTCAACTACGGAGGCCGGGCCGAGATAGTCGACGCGGTCAAGGCGATCGCATCATCGGGACTAGCGCCATCGAAAATCGACGAGCGGACCATCCGCCGTCACCTTTACGCCCCCGACGTGCCCGACCCGGACCTCGTCATCCGTACGTCAGGGGAGTTCCGGGTGTCGAACTTCCTGCTGTGGGAGCTGGCCTACAGCGAGCTGGTGTTCACCGACGTCTTGTGGCCCGACTTCCGCAGAGAGCACCTGTTCGACGCGGTCAGAGAGTTCCAAGCTCGCGACCGCCGCTATGGGAAGACCGGTTCCCGCCACGACGACGGGATACCGAGCTGAACGCCGGCGACCAGACGTTTCGGATGGAGGGCATGGCCACGAACTGCTCGCTCGGCGACGAACTCGCGCCCGCCGTCTCGCCATGAACCTCTATCGCGATGAAGGCGTGGTGTTGCGGACGCACAAGCTGGGAGAAGCCGATCGCATCGTCGTGTTCATGACCGCGGGCCGGGGAAAGGTGCGCGCCGTGGCCAAAGGGGTGCGCAAGACCAAGAGCAGGTTCGGCGGCCGGCTCGAACCCCCGCTTCACGTCAGCCTGCTCCTGTACCAGGGTCGGGATCTCAGTATCGTCAACCAGGCGGAGACCATCGACCATTACCGGTCGATCCGAGAGGGCCTCGACCGGATGACCGACGCCCTCGCACTGGTAGAGGCCGTGGACCAAGTGGCCCAGGAAGGTGAGCCCAACGCCGCCCTCTACCGCATGCTGACCGGTGCCCTTCGGACACTCAGCGAGTCGGCGGAGCGGCCCCCCTTGCTGGTCGCGGCCTTCTACTGGAAGCTGCTGGCCTTGGAAGGGGTCTCGCCTATCCTCGACCAGTGCGCCCGGTGCGGTGCCGGCGCGGCCGTCGGCGGTGAAGAACCCACCGATCTGGTCAGCTTCGACCTCGTCGAGGGTGGCGCTTTGTGTCGCGAGCACCGGCGCGGTTCGGCCGTCGAGCCCGGGGCGCTGGCCCTGGTCCGCCGCATCCTCGGTGGCCAGTTGGGGCCGGTACTAGCCGAGTCGCCCAGCCCGCACGCGGCGGCCGTTTCGGCCCTGGCCACGTCCGCGCTGGAGTCGCACCTAGAACGCCGGCTGCGCACCGTCCACCTGCTCGGCCGAGGTTAGGTCCGGCCACCCAAGCAGGTTGGAGGAGGCGGTCGACGTTTTGCGTCGAGTTGGCCAAATGCGGTCCTGTCGGGTCGCGGGAACGAGCAGGCCACCGAGTAGCCTGCAACCTTCATGGCACCGGGGATGGAGGACATAGTCAGGCTCTGCAAACAGCGGGGCTTCATCTTTCCTTCGGCCGAGATCTACGGCGGGTTCCGGTCCACTTACGATTACGGCCCACTCGGCGTGCTGATGCTCCGCAACGTCAAGAATGCCTGGTGGCGCTCGATGGTCCAAATGCGCCACGACGTCGTCGGCCTCGATGCCGCCATCCTGTCCAGCCCCAAGATCTGGGCCGCGTCCGGCCACCTGGCCAACTTCACCGATCCCTTGGTCGACTGCCGGTCGTGCAAGGAGCGATGGAGGGCCGATCACCTCGAACCAGACCCCGAGGACGGCCGCATCCACTGCCCGAACTGCCGCAGCACCGACCTGACCGAGGCCCGGGCTTTCAACTTGATGTTCAAGACCCACGTCGGCCCGGTGGAAGACGAGGGAAGCGTGGCCTACTTGCGGCCCGAGACGGCCCAGGGCCATTTCGTCAACTTCCTCAACGTCCTGCAGACGTCTCGCAAGCGGCCGCCGTTCGGCATAGCGCAGATCGGCAAGTCATTTCGCAACGAGATCACCCCGGGAAACTTCGTGTTTCGGACCCGGGAATTCGAGCAGATGGAGCTCGAGTACTTCGTTCCTCCCGACGAAGCGGCGAAGTGGTTCGACTACTGGTGCGACGAGCGGCTCGGGTGGTACGTGGACCTCGGCATCCCGCCGGACATGTTGCGGTTGCGGTCCCACGACGAGGAGGAGCTCTCCCACTATTCGGCGGGCACGTCGGACGTCGAGTTCATGTTTCCGTGGGGTTGGGGTGAGCTCGAGGGCATCGCCAACCGCACCGACTACGACCTCAAAGCCCACGCCGCCGCGAGCGGCGAGAAGCTGGAGTACTTCGACCAGGCCACCAACGAGCGCTACACGCCTTACGTGATAGAGCCGGCAGCCGGGGCGACCAGGACCATGATGGCCTTTCTGCTGGCGGCCTACACGACAGACGAGGTCGGGGGCGAGGCGCGCACGGTGCTCAAGCTCGACCACCGGATCGCCCCGTACCAAGTGGCGGTGCTGCCGTTGTCTCGCAAGGACACCCTGGTGCCTTTGGCCCTCGAAGTTCTCGGACTGCTCCAGCCCACCGCCATGTGCGACTACGACGAGACCCAGTCGATCGGGCGCCGCTATCGCCGTCAGGACGAGATCGGCACGCCGCTGGCAGTCACGGTCGACTTCGACTCGCTGGAGGATCGGGCCGTGACGATCCGCGACCGGGACAGCACCGAGCAGGTGCGGGTCCCGATCGCGAACCTGGTCGCGGAGGTTTCGGACCGTCTCTCGCTATAGAGCGGTAGACCGTCTCTCGCTAAGGGGCGGTGGGCTCCGAGCTCAGCGGCCCAGCAGATCGAGGGTGTTGGTGGCGTCGTCGACGAAGTACACCCCCGCGTGGTGAGGCGCGATCGCCAGTCCGAAGAGGGCGCCCGAGCCCGGAGGGGTACCGCTCGAGTCGATCAGTTCGGCGTCGACCTCGGTGCCCGAAGGGGTCGTTTCGACGATGTATCCGTCGTCGCCGTTGACGGTTAGCACGTCGCCGTTCGGGGCGATGGTGAGGCCGAGGGGCCCGTTGAGGTGGCTCGTCATCGCGTTCGTTGACGACGCCAGCTGCCCTTCACCGGCGCTATTCGTGCGGGTCAGTGCAGAGGGGATGGCCCGGATCGTGTTGTCGACCGTGTCGGCTACGTATAGCGTTCCCGACGGCGCCAGGCCCACGCCGGTCGGACCCACGACGAGGGCGTTCGGATCGGTTCGCTCCGGGAATCCCGAGCCGATGATCGTGTTGCTGACGACAAGGGGATAGGCGTGGCTCAAATTCAGTTCCAAGCGGACGACGGTGCCCTTGTCCACGACGCTGCCGCCGGCGGCGACGGTGCCCCTCAGAACGTTGGTGAAGAACAGAGCGGCTTGATCGCCCTCGGATACGGCGGTCAAGTCCCAAGGTCCGTTGATGTCGCCGCCGGTGAGGTTTTCGACCACGCCGCCTTCGCGATCCAAGATCACGAGCGAGCCCCTTGTGGCCGTGGCCGACATCCCGTTCGAGGTGGGGAGGTTGCCCACGACCACGAAGCCGTGGGGCAACACGGCCAACGCGGTGGTCAGGCCGGTGCCGCCCGGTAGCTGCGGGATCCGGGCGAACACGTTGACCACGCCTGACGGACTGATCTCGACGATGGTGGTCCCGGTCCCCTGTGCGTTGGAAGAGGCGTTGAAGTTAGAAACGAGCACGTTGCCGCGGTGCAGGCGACCTATCGATTGCTTGACCACGGCGACGCCGTAGGGGTTGACGTCGCCGTCCCCGGGCAGGGGGGTCTTGCTGGCCGGGACAGTCGACGCCAGGGTCGTGACCTGGGTGAATTGCCCGAGGAAGCTCGAGGCTGCGAACGCGGGCGGGGTCGCCGCGAACGAGGCGATGGCGGCTCCGACGAGAACGGCGGAAACTGCGGGCCTGGTGAATCGCATGGGTCTACCTCCGGTCGAGAGCGGCTTCGCAAGGCAGGTGCCGGCGCGCGGCCGTCACGTCCCCTGTTGGACGTATTACGAAAGCTCCGGCCGAAGGGATTGCGCCCAACTGGGAAAGTTTCAGGAGCGGACATCCGGATGGGACCGGCTGCGTCAAGCTCTAGGCTCAGACCCCGACCTGCCCATCAGCCCCAGCGAGGAACATCGCATGACGTTCGTCTACCCCTTCGACCACAAGCATCGCAGGCCCCCCATGGAGCTGAAGGATCTCCTGGGCGGAAAGGGAGCCAACCTGGCCGAGATGACGTCGGTACTCAAGCTCCCGGTGCCTCCCGGGTTCACCATCTCGACCGACGCCTGCCGCGCCTACATGGACGGCGGCTGGCCCGAGGGACTGTCCGAGGAGGTGGCCCGGGCCCGGGCCCGTCTCGAAAAGAAGATGGGCCACCGCCTGGGCGACCCCGGGGACCCCCTGCTCGTGAGCGTGCGGTCGGGCGCCAAGTTCTCGATGCCCGGCATGATGGACAC
>PMHU01000022.1 GCA_003156795.1 Acidimicrobiaceae bacterium
GAAACGATGAGGAACTCTTCACCCGTCAGCAGCTTCACGTCGAAGCTGCCACAGGTGCCGCAGGCCAAGATGGGCATGTCCAGCGTCGTCTCCGCGGCGCACTGGCGGCACGCCACGGTGGCCGGAACCTGCTCAATAACCAGTTCGGCTCCCTTGAGGTCGCTTGATTCGGTCAGCAGCTCCCATCCGAATTGCAATGCGTCGGGCACCACCTGGCGGAGGTGACCTATCCGCACCGTGACCTGTTTCACCGCACGTCCGTTGGCATGTCTCGTGGTGGTCCCGACTATCGCGTCGCACAGGGAAAGCTCATGCACAGGCTGACACTCCGCCTGCAGCATATCGACGAGAGGGACGGAACACCCGGGTCAGCGCGGGCGCCGACGGCACGGGGGCCGACCCGATACCGCCTTGCACTGAGCACGGGCTTCCGTAGACGCCTACGCTGCGGGCACCGGCAGGGCGCGGCTGTGTCCCTGGCGGACTGTCGGACTGCCGAACACCGGAGCGGGAATGGGTACCTCTGANNGCACCCGAGGCGGTGCTGCGAGCTGTCATCGAGATGTCGGACGACGCCATCTTCACCTGTGACGCCGGAGCCAGGGTGATCACGTGGAGCCCCACGGCCGAGAGGCTGTTCGGGCGCTCCGCCGAAGAGGTGATGGGCGACCCCATTGGCGTCCTCTTCCCGGACTACCTGAGCGAAGAGGTGCAGACGGTGGTGGCCATGATCCTGGCCGGGGACCGGATCCGGCACTTCGAGACCGAGGTCGTCCGCCCCGACGGCATGCCGCAGCCCGTCTCGCTCTCCCTCTGCCCGGTGCTCGAAGAGGGGGGTTCGTCAGTCGGCTCGGTCGTGATCGTCCGGGACGTCACCGAGCAACACCTGGCCCAGGCGACGCTGGCCGAGGTCGACGCGCGCCTGGCGGAGGGCGAGATCCTGGCGCACATCGGGAGCTGGCTGTGGGACCTGAGGACGGGCGCCGTGCAATGGAGCGCCGAATTTCACCGCATCCACGGCGTGGACCCCTTGGATTTCGACGGCACCTTCGAGTCGTACCTCGCCCTGGTGCATCCGGACGACCGCGCCCTCCTGCGCGCCGCCATGGTGGAATCGGCCGAGTCAGGACGACCGTTCAACGGCGAATACCGCGTCATCCGCGCTGATGACGACGTGCATATGGTCCAGGTCCGCGCCCAACCCACGTTCGGCTCGGCGGGGACGACGTTGGGGCTGCGCGGGATCGGTCAGGATGTCACGGAGCGGATCACCAGCGTCAATCAGGACCAACCAGGCTCCTGACCTTGGCCACCAGGTCGCCACCCACGTCGGCCATGCGGCGCTCCCCATCGACCATGGCCGCCAGCTCGCGGAGAGAGCTCCCCACCTGGGATCGCGCCGAGGTGACCACGTCGGCGAACTCTTCAGTCCCCATCAGTGCGTTGAGCGAACGACCGAGGTCGTCGAGCTCCTTGCCTCCCGTTTTCGCACCGATGACATAGCCCACCATCAGGGCCAGGAGCACATTCTTCATCGGACCTCCTCTAACTCGGCCTCGGCGTGGAGGCGGACACGGACATCGGGATAGATGCGGAGCATGAGCACGGTNNCTCGGCGGGCCGCGTCACCCCGTGGAAGGTGAGCTCGCCCGCCAGGCGGTAGCGGGAGCCCAGCCCGCTCGCCGCGCACTCGCGCAGCTCGACGGTCGCCGTGGGGAATCGGCGGGCGTCGATGCGGCGCAGGAGCTCGGCGTCGTAGAAGTGGTTGCCCGAGCTGAGCCCCGTCATGTCAATGGTCAGTTTGCCGGTGGGCCTGAGATCGGTGCGCAGCACCCCATCGGCCAGGGCAGCCTGGATCGTCCCGGAGATGTCGACGGTGCCGAAGCTGATGGGACCCACGGTGGAGCGGACCTCGATCAGCACGGCACACCGTTCGGAAGCCAGGTGGAAACTCTCCGGCTGGAGCGCGGCCCCGGTGCCTGCACCGCCCACCGGAGCGCCCATGAACTCGGGTGGAGGGCCGCCCCATTCCGAGTCGACCGTCATAAGTCGACGGCGCCCGCCCGAGGTCGAGGAGACGGGGGACCAACGGACCCCGAGGGCGGAGGACCAACCGCCCTCCACCTCGGCCAGGACGGCATTGCTCGTCCCGGTGGCCTGGTACCGGCGTAGCGCCTGCCCGAGGTAGTCGTGCTCCTCCTTGATCACGCCCATCCACACCCGCAGCACCCGCTCTCCCAGAGCGGTGATGCGGTGGACCCGTCTGGCCTGGCCAGCGGTCGGGTTCTGTGCCGTCCGGTTCTGGGCCGACGCCTCGACGAGTCCGTCCCGTTCCAGCTGGGCCAAAGCCCGGTACACCGCTGGACGGTCGACGTGGCCGAAATGAAACTCCTGGAGGCGCGGTACCAGCCCATAGCCGTAACCGGGTCGCTCAGACAGCAGCAGGAGGATGGCAGGCAAGACGAAGCGGCGGGGAGGTGCCAACTCGAAGCACGAGGTGCCATCTGCCACCGCCGCAACGGTGGGCGTGCTGTCTTCCATGGCTGTCGCACCTTCTTACCCTCTTAGGACGCCGCTGTCAACGAGGCGGGGCGGTCGGAGGACAGTCGGGAGGCAACGGTGCAAAAGACACTCATTTACGGCGGAACCCGACCGGGGTACTACTACTGCGAGCCGCTCGACTTGCCGCGCGGCTTCATGACGAGGGGAGGGACCGCTGTGACGGCCACCGAGGCGCCGCCGGACGAGGCAGTCGTCCACGTTCTTTGGATCAACGCCGGGCTCAGTTGCGACGGTGACTCCGTCGCCCTGACTGCTGCCACCCAGCCGAGCATCGAGGAGATCGCCCTGGGCGCCCTGCCCGGGCTCCCCAAGAT
>PMHU01000295.1 GCA_003156795.1 Acidimicrobiaceae bacterium
GGCGGCCTGCTCAAGCACGCGCCATCGCTGCTGGCGTTCACTAACCCGACGGTGAACTCCTACCACCGGCTGGTGCCCGGCTACGAGGCTCCGGTCAACCTCGTGTACTCGCAGCGCAACCGCTCTGCCTGCGTGCGTATCCCGATCACCGGCTCGAACCCGAAGGCCAAGCGCCTGGAGTTCCGGGTGCCCGACCCGTCCTGCAACCCCTACCTGGCCTTCGCCGTCATGCTGGCCGCCGGCCTGAAAGGCATCGAGGAGGGCTACGAGCTGCCGCGCGAGGCGGCCGCCAACCTGTTCGCCATGACGCCGGAGGAACTTGCCGCCGAACAGATCCGCTCCCTTCCCGGCAGCCTCAACGAGGCCGTCGTCGACATGGAGCGCTCCGAGCTCATGGCCGAGACCCTGGGCGAGCACGTCTTCGAGTGGTTCATCCGCAACAAGCGGGCCGAGTGGGCCGACTACAAGGCTGAGGTGACGGCGTTCGAGTGGCGCCGCTACCTCACCTCGCTTTAGAGGCGAAGGGGCAGGCCGGCCATGGAGCCGCTCCTCCTATTTCCCGATCCCGCTCCCCCGCCTCTCGCCCAGGCGCTCGATATGGGCGGCTACCCGTGGAAGGCGGCATCTTCGGCCCAGATGGCCGACCGGATCGAGCCGGACGATGGGTGGTCGGGTGCCATCGTTTGCGCCGACGCCGACCCTGACGCCGCGTTCGCGCTGTGCCGGGCCCTGCGAAAACGCGACGTACCGCTGGCCCCCCTGCTGCTCGTGGTCGACCTGGAACAGCTCGACGAGCTGGAGTTGAGGGAGGACCTCTTCGACGACTTCTGCGTGGTGGCCTGGAAAGGGCGCGAGCTAGAGGCCCGCCTGGCACACCTGTTTTGGCGCACCGGACGCGGCACCCGGCCCGACTTGGTCGAGTACGGCCCCCTGGTACTCAACCTGGAGACCTACCAAGCCGCGCTGTCGGGGCGACCGATGGACTTGACGTACATGGAGTACGAACTGTTGAAGTTCTTGGCCACCCACCCCGGCAAGGTGTTCACCCGGGAGACGCTGCTGTCGCGGGTTTGGGGCTACGAGTACTACGGGGGGGCCAGGACGGTCGACGTCCACATCCGTCGCCTGCGGGCCAAGCTGGGCGAGGAGCAGGCCAATCTCATCTCGACCGTTCGCTCGGTGGGCTATCGCTTCGGTCAAGGGCGTTGGGGCGCCTGACGGGCCGCCGACCACACCCCGGACGACTCCACCCCGAACGACCACACCAGCGCCTACCCGCCGACGTAGGCCCAGGCTTCGATCTCGACCAGGGCGCCTAGGGGAAGGCCGGCCACTGCGACGGCAGAGCGCGCTGGGCGGTGATCGCCGAAGGCGATCCTGTAAGCGTCGTTGACCGCGGCGTAATCCGCGATGTCTGTCATGAACACCGTGGTCTTCACCACGCTGGGCAGCTCCACCCCGTGCTCGTGCAGCAGTGTCTCTACGTTGGCTACGCACTGGGCCGTCTGGACCGCCACCCCGCCATCGACGATACGCCCGTTGCGCAGGCCGACCTGACCGCTGCAGATCAGCCAGCCGCCCGCTCGGACCACCGGCGTGTACGGTCCGACGGGCCGGGGGCCGGCTGCGGATTCGCTGCTACTCATGACGTCCTCCCTCGTGTGGTCGGCCAGCGGGGCGGCCGACCCTGAGCCATCCAAATGGCGGCGGCCACGGCCGCGAAAGCTGCATCCGAGCCGTTCGTCGGTCGGACGCCGGCACCCGACCGCTCGATGGTAACCGTGATCGGCGGCGTATCCCTCGCCCTCAGAATCCCGAACGACCTGATCGTCAGGTCCGCCGGCACCCCGTCCGCTCCGACCGCTATGGCTTCCGAGCAGACCCAACCGAGAGCCATGTGGGCGGCCCCGGTCACGAAGGAGCGCAAGACCACCTCGTCCAGCGGGTCGCCGCAACTGACCCGGACTGCAACCGACGTCGGCTGGCCGGCCTCGTCGACGCGGACTTCAGCCTCGGCCCGCCCTCCGTCGGGCGCCGCCACCTTGGCCGTCGGGCCGCCGTGCAGGGCGGTCATCAACACCGCCGCCTCGGCCCACCCGGCCGCCCGGACGGCCGCTGAGACGGCCGGACCGTTGACGTCGACTTCCTCGAGGTCCAGTCCGGGCGCCACCGCCCTGATGGCCGGCGCAACTCCGGCGGCGGCAGCGATCCGCAGGATGCCCGTGCCATCGGAGCGCACGCCCGCCGCGATCGGGGGCCGCTTCGGCCCGATCTTCACCACGTCTTCCCGGGAAAAGACCACGCGCACCGGTCTTCCGTATCTGTCCGCCAACTCCCGGGCCGCCGCGGGGGCCGCGGATGCCATCTTGCCTCCGAAAGCTCCCCCATTGCCGGCGGCGTGGGCCGGTTCTCCGCCCGGCAGGCACCAGGACGCATCCGGCTCCAAGTAGGCGGGCTCGACCCACGTCGTCTGAAGGGTGAGATCCCACTCGCCCGGGGGCACATCCAGCGGGTAGCTGAGCTCTTGGCCACTGCGACGGCCTTGGACCTTGCCGAAGGCCGCTCTGGCCTCGGCGAGCGTCTCGCCGACGGACCAGCCGCCGTGACCGTCAGGAACGGCTACGAGGCATCCGGGCGGCGCACCGTCGTCGGCGAAGCGACCACGCCCTTTCACGATCTCTGCCCCCGTGTTCTGCGCCGTGCCGCCTTCGATCTCCGCCCGCCGGGCCGACGCTTCGAGCGACGGAGTCCTGTCCGCACCACTCGTGGTCAGGCCCGCCGGGTGGTCCGAGCAGGCCGCGTCGACGATGGTGCGCCATCCAGTGCAGCGGCACAGGTGGGCCAGCAGCGCGGTCTCGACCTGGGCGACCGTCGGGGCCGCTCCCAGAGCCGAAAGCCGGCAGATGATGCCTGGCGTGCAGAAGCCGCACTGGCTGGCCCCGTGCTTGACGAACGCGCCAACCAAGCGGCCTGAGACCTCCGGATCGAGGCCGTCTGCGGTGACGACCGACCGGCCGGCGGCCCGGCGCACCGGCGTCACGCACGCCACCCGCGCCGCGCCATCTATCAGGACCGTGCAGCAACCGCACTGGCCCTGGGGGCTGCACCCGTCCTTGACCGAGCGCACCCCGAGATCTTCCCGGAGGGCGTCGAGCAGTGACACCCCGTCTCTGGCCACCTCGACGGGGCGACCGTCGAGGCTGAAGGAGACCGTCAGCTAGCTCGGCTCAGCTGAAAGAGTTACCACAGCCACACGTGCGGCTGGCGTTCGGGTTGTTGATGCTGAACCCGGCGCCTTGCAACCCGTCCTTGAAGTCGAGGGTGGCGCCTTGGAGCAGGCCGGCGCTGGTTGGGTCCACGACGACTCGAACGTTGCCGAACGCGGAGGTGGTGTCGTCGTCGGCCAGGTCGGAGTCGAAGAACATCTCGTAGCTGAAGCCGGAGCAGCCTCCCGGACGCACCGCGACACGCAGAGCCAACTCCGGGTTTCCCTCGTCCGCCAGCAACTCCGCCACTTTGATGGCCGCAGTCTCGGTGAGGGTAATGGCCGGGGTTACGTCGGTTTCTGTGGTGCTCACCGGTCCTCCTGAAGCTTCGCTTGCGGGCGCGCACCCGCTGGACCGCCATGTTACCGCCGTTTCGGTCCTGGTGGACAGCCCCCCCGACCGCCGGCTCACACGAGTTGTTTCATAGCAGCCCCGTAGACTGATGGTCGTGCTCAGCCAGGAGGCCGTCGAGGGCGCCATGCGGGGGGTCATCGACCCGGAGCTGGGCGACGACCTGGTCGACCTCGGCATGTACCAGGGCGCCGAAATCTCCCCGGATGGCACGGTGATCGTCAGCATTGCGCTCACCACGGCGGGCTGCCCCTTGCGGGCCCAGCTCCAACACGACGTGACAGAGCGGGTGGGGAGCCTGCCGGGGGTGTCCTCGGTGCAAGTTCGGACTTCGGAGATGTCGCCCGACCAGAAAAAGAAGGTCATGGCCCNNAGGACAACCCCCCCGCCACCGATATTCCAGGGCGGACCCGAGTCCTCGCCATCTCGTCGGGCAAGGGTGGCGTGGGCAAGTCATCAGTGACCGTCAACCTGGCGGCGGGCCTGGCGGCTCGCGGCTTCACTGTCGGCCTGCTCGACGCCGATATCGCCGGCTTCTCGGTGCCGCGCATGCTCGGGGTCGAAGGGCGGCTCCAAGCCCGGCCGGCCGAGACCGGCCACGGCGTCCGGATCGAGCCGATGACCAAGGCGGTCGGTGCCGGCTTGATCAAGGTCGTCTCCATGGGTTTCCTTTCGCCCGAAAACGAAGCGATCATGTGGCGAGGGTTGATGCTCAACCGAGGCGTTCAGCACCTGATCGAAGACGTGGCCTGGGGCGACTTGGACTACCTGCTGGTCGACATGCCACCAGGCACCGGAGACATACAGATGGGGTTGGCCCGCATGCTGCCCCGCGCCGAGATGCTGATCGTCACCACACCCGCACTCGCGGCCCAGAAAGTGGCGGTCAGGGCGGCCGACATGGCGCGCAAGGGCTACCTGCGGGTGGCCGGCGTCATCGAGAACATGAGCGGGTTCACGTGCAACCACGGCGAGCACTACGACCTGTTTGGATCTGGTGGAGGCGCCCGCCTGGCCGCCGAGATCGGAGCCCCGCTCCTGGCCCAGATTCCGCTGCAACCGGCCATTTCGGCCGGCGGTGACCGAGGCGAACCCGCTGCAGTGGGCGGGGACGAAGCGGCCCAGTCCTTTGCCATCCTCGTCGACGCCGTGCTCGAAGTCGCCCCCATGGTTGAGATGCAGGGATGCACGGCCAGGATGCTCGATGCGGTGGAGTTGGCGCTGGCAGCCAAAGCC
Source organism: Acidimicrobiaceae bacterium (assembly GCA_003156795.1). Taxonomy (GTDB): domain Bacteria; phylum Actinomycetota; class Acidimicrobiia; order Acidimicrobiales; family Palsa-688; genus PALSA-688. The sequence goes on from PMHU01000295.1 coordinate 4,854, forward strand.
GACCACCGGCCCGAAAGCTGACCCCTACCCAAACGGACAGTTCGGTCAATCGCTCATGTTGGCTGACGTATATGCCGAAACCTCGCGAGTGGACCGCGATCCAGTCCCACTCCGAACGGATGGCAATCAGGCCCGGCTCCTCGCCCTCGCCGACGATGGAACCGTCGTTTGGGAGAGCCCGGCCGGATGGGCCGCAGGGGGACGGCTGGTTGAGTTCGTCCACCCCGAAAGCCGGTTCGAACTGGAGGACGCGCTCGGCGCGGTAACGCTCGGGATGCGAGAGCGTGCGATCGTGGCATGCGCGGTCGTCGACCCCGATGGCGGGTGGCGCGATTCCGAGGTCATGTTGGTGTCGACATCCGGGACGGCCTGCTTGGAAACGCCATTCCGAGACTCGGTCCTGGTTTCGATCACGGACGCACCGCTGTCGGACTTCCCGTCGTCGCCGATCCGGCCCCCGACTTCAACCGATGACCTGACCGGCTTGAGCGACCGGTCGGCGCTCGCGGCGCGTCTCGAAAGAGCCGAGTCCGAGGACGAACCGGCGCTGGCCGTGTTGTACCTCGACCTCGACAGCTTCAAGGAGGTCAACGACCATTTGGGCCACTCGACGGGCGACCGGGTGCTCATGGCTGTGGCCGACCGCCTTCGCGCCGCCATCCGGCCGGGCGATCTCGTCAGCCGGATAGGCGGAGACGAGTTCGTGGTCGTAGCCCGAGGCGTGAGCACCGACGAAAGAGCCCTGGAGATCGCCGAACGGATCCGCTCGAGCATCGCGGAACCCATCCAGCTGGGTGGGCGCAAGATCAACTCCACCATGAGCATCGGGCTGGCGGTAGGGACGGGAGAAAACGCGTCGGAACTTCTGGAGAGGGCGGATGCCGCCATGTACGGCGCCAAGGACCTGGGACGTAACCAGGCTCTGCTCTACAGCCCGACCGACCGTTCTATGCGCCACAGAGCGACCGGCCCCGAGGAGCTGTTGCGGTCCGCTCTCGACGACGGTCTTGTCATCGTCTACGAGCCGGTGGTCTCCTTGCAGTCGGCCGAGCTGACCAGCATCGAAGCATCGTTGCGCTTGCGCGGAGAGGACGGCCACCTGGGCTCGCCGGACTCCTTGCTGCGGTTGGCCGAGAGGTCCGGCCTCATAGTGTCCCTCGGTGCCGGGATGCTCGACCTGGCCTGCCGCGAGGCGGACGCCTGGTCCGGGCCGATCGACAGCGTGGACCCCGGTCCGGGGTTGACGTGGCCGATCACAGGCAAACAGCTCGACGAACCCCGATCCTGTGACCAGATACTCGCCATCCTGGACGCCCACAAGCTCCCGGCCCAACGGCTCGTCCTGCAAGTGTCAGAAGCGAGCCTGCTGAAACGGGGGGCCGCGGCCCGTCACAATCTGGACGGGCTGCACCAGGCGGGAGTGAGCCTCGCCGTCGGCGATTTCGGGTCCGGTGCCGCCAGCCTGTCTCTGCTCCTCGAGTTCTCCTTCGAGGTGTTGAAGCTCGACCCCGCGTTCATGACGGGATTCGGGGAGGAACGCCGAAGCACCGACCTCGTCGATGCCATCCTCGCATTCGGACGGACCCTCAGAGTGCAGACGGTCGCTCGCGGAGTCGGGACCAAGGCGCAGGTAGAACTGCTCAGGTACATGGGTTGCGACGCAGCTCAAGGCCCCTACTTCGGTCAGGCCGCCACCATGGGCGAAGCCCGCTTCTGGGGCACCCGAGGCACGATCATCGACTAATCAGCGGCTATTGGCTCCACCGGACGCCAAGGGGCATCCACGTCATCCGGGTCCGCCGAGACGGCCCGCCCGTCCGAGGCCAGCTTGCGAAGATGAGCCCAAACTGAATAGCGGGCGACCGGGTGCAGCTCGGCTGGAACTCCCTCATATATGGCGCCGACCAGCGCTTCCGCTGTCGCGCCAACGGAACCCGCGCCTCTCAAGCCGGCCAGCACTTGAAGCTCGCGCTCCAAGCGGTGCTTGAGGTACTCGTCGAGGACGGCTGCGGGATCCTCGATGATGTCCCCGTGGCCGGGTGCGATGCGCTTGGCGCCGAGCCCCTTGACCTTCTCTAGAGATTCCAGATAGACGGTCATGTCGCCGTCCAGCGGGGCGATGACGACCGTCGAGCCCGACATGACATGGTCACCGGAAAACAGCAGCCCGGTCCCGGCCAGCTCGAAACATAAGTGGTTGGAGGCGTGGCCTGGCGTATACACCGCGTCGATGGCGAAGTCCCCGGCGTCTAGGCGCTCTCCGTCGGCCAGCAGCCGGTCCGGAGCGAAGGCGACGTCGTGAGGGTCCACGCCCGTGGGGCCGTGCCCGAACTGGGGCGCCCGCCCGAAGGCGATGACCTCGGCGCCTGTCCTTTCCCGCAGCCTTGCGGACAGAGGCGAGTGGTCGACGTGGGTGTGGGTCACGAGGATCCACCGCAAACGGTCCCCGACGGCCACACAGAGTGCCTCCAGGTGGGCGTCGTCGTCGGGACCTGGATCGATCAGGGCTAGAGGCCGGGAGCCGATCAGGTAGGTGTTGGTACCCGGGCCGGTCATCATGCCCGGGTTGGGGGCGATGATCCGGGTCACCCCGGGCGCGACGTCGACCAGGCGACCGGGTGAGAGGTGATCGGGCCACGACCGCGTCCCGTTGCCGGCGCCCGACGGGGCGACCGCGCCTCGAGGTGAGCTCACGCCAGCGACCCTACCCCTGCCCCGAAGGCTCGCGGAGTACCGTGGAAGCGATGGCGAGGACCAGCGACGGCACCCCCGAAGAGGGAGGAAAACCTCAGCCCACCCGCACTCCCACCGCCACCTCGGCCCGCCGCGCCGGCGCCTCGAGTCCCGCCAACGCCCGCCGCGTGAGCAAGCAGCCCTATGACGTGGACGCCGACATCGATGGGACCGATGATTTATCAGATTCCGCGCCCGGCGGTCCCGATCTCTTTGATCGCGCCTCCGACTTCGACGAGCCCGACCACTTTGACGACGCACCGATACCACCCACCCCGCAGCGCCCCAACCGGGCTCGATCGGTCCGTTCGGCGTCCCCCTCACTGGAGCCGCCAACGGTCAAAGCGTCGACGTTCCGCCGTCGGATACTGCCCCGAACCGTCATCGGCGTCTCCGTCCTGATCCTGGCGCTCGCAGTCGGTTCCGGGTTCAGCGGCGTGGTGCTCTTCTCCTACTACCAGTACAAGCTCAATCAGACCGACACCCGCGTCAACAGCCTGATCTCCGGCTACAAGCAGCAGTTCGTCAAGGCCGAAGGTGATCTGTCTGCGGCCGTCGCCGCGGCCCAGGCCAACATCCAAGACCAGCTCAAGGCGGTCCAGCAGCTCCAAGCCAGTCCCGCCGCGCTGGCCACCCTCGTGAAGCAGGTCGCCCCGTCTGTCTTCTTCGTGCACACCCTCGACGCCAGCGGACAACCTTCGGTCGGCACCGCCTTCGTCATCTCGTCCAACGGATCGCAATCCCTTCTGATCACCTCCTACACGACCGTCGCGGCTGCGACCCACTCGCCAGCTCCAGCCGTATACGTGCGGCAGGGCGCCGTGGACACCCAAGTGACGGTCAGGACATGGGACCCTCAGTACGACCTGGCCCTCCTAGTGCTGCCCCGCGGCAACCTAACAGCCCTAACCGCGGCGCCGACCAACCCGGCCCCGCAGCCCGGGGACAGGCTGTATGCGGTCTCAGGGCTTGGCACAGCTGGCGCTTCCATCGACGAAGGAACCATCGTGGACGTCTCGGCCAGTGGGCTGGCGGTCGACGCCGGCATCGGCAACGCCTTCCAGGGCGGGCCCNNGGGCCCCTGATCAACCAATCGGGGCAGGTGATAGCCGTGGCGTCGCGTAGCTACGCCCCGCTCGGTTTCAGCTCAACGGGGATCTGGTATACGCCCTACGTCGAGGCGGCGTGCAGCAAGGTGCTGTCCTGTCCCGGCGGAACGTTGGTGGGAAGCCAGTAGGCGGGCGCGCATGTAGTTTTGGCTCGGGCTCTGATGTAGCCTGGCTTCGGGAGGGCCGTGATGGGCGTGGCAGAGATCGTCGGGTTCGCCGCTTGCTGGCTGATCGTGGCGTCGTTGATGTTGTGGGGCGTGTTCACCGAGCACAAGCGAGGCGGCCCGCCGGTTCCTAGCAGCGGCCCCGCTCCGACCACCGGGGTTGACTGGCACCCCAGCCGTTTAGGCCGGGTGTCGCCAACCGACTGGATCGTCGTCGAAGCCAACGACGGCATCACGGCCGATGCGGCCGACGAAGCGCACATGATCGCCGCCGCCTGGCTGGCGTCGCGAGGCATCGACATCGGCACCCTTCCCCCCTCGGACCTGCGCACCGAAGTGACGAGCACCGGCGACGGCACCGGCACGACCAGGATCCTGGTCCGGGCCGGCGCCCTCAGCGCCAGCCGTCGCCACCACTAAAAAAGACCTGGGGGCGGGGCGCCGGCCGAGCCTTAAAGACCCCCGGGCGCCACAGTCGACGTGGTAGTCGGCGGAACCGTCGTGGTCGAGGAGGTGGGCGGCGGGGCGATGGGTGACGGCGCGGGGTATTGGTAAGGGCCGCCAGAGGGGGTCGGCTCCACCGGGCTCGGTGATCCGGGTTCGATACCGGCGGTCGTCGGCGGCGTCCGCGCTTCGAGAGCAGCGGCGGCCTTCGGGGTCACGATCGGTGCCGGCGCGGAGAACGGGGTGATGGGCACGCCGCGGAGCGCGGCGGACATGAACTCCTGCCAGGTGATGGCCGGCCACGTGCCGCCGTACACCTGGTAGACGGTGTGTTCATAACCGTCGAGAAGGTGGCCGCTCACGACCCCCAGAGAGGTCGAGTCGCTGCTGGCGTTGCCCATCCACACTGCCGTCGAGAGGGTAGGCGTGTAGCCGACGAACCAGGCNNGTCACGTTGTCGGCCACGTTGGCCGGAAGGACCGTCGCCGTCTCGGGCAGGGGGCTGATGTTGTTGACCAACACCTTGCCTTGGCCGTTGACGATCTCGAGAATCGGCGTGGGCTGCGCTCTTTGACCGTGGTCGGCGAACACCCCGTAGGCGGACGCCAT
>PMHU01000098.1 GCA_003156795.1 Acidimicrobiaceae bacterium
CATCTCCGGCATCGCACTCCATGCGATTGCTCGACGCTGGAACGAGCAGGGTGTCAAGACCCCATACGGGAACATCTGGCGACAGGCGCCTCTTCGGCAGATGATGGTGTCTCCTCGACTCGCTGGTTACAGGGTCCACCAGAGGGCTATTGCGCTCGATACCGACGGCAACCCGGTTATGGCTCAGCGGCCACCAATCCTCGATGTCGAAGTTTGGGAGGCAGTATGCGCGACCATCCGAGATCGGTCGCGACCGGATATGCACGTTCACGCAGGGGGGAGGAAGCGACTTCTAGCTGGCATCGTCCGCTGCGGGCGCTGCGGGACCCCAATGACCTCAGACAAGGACCGTCGGCGCAACGTCCATACGTATGTGTGCAAATCAGCTACCACCAACGGCGGATGCGGAAAGGTCGCAGTATCCGGCGAGCGGGTCGACGAACTCATCACCGATCTCGTTCTGAAGTACGTCTCGACGCGGGAGCTTCCGATCAAGACCGACGATTGGCTCGGGGAGGAGGAGCTCTCGGAGACGACAGCTCGTATTTCGGATTTGATGGCAGCGTTTGCTTCAGGGCAGCTATCGAAAGAGGTCGTTTTCCCCTCGGTGCAAAAGCTGGAGGACCGCGTTGCGGTGCTTCGAGCGGAACGATCGGCCTTGCTGCGCGAGCGAACTGCCGAGGCGGCTCGACCTACGAATATTANNACATCGCTCATCGACGAGCAGTCATCGAGTCTGTGCTCGCGGCCGCGGTAATCAAACCCGCCGCCGTCAAAGGTGGACGGTTTTCGCCAGACCGAGTCGATGTCGTCTGGCGATAAACGATATTGGTGATCCGCCTCCACCGGTCCTCGGTCAGAGTCGGGGCTGACTTCAACTGACGTTCGACCCAATGTTCGGCCTCCCCGCTCCGGCCACTCGCCGACCGAGTACTCCAGCCCGATTCGGCTACGGCTGCTCCAGCGCTCCTGTCAGCCCCGTTCTGGCATGGAGCGGGGAGGCGTAGCTCGACGATGGCCGCGCTACCTGGCTTGGCCGGATCGCGGCGGGCACACGGAACCACAGCGTCGTCGAGCAGCGCGTCGTCTGTTGATGCGGGCTCTCCCATGGTGGATGAGCCGATTCCTACGGAATCTGCTCGCCGCTTGCCAGCCGGCGAGCAGCCTCTAGCTTGCTCCGCTGGATCTGGGCTCGGCCCATAGGCCAAGAGGTCTCTTCCCATCGCTCCGCGTGGTGGGCAAAGCAACCGGAGCGGTAGCGCTCGTCTGACCGGTGTCGATGCACCGTGTGTCGAGTCGTTCCCGACCGGTCTGAGTTGCCGCCGGACGTCGAGGAGCCCGCGATCGGTGGCACGAGTGCCGCGTTACCGCGGGGGCTACCTTCCGACCCCGNNACGCGCCGACGCGGCCCGAAATGGGGCATGGGAGGCTGCCCTCGTCGGCATCACACGCGTACGGGACATCGGCCCTCCGTGCCTCAAATGCAGGGCCACCTGCCCTGCAATGTTCCATGGTCCAGATGGACATCACCCTTAACGTCACCCCGTCTTGTCACCCCGTGGATCAGTGGAGGTGCGGACCGTCACCCTCAAACCGGGGACGTAACCCTCGGTTGGGGCTCCTCGAACCAGCAGTTGGGGAGCCCTGTTTGAGAAACTGCACACGGTGTGCTGCATACCGTGTGCAGTTTTGCTACAGTGCCAAGCATGAGGCTGACGAGGCCGGGAGCCAACGAGTTGCCAGCACGTCACACAACGGGGAGGAGTTATGGCCAACACGGCAGGGCGGCATCCGCCCGCCNNCCCGCCGGTCGTCGACCCGAGGGCGAGGGCGGTCCGGGCGACGAGGGGGAATCTTGGGAACAGCGTCACATCCGGGTGACCTTCTGGCTCGAACGGACCCTGCGCGACGAAGTCCGGGAGGCAGCCAAGGCGCGGGCGTTGAGCATCACCCAGTTCATCGCCCAGGCTCTGCGACGTGCCGTGGACGACTCCCAGTAGCGCCGACACTGGGAGTCGCCATCGTCGGAGGGCTTCGCCTGTGGAAAGCCCTCCTGGAACGTCACCCTGAGTCGAGTTCCCGAGCTTTTGACCGGGTCACTGTCGCCATGTGGGCAACGCTGTCGGTTGCTCACAATGTGCCGTTGAGCTGGGGGGGTGACGTTCCAGGCAACGTCACCCTCCAACCCGGATTCTCCACGACAACCGGACAGGACCTGGACGACCGTCGGCGTGTAGTTGCGGTGCCCAACGGCGTATCGGGCCGCAGAAATCTTCAAGGAGGCCTCCCACGGGCATCGGAGGGTGACGTTCAGGGTGACACTCGTCGCGCATCATCCCCTTCTGGGTCGACCTTTCATTGGTCGACCAACGCGCAATCGGGCACCCACCGCTCGAGCCGGCCGACGGGAGGAGAGGAGGGGTGACATCAACGGTGACACCGGCCAAGACCATGGTGACGAGATCGGCGGCCATCCTGTCCGCCATCGTCATGGCCATCGTCATGGCCGGGTGCTCGTCCGGGCCCACCCCGCACGCGAGCACATCGACCTCTGTGACCAGGACCACAGGATCGACGAGCACCACCACCACATCGAGCCCAGCAAACGCAACACAGACAGCGGTCCTGAACGCGTGGGAGTCCGCCGAGCAAACCCTCTACGGCTACCTCCAAGGGTCCTGGCAGCAGGATCGGGCTGACCTGGTCGGCGGCGAGACCAGTGCCGACCTCTGGCCGAAGCTCGCCGACTACTTCACCAACCCGGCACTCCAATCAGAGGACGAGTTCCTCGTCGGGGTGAAGATGGGTCAGCTGAACGGTCCAACCACCTACAACCTCGGCCACCCGACGGTCACCGCTGTTACTCCCACCTCTGCAACTGTCACGGGCTGCATCTACGACACGGGCACGACGACGGCCTCGGGAAAGCCTGGCCCGGCGACTCTCGATGGCGGAGGCGCTGGTGGTTACAGCGGCACCTGGAATCTTCAGCTCATCAACGGTTCGTGGAAAATCGTCAGCTTCAAGACATCATCGGTTCCGAAGTGCTGAGCAAGGTTTTCCTCCTGGTTGTCAGCGCAGTGGCGTTCACCTCTCTAGCCATCGCATTAGCCCCTGCGCCTGCCTTCGCAGGTACGGGCACGGGTGGCGGGTCGGGTGGCTGCACCGATTCAGGCCAAACCGTGAACTGCGGCGCCGGTGCCGGGGGCCAGCCGGGCTCTGGTGGTGGGGACGGTGCCGGAGCGACTCTGACCAGCGGCGGCGGAGCGAGCGCGCCGCCTCAGTGCCCTGACTTCGTACCCTACTCAGTTGCCATTCCGGGCGGCGGTGATGGAGGTCCGCCCCCGGCCGGGGCTCCACAGCCCGGAGCCTGGTACGTGAACCTCTGCGCCCAGGGGGGCGTCCAAGGGATGGCGACCGGGGTTGAGTGGTTCGCCACCGGCCAGGTGCCGGGCACGCCGCCGCCCGATCCAGCAGTGGTGGGTGCGCAGGCGGCCAGTGAACTTCAGNNCCTCGCCGAATGGCTGTGGATCGACCCGTCGATCTGGCACCCCTTCACCACCACTGCACAAGCCTGTAACGCCGGGGGGTGCACGACCGCGTCGGCCACGGCCACCCCGGCCTACGTGACGTGGAGCACCGGCGACGGCTCCACACTCA
>PMHU01000029.1 GCA_003156795.1 Acidimicrobiaceae bacterium
CCGCCGCGGCCGTGGCCGCGGCGGCCAAGAGGGGCAGATTACGTTCGGCTTCGTCGAGGCCTCGGGCGGCCGACTCGAGGCCCTCTAGCCCGCCCGAAATGGCTTCGAGCTGGTCCAGCTCACCCCGCTGCTTCTCGGCTTGTTCCCGGAGGCCGTCCAGCTCCTGCCGGGCCGACCGGCCCTCGATCATCAAGGACTCGTGCTCTTGGCGCTGGCGGTCAAGGGCGGAGAAGGCCTCCACCGCCGAGGTCAGCTTCGCTTCGGCAACGGCGGCCGCCCGCTGTTCATCCTCGGCGGTTTTTTCGGTCGACTCCGCCCTCGCTTCGGCATCGCCGACGTCGACCTCGATGGCCGCCAAGTCGGGCAGCATGCCGCGGAGCCTGTCGTGATCGCCCGTGAGCTGCCGGGCGTCCTTGCGGGCCGCGTCCCTGGCGCCGTCGAGGGGGGTTATACCCAGCAGCTGCAGCACCAGCCTCCGGCGCTCCGCGGGGGACTGGTTGGAGAAAGCGGCCAGCTGCTTTTGCTCTGTGAACACCGACGCCCGGAAGGCCGCATCGTCCATGCCGAGCACCGATTCCACGTAGTGCTCGGCCTCACGGGTGCCGGTCGAAACNNACCGCCGAGTTGATCCCTTTGAGCTTCCGGCGTACCAGGTACAGGTGGCCTTCGTGCTCGAACTCGACTTCGGTAACGCAATCCCCGCCGACCCCGGCGGAACGGATGTGCTCCTTGGTCGTGCGGGCCTTGCCCCACAGGGTAAAAAGGATGGCTTCCAGCAGGGTCGACTTCCCCGAGCCGTTGGGCCCGTAGATGCCGACCAGACCGGGCGGCAACTCGAGGTCGAGCTCCTCTTCGTACACGCGGAAGTTGCGCAGGTAGAGACGCTGGATCAGCAACCGCCGGCTCCGTCCGACTCTACGATGGCGCGGTCGAGGTACTGCTGGCCGAGCGATCGGACTCGATCCCGGTCCAATCCGGTCAAGTCCTGGCCGCCGACGTATCCCTCCCACTGGGCGCCCAGGCTGGTCACCGTCGGCAACTCGGCTCGCAAGGTGGCGGCCACGTAGATCGGCTCCAGCTTCAAGTGGAGACCGGCCTTGGCGGCGTCGCGGACGGAGTGCTGGTCGAGCATCCGCCAGACGTCCGGGACGACGCCTTCCACGTAGAGGCGGGCGACGGCCCCCTCCGGGACCGACGATGCCCGTTCGAGCACCTTCTCCTGCAGCTCGGCCGGAGACAGACCCAAGGCGTACACCGACTCGAGCGTCACCACCGGGCGACGGCCGGGGACAGGGATGTGATCGATCCGGCCGGTGTCGGTGTCCAGAACGACTATCCCTTTGGCCTTGTCGGGGTCGTCGGCGAAGCTAAAGGTGTCGGTCGCTCCCGCGTACCACATCCCCTCCGACACCCGGGCGTAGGTGTGGTAGTGGCCCAACAGAACCAGGTCTGACTGCAGGCGACCGGCGTCCACCTCGATCTCATTGATGTCGGCGTAGCTCGGCTGCAGCTGGGTCAGTCGCGGGTGGGTAAGAAGAAGGTTGGTGCGGTCGGCGTCTCGCTGCCGGGCGGCCTCGTCTAGGGCTTCGAGGGCGGCGTCGACCGTCATCATCTGGGGAACGGCGTGAACCACCAGCCCTGGTAACTCGAAACGCTCGTAGGCCAGGCGGTGGGCGAAGTGCATTTCCGGGAAGCTGTCCGCGAGCGTCGAATAAGGGCTGCCCTTGCCGGGCAAGCGGGGCGTGTCGTGGTTGCCGGAGATGACGACCGCCTTCAGCCCGTGGTCCCGGATCCGGGCCAGGGCTCGCTGGGCCACCCGGTAGGAGCGATAGCTCGGCCGGGGGTGATCGAATACGTCGCCGAGCCACACGATCAGATCGGGCTGTTGGTCCAAGGCCAGGTCGACGGCCGCTCCGAAGGACCGCTCGAAGTCGAACTCGCGCTGGTTGACCCCTCCATCGGTCGTCAGTGGAAAGTACGACCGACCCAGGTGGGCGTCGCCGATTGCGGCCACTCGCATGGCTCAAGCAAACCAGAGAGGTGGGACGAATACCAACGATGTCGTTTATCCTCGGGCCCGTGAGCGTGCCGGGAAGTTCTGCCATGGACGGATACTGGGCCGCCCAGACCCGGCGGCGTCGTGGTTTGGCCCTGGTCACGCTCCTGTTGGTGCTCGCGGCGGGATGTGGGTGGACCGGATGGCACACTTCGGGATCGGCGCGCATCGTCGTTGTCGCCGCCGCCCTGGTCCTGGCAGCTGGGGCACTGGTGGCGCGGCCCCGACGGGATCCAGAGCGGTGGTTGCGGGGCGCGGCCGGCGAGCAGGCGACGGCCGCCCTGCTCGAACGACTTCCGGCCCGCCGATGGGCCGTCCTGCACGACCTCGCCGTTCCCGGCAGCCGGGCCAACATCGACCACCTGGTGATCGGCCCGACCGGGGTGTGGCTGGTCGATACCAAGGCCACGCGTGCGCCGGTTCGGTCCGGCTGGAGGTCGGTCCGGTTCGGAGAGCGCAAGCTCGATTCCGGTCCGGCCCGATGGGAGGCCGAGGTCGCGTCGGAGCTCCTGGGCACTCCGGTCCGGCCCATCATCGCCGTGCACGGGGAGGGCCTGCGCCGGCGCGGTGCCCGGGCCGGCGGGGTCCGGGTCGTACCGGCCTCGTCCCTTGTCAAAAGGTTGCGACGCGGCCCCAGACGGCTTCGGCGTTTGGAGGTGGCCGAGGTAGCCGACCTGGCCTACGACGTCCTGGCGCCCGCATCCAGCTGGGACAAAGGACGGCGCCACCGTGGCTGACGGGCCCCCTCCTCCAGGAGCCCAGGGTGCACCCACGCCCGCCGCGACCGTGGTGCCCTTGCGGGACCGTCAACCCGGGTTGGAGGTACTGCTGTTGCGACGCAACTCTCGAGGGGCGTTCGGCGGCATGTGGGTGTTCCCGGGGGGCCAGGTTGACGATGACGACAGTGACGGGGACCGAGACGAGCTGGCGGGTGCCCGGCGGGCGGCGGTACGCGAAGCCAAGGAGGAAGCCGGACTCCAACTCGAAGAGGGCGGTCTCGTCGCCCTCTCGTTCTGGCTCCCTCCGCCTGAAGCTCCTCGGCGCTTCGCCACCTGGTTCTTCCTTGCTTCCGCGCCGACGAGCGGTGACGTCGAAGTTGATAGAGCCGAGATCCGCGAACACAGATGGATGACGCCCGCGGCCGGTATGGAGGCGCACAACGCAGGCGAGATCGAGCTGGCGCCCCCGACGTTCACCACGCTGTGGTGGTTGGCGCAGCAGGAAAGCGTCGCCCTCGCGCTCGAAGCCGCCGGATCGCGGCCGCCCGAGCGCTTCCAAACCCATATTGCCAGTGCATCGGGTCGCGGGCTCCTGGCCACCCTCTGGGAAGGGGATGCGGGTTACGACGACTGCGACTTCGACCGGCCTGGACCGCGGCGCCGCCTGGTCATGGACCCAGGACGCTGGCGGGTCGAAATCGGCCTGTAGGGCCCCGGTAACCTCGGCCATCGTGGCCGGCGAACCATTGCCCTTCGACCCCATCCTGGAGGCGCGCCGCCAGTGGGCCGCCCACGGATGGGCCGACGCGGCAGACGGCATGGCCGCCGTGACATCGGTGATCCGGGCCCAGCAGATCTATCTGGCTCGCATCGACAGCGTCCTCCGGCCCTTCGGGCTCACGTTCGCCCGCTACGAGGTTCTAATGCTGCTCGGGTTCAGCCGGGCCGGATCACTCCCCCTCAACAAGATGGGCACGCGCCTGCAAGTCCACCCCACCAGCATCACCAACGCGGTCGACCGCCTAGAAACCCAGGGCCTCATTCGCAGGGTCCCCCATGCGACCGATCGCCGCACCACATTGGCTGAGATCACCGACGAAGGCAGGCAACTCGCCCTCGAAGCGACCGAAGCGGTCAACGGAGCCGTCTTCGCCACCCCGGGCCTGGTCGGGGCGGACGTCATCACGCTCGTCGAAGTCCTGCAGAAGCTGCGCCGCTCCACCGGGGACTTCAGCGAACCGACGTAGACGGCGGCCGGCCTGCCTCCGGCGATGCGGCCTCCGGCGTGCGGCGTGCGGGCCGNNCCGCGTGTTCGATACACGTCGCCAGACGATAGCGATCGAACACGCGGAGCAAAATCGAACACGCACCATGGCCGTCGGCCGACGACATCAGCTGCGCCGGTAAAGCAGAACCGCGAAAGGTGTGAAGACGATCAGTAGAAGAGCCGACCACGCCAGCGCCAAGCCGACGTCGCTGGTGGACCCGAGGAGCACGGCGCGAACGGCGTCGACCATCGGCGTGACGGGCTGATATTTCGCGAACGGCTGCAGCCAGCCGGG
>PMHU01000262.1 GCA_003156795.1 Acidimicrobiaceae bacterium
TTGACGAGCCGCCAGCCGAGCACGCCCAACGTCCCGACGTTGCGCGTGACACCGAAGCTCACGAGCAAGGTGACGCACGACGCCTCGACTATCCCGAGGCCGCCCGGGGTAATCGGAATGGCGGCGAGGACGTTGGCGATGCCGTAGGCCGCAAACAACTCGAAAGGATCGACGATTCGACCCAACGCGGCAAGAAACGACCACAGCGAGGCCGCATCGAGCAGCCAGTTGAGCGCGGCCCAGACGAGTGCTCGTAGGAGCAGCGCACGATCGCTCGCTACACGCCCGACCGACTTGCTGGCTTGGCGAAGCAGGCGTTCGAGGCGGTCCTCGCCGACGGTGGGTACCCGTCGACCGACGGCCCTCACGAATCGCACGGCACGTTCCTCGCCCCTCGTGAAGGTGTAGACGAGCGCGGCCACCGCGAACAAAGCGAGCAACCCGATGAGAGCTGTCGCGACGTAGATGGGGTGGACGCCGGCGAGGGGAATGGAGACGATGAGCGAGAGCCAAAGAATCACGTTGAGCACGATGGCTGAGCCCATGGCCTCGGTCGCCAACGCGAACCCCGCGTCGGGTCCCTCGACTCCGCTCGAGGTGAGGAGTTGATAGCCAACCCCGGCCCCGCCGGCGGCCCCGCCAGGGATGACGTGAGCGACCGCGGTCGTCGCCATCACGATGCGAACGAGCCTCCAAAGCGCGGGCGTCTCGCCGAGCAGGAGCGAGCGGGTTAGCAACGCGTAGCACAGGACCGACCCGGCTTCGAGGAGGATCCCCACTCCGAGCCACCAAATGTTGAGGTCGCTGAGAAGGTGGAGGTCCTTGCTGGCGCCAACCAGCTCGGGGATGACCAGGTATTCGATGACCAGCAGAGCCAGGAAGATCACCACGCCGTGGCGTAACCAGGCGGGAACGACCGAGGTCCAGCGACGAAGGCGGGATCCACCTCCGTCGTTGGCTGGCACCCACCTATGTTTTCATCCGGCGCGCTCACGCGCGGCGCGCTTTACGTGTTCTTCCAAGCGTTGTAATGGCATCGCCGCTGAATATGGGGCCGACCGCTCGACAGTACGACGGTGGCGGCTCAACTGCCTCACTTAGAATCACAGCCATGAGCTCCACGATTCCGCCGGTCGATCGGGCCTCGGCTCTGAGCGCGGGTCCGACACGCGTGGTCAACTTTCTAAGTACCTACCGGGAACTCTTCCTGAATCTCACTCTTCGAGATCTTCGCTCCAAGTATCGCCGGTCTTTCCTGGGGTGGATGTGGTCGCTCCTAAACCCATTGGCCTACATGACCATTTACACCATCGTCTTCGCCGAGTTCCTGAAACAGATTCCGCCGGTCGGCAGCCCGAGCGGGATCAAGGTCTACGCCCTCTATCTAATGTGCGGCCTCTTGCCATGGAACTTTTTTCAAGCAGGAATACTGACGTCCATCGGGACCGTGATCGGCAACGCGCCCTTGATCAAGAAGACCTATTTCCCTCGGGCGCTCCTTCCGGCCGCGAGCGTGTCGTCCGCCTTCGTGTTCGACCTGATCGAAATGGGGCTCCTGACTGCGATACTGGTCGGCTTCGGCAACTACCACGCTCTCGAGTTCTTGCCTCTGGTCCTGGTCTTGATGCTCCTCGTCGCCACGTTCTCACTGGGCTTGGGTCTGGCTCTGAGCGCCATCAACGTCTACTTCCGGGACATCGAGTGGTTCGTGACCATTCTCTTTATGGCCTGGTTCTTCCTTACCCCCATCATCTACACGACGTCGCGCGTTTCCAGCACGACCATCAATATCCTGAAGCTCAACCCCATGACGGATGGGGTGTTCTGCTTCCGCTCATTGCTCTACGACGGCAAGATGTTCTCGCCGCTCGAATTTGGTTACTTCGCGGTTGCGGCCATCGCCTCCTTGGTGACGGGGTCCCTGATATTTCGCAAATGCGAGCCGCAGTTCGCCGAAGAGCTCTGATACGACGAACCAGAAATCATCGACGCGTCCAAGTAGGCCTCCGCCGCTGCGGCGGCCGGATAGCTTTGGAGGTCGTGGACGAGGAGAGCGAGACGAGAAAGAGGTCACGCCTGGCGATGGCCGGACTCTTGCTCTTCGCCGGGACCAGCCACTTCCTGGTCCCAAAGCTCTATGACCGACTCATCCCGGCCTGGCTGCCGCCGTCGGCCCGGTTCTGGACCCACGCCTCGGGCGCGGTCGAGCTGGCCACCGGCGCCGCCCTGCTCGACCGGCGGACGTCACGGGTCGGGGCGTGGGCCGCGTTCGCCCTGCTCATCGGGGTATTCCCCGGCAACATCAAGGACACGGTGGACCATTGGCCACCAGACACCTCGAGAGGGATCGGATCGGTGATCCGCTTGCCCATGCAGCTTCCTCTGCTCGCGTGGGCCTGGCGCCTGGCCCATGCGTGACCCATCGCGCCCCGGGAAGGAGATACAGACGTCCAACGACCTAGAGAGCCACTTCTATGGGAACACCGGCAGGCTGATCCACAAGTGGCTGCATTACTTTGCCATCTACGATCTCCATTTCAATCGATTTCGGGGCCGCCCCGTAACGCTAATCGAGTTCGGAGTATTTCAAGGCGGATCGTTGCAGATGTGGAAAGACTACTTTGGCCCAGAGGCTCGAATCATCGGCATTGATATCGATCCTCGATGCCTTGCTTTCGAGGACGAACAGGTGCAAGTTATCTTGGGCGATCAGGACGATCGACAGTTTCTTCGCTCGCTTCGGGAAACGGTCGACTCAGTGGACATCATCATCGATGATGGCGGCCACCGAATGAGCCAACAGATCGCCACCTTCGAGGAGCTATGGCCTGCGGTCTCCAATGGCGGCGTTTACCTGACGGAAGACGTCCACACCAGCTACTGGTCGGAGTACGGTGGCGGATACCTCGAGCCGACGTCATTCATCGAATATGCCAAGACCCTGATCGACAAAATGAACGCTTGGCACACAAGAGATGCGTGCGCCATTGATTCTTATACGCGATCGATCGCCGGCATGCACGTGTATGACAGTATCGTTGCCTTCGATAAAGCAGTCGTCGGAGAGCCCACCCATCGGATGACGGGCGTTCCGGCTTACGAGATGAGTGAGGAGCATCAGCGCCTGCTCCTCCCCCCGCCAGCGGGATGAGGGCCATGGACAACGGTGACACCTCCGTCCAGGGGTAACGTGTGGGGTTGATGGATGATCACCAGTGGGGCTTTCGAACCCGCGCGATCCACGCCGGAAACCGCCCCGACCCCACGACAGGAGCCCGTGCGGTTCCGATCTACCAGACGACCAGCTTCGTGTTCGAGGACGCCGCCGACGCCGCCGACCTCTTCGCCCTCCAGAAATACGGCAACACCTACTCCCGCATCGCCAACCCCACCGTCGCCGCCTTCGAGGAGCGCATGGCCAGCCTCGAGGGAGGCATCGGCGCCGTGGCCACGTCCAGCGGCCAGGCGGCAGAGCTACTGGTGTTCACGGCGCTCGCCGGTGCCGGCGACCACATCGTCGCAAGCGCCGCGCTGTACGGGGGCACGCACTCCTTGCTCGACGTCTCCCTGCGTCGGTTGGGAATAGAGACGACGTTCGTGCCGCCTGACGAGCCCGCCGCCTTCGCGGCAGCTGTCCGCCCGGAGACGAAGGCGTTCTACACCGAGATCGTCTCGAACCCCTCGGGCGTCGTGGCCGACCTGGAAGCCCTCGCGGAGACCGCCCACCCTCGGGGCCTACCGCTCGTGGTGGACTCGACGCTGGCCACCCCGTACCTGTGCCGCCCGTTCGAACACGGGGCGGACGTTGTCGTGCACTCGGCCACCAAGTTCATCGGCGGCCACGGCACTTCCATGGGCGGCGTGGTGATCGAGAGCGGACGCTTCGACTGGGCCAACGGGCGCTTCCCGCGCATGACCGAACCCGTCGCCGGCTACAACAACCTGCGCTTCTGGGAGAACTTCGGCGAGTACGGCTTCTGCACGCAGCTGCGCGTCGAGCAGCTCCGCGACTTCGGCACATGCCTGGCGCCGCTCAACGCGTTCCTGCTCATCCAGGGCCTCGAGACGCTCCCGCTGCGGATGGACGCGCACGTCTCGAACGCCAAGGGACTCGCCGAGCACCTGGCTGACCACCCCGACGTCACGTGGGTCGCGTACTCGGGCCTCAGCGACTCCCCCTACCACCCGCTGGCCTGCCGGTACCTGCCTAGGGGGCCGGGCGCCGTTTTCTCCTTCGGGGTCAAGGGTGGCCGCGCCGGCGGTCAGGCTTTCATCGAGTCGGTCGAGCTGGCGAGCCACCTCGCCAACGTCGGGGACACCCGGACGCTCGTGATCCACCCCGCGACGACGACCCACCAACGGCTGTCCGACGAGGACCTTCAGGCCGCGGGCGTGCGGCCCGACCTGGTCCGGGTGTCCGTCGGCATCGAGGATCTCGACGACATCGTCTGGGACTTCGACGAGGCGCTGGCGGCCGCGACGAAAGCGGTCGATTGACCGCCGCCGTACCTACCGCCGCGGGCACGCAGCGGGGGTCCTGGGCCCCACCGTCGGCGCGGGAGCGGCTGCGGATCCTCGACCAGACCCGCACCATTGCGATCGTTGGCGCGTCGTCGAATCCGGCCCGGTCGAGCTACTTCGTAGCCACCTACCTGCTGAGTTCGAGCACCGACTACACCGTGTGGTTCGTCAACCCTCGGGAGACGTCGATACTCGGCCGACGCGTCTACCCGACGCTGGCCGACCTGCCCGAAGCGCCCGACCTCGTCGACGTGTTCCGCCGCGACTCCGACCTCCCTGAAGTCGCAGTGGAGGCGGTGGCGGCCGGGGCGACAACGTTCTGGGCCCAGCTCGGCCTGTGGAACGAAGAGGCCGCCGCGATCGCCCACCGGGCCGGCCTGAGCGTGGTGATGAACCGCTGCGTCAAGATCGAGCACGCCCGCTTCGCCGGCGGGCTGCACCTCGCCGGCTTCGACACGGGGGTCATCAGCGCCAAGCGGGTCCGTCGCCCGGGACCTCCGGCTGACCGCTAGACGCTGACCAGCTCGTCGAGGTACCGGTGCAGATGAGCGCTCAGGTCGCGCGCGTCATCGCCGGCACCGTCTATCAACGAGGACTTGCGCCGGCGCAGGAACGGCGCCCCGATCAGGTAAAGGCCGGGAACGGTGGCCACGCCCCCGTCGTGACGGACCCGTCCTTTCGCGTCGAGCGCAGGCACGTGAAGCCACGGGTAGGACGGTCGGTACCCGGACGCCCAGATGACCGTCTTGACGTCCCCCGACCTCAGCGACAAGCTGAGTGGAGGTGACTCGGCCACGCTTGTCGGCGCCGGCCGCCTGGGAGGCTCGGATTCGCTATTGAAGCCGCTGCTCGCCGCCCACTCGTCCAGCGTGTCGAGCAGCCGGTTGAGCTTGAGATCGGCGAGCGCACACGCGTTCGGCAGGGAGCCCGAGAACTGGGCGACGCCCTCGTCGGTCACGTTCATGAGGCGACCGACGGTCCGTACGCCGATCCTCTGCAGCGCGTTCAGGTCGATCGTCGTGCGCTCAGGGGAGCCGACCAGCTGGAACGACGCCAGGTTCCGAGCCCGGATGATGTCGTCGACCTCGTCGTAGCGCTCCTCGAGGATCCCGGCCGTGTCCAACCACCACATGATGTCCAGCCCTCGGTAGACGCGTGGCAACCGCACGTGATTGCCGACGGCGAGGGTGACGGGCCGGCCGGACCGGTGGATCTCGTCGGCCAGCTGGACCCCCGTCGCCGCCGCGCCCACGACCAGCACGCTTCCGTATTCCAGCTGATCCGGATTCCGGTACTCGTCGGGGGTGATTGACGCGACCTTCTCCGGCAGGGCCGCGGCAAAAGGCGGCGTATCGGGAAGGCTGTAGGGGCCGCTGGCCAGGACGACGCTGCGCGCCGACCACTCACCCTTGTCCGTCACGACCACGAAACCGTCGTCCGACCGCCGGACCGACACGACCTCGGTTCGAGCCTCCACCGGAGCCGAGATCACCTCGGCGTAACCGTTGATGTAGTCGACCACTTCGGGCATCGTCATGAACCCGTCGGGGTCATGGCCCGTGTACTTGTACCCCGGGAGGCGGTTCTGCCAGTTGGGAGTGAGCAGGCGGAGGGAATCCCACCGCTCGGTGCGCCAGGAGTTGGCCACCTGGCCTCTCTCCAGCAGGACGTGGTCGATCGACAGCTCGGTCAGGCAGCGGCTCATGGCCAGGCCGGACTGTCCGGCTCCCACGATGACCGTCGTGACCGTGCGCAAAACCCGTCTCGCCCTACCGCCTCGAAGGACGGTTGATCAGGCGACCTCGACCTTGACGTTGGTTGGGTTCGTGATGATGTCGTACACCGCCGAGCGCTTCTGCGACTGGGCGACCAGTGCCTTGATCTCGTCAGGTGAGGCGTCGGCGTCGATCTGGTAGCTGACCCTGATCTGGCTGAACCCGTTGCGCACCTCGGTGTCGACCCCGAGGATGCCGCGGATGTCCATATCGCCCTCGAGTGTGGCCGTTACCGACCGCAGCTGGATCTCACGGTTCTGGGCTACAGCGGCCACGCCGGCGGTCAGGCAGCCGGCCAGGCTCACGAGCACCATCTCGACGGGTGTCGGCCCGTTGTCCTCAGACGAAAACAGCTCCGGGTGGTCCCCGTCGTAGCTGAACTCGCTCTTGTGGGACTGCTCCGCCCCCAGCCCGAAGAAGCCGTCGACTCTGGTCCGGCTGTGGGTGCCCTGGACCCAAGTGTTGCTGGCGCGCCACTTGAAGTTGGCGGCTTCCGGCTGACCCTCGAGGGTCTCGCGGGCCGTCAAAAGGAACTGGACGTCGACTCCGTTGTCCACCGGTGTAGCAGTGCTCGTCATTTCGGTCACCTCCGCATGGGGCCCAACCCGCGAGTTGAGGAATATCGATGTGGCGACGACATTACCAGCCAAATCCGATAGCTGAAGTCGGAAATTCCGCTGGCCAGGACCGAACAGACCCTTGCCGAGTCAACCCCGCCCGTCAGCGTCAACGCCGGCGCCTTCCGGCGCCGGCGTCATCGTGTTCGGGCTGCGCAGTGATCTATGGGGCGGTAGCGGTCACGGCGGTCGGCGAGTAGCTGACGGTGTAGGTACCGCCCACCGTGGTGAACGTTCCCGCCAGGTCGGGTGAGTTGAGGATCGTGAACTGCTCCCCCGAGGTCGGTGTGAAGTTCTTGTTCGTCACCTTGATCGTGCCGGCCACGGTCGCATTACCTGCGACTTGCACACGAACAGTGGCGCTGCTGCTGCCGATCTGCACGGAAAGAGTCCCGGTGGACGCTTGCGTGAAGGTGCCGCTCGGATTCAGCAAGCCGCCGCTCTTGAGCTTCAGCTTGCCGGAGTTCGAGACGTTGCCGGTGACGGTGACGGTGACGCCCTTGCCCACGTTGAGCTTCTTGCCGGCCGAGTTGGTGAGCGTCTGGCCGCTCGGCAGGGTGACGGTGGTGGACCCGTTGAGTGTGATTGTGCCGTTGTTGGTCAGGCTTCCGAGGTCCAAAACGGTGTTGTAGCCGCTGGTGGGGACGGTAATCGTCCCCGTGTTGGTCAAAGGCCCCGAGGATGTGATGGTGGCGCCGAAACCAGGTATGAGCGTCCCGGCGTTCGTGGTCCCCGAGAACGTCACGTTGGCAAAGGAGGAGCCGCCATCCCCGACGGTGACCGTCCAGTTCAGCGGGATGTTGGTGGAAATTGTCCCCGCCACGTTCGGCACGAATATCTGGTTCAGCTTCTGCCCCGGCCCGCAGGCCGGACCTGACGTCGGGGCCGCTGCGAACTCGAGCGTTCCCGCCGTGCCGCCGTCACCGGATCCGGAGTAGACGGCGTTGCCACATATGCTCCCGCCCTTGACATCGAGGACGTCCGCGACCGTGACGCTCCCGAGGTTGGTGAGCAGCCCGCTCTTCTGCTCGAAGGTGCCGCTCTGCCCGCTGGGGCTGGTCACGGCGACGGTCTCGCCCGACGCGACCGTGATGGTGCCGGCGTTGGTCAGCGTCGAGGCGGTCGTGGTCAGGCTCACGTCCAAGGTGGCGTCGACGTTGGCCTGGCCCTTGTTGTCGATGCTGGTCGAGTCAAAGGTCGACACGAATGACGAGGTTGGCACCACGAAGGTCCCGTCGTTGACGAGGGCGCCGGTCAGCGTCCCACCCCATCCGAAGGACAGCGTTCCCTTGTTGGTGACCGAGGTCAGGGTGACGTGGGCGAAACTCGAACCCCCGTCGCCGATCGTGACCGTATAGGCCGCTGGGATCGTCCCGCTGACCGTGGCTGTGACGTTTGGCACAAACAGGAAGTCGGTCTTCACCCCGGTGCCGCAGGCGGGTCCGCTTCCGACCGTAGCGTCGAACGACAGCGTGCCGCCCGTCCCGCCATCCGCCGAGCCGATCACCGGAGCGGTGCCGCAAATGCTGCCACCGGAAATCTCGGTCTCGTCCGCCACGGTGAGCGCGCCGCTGTTGTCTATCAGCCCGTCCTGGTCGAGCGTGCCCGTCTGTCCACTCGGGCTGGACACGGCGAGAGTCTCGCTACTCGCGACCGACAAGGTGCCCGAGTTCGTGAGGGTCGAGGCCGTCGTGGGAAGGGTGTAGTCGGCCGGCGCGTCCACCGTAAAGGCGCCGGTATTGGAGAACGTGGTGATGCTGAAAGTAGAGGTGAACGACGACGCCGGCACGATGAACGTTCCGGAGCTGTCCACCTGGGTGGCCGTGAACGTGCCGCCCCATCCGTCCGACAAGGTCCCGGCGTTGGTAACGGGCCCGTTGACGGTGATGGCGGGGAAGCCACTGCCGCTAT
>PMHU01000282.1 GCA_003156795.1 Acidimicrobiaceae bacterium
TGGTCGTCGTGGTCGTGGTCGTGGTCGTCGTAGTAACGGGAGCGCTGCAGGTGTGGTATCCGCGTCGTGACGCAATTTGGGCGTGGCGGTCACCGTTGCCGCCGGGCCCAGGGTGGGTGATGATTGTCCGGACGGTGCCGCTGTAGTAGTCGGCCTGCCAATAGCCGCACGGCAGATGGACCGTGGTACCGGTCGAAGTGGCGAATGCCGTCTGGGAGTTGTACGTAGAGTTCGTCGCCAGGAAAACCGTCAGGTGATCGCCCTGGCAGTTGCCGGTCGTCGTCGCCGAAATCCCGCCGTGCGGTGCCTTGACCAAGGTTGCCTGGCACTTATTGCCGGCCAGATGCGCCACGCTGTTGTTCTCCTGTTTTTGGCCCGGATGCTGAGCGGGTGACTCATTCACCGAACTCGGGAACACGCTGCCGCCTCTATACGCCGTGTATCAGGCGAGGTCGCAGCCCCATGCTCGGTGATGCCCTGAGATCACCAACGGTGCCTATAGTACTCTTTTTCGGGCCAAGGTGTAAATGTTCTCCGATTGCGCCCGACGCAGCGAAACCCGAGAGCGGAGAGGTCCCGGGCGACCGCTCAGCCTCCGTCGGCTAAAGAGGCACCACGTTGGGCCGTCTGGCTCCGGTGAGGGCGTTGCGAGCGTCGAATACCAGGCTGGCTCGCTGGACCACCCAGTCGAGGTCGTAGCTTTCGTGGGGGGTGAGAACCGCCACGCAGTCGCTGCGAGCCAGCGCGGCGCCGGTCAGCGCACTGCGGGAGCGGGAGAAATCTCCGGCTTGCAGCGATCCGACGAAGGGATCGTGGAAGCGGACGTCAGCCCCCTTGGCATGCAGCCGGCGGACGACGTCGACCGCGGCCGACTCGCGGAGGTCCCCGACATTGGGCTTGTAGGTCACGCCGAGCACGAACACGCGG
This sequence comes from Acidimicrobiaceae bacterium, assembly GCA_003156795.1. Lineage (GTDB taxonomy): Bacteria > Actinomycetota > Acidimicrobiia > Acidimicrobiales > Palsa-688 > PALSA-688. The sequence goes on from PMHU01000282.1 coordinate 928, forward strand.
GCCCCCCGCAGCGTCACGCCGCGGTCCCCAAGCGCGTCACCTATACGCCGAACGACGTAGTCGGGCATCGCCTCGTTTATGTCCATCGCCAACTCGACCAGGCGATAGGGCCGGCCGGTGTCTCGTCGCGATTGCCACGCCAGATACGCAGGATCGAGAGGTATGCAGTGGCCGCCCACGCCGGGCCCGGGATAGAACGGCATAAACCCGAATGGCTTGGTGGCTGCGGCGTCGATGACTTCCCAGGTGTCGATCCCCTGGTCCGAGCAGAGCTGGGCCAGCTCGTTCACCAGGGCGATGTTGACCATCCGGAAGGTATTTTCCAGCAGCTTCGCCAGTTCGGCGGCTCGGCAGTTGGAGACGGTGTGGACCGAGTCGACCAGCTGGGCGTAGAAAGCCGCCGCGACTTCGGTGGACGATGGGTCGATACCCCCGACGATTCTGGGGGTGTTGGCCAGGCCGAACTTCGAGTTGCCCGGATCGATCCGCTCCGGTGAGAAGGCCAGGGCGAAGTCGCGGCCGGCCTTCAAACCAGATGCCTCCAGCAGCGGGAGGACGGTGCCTTCGGTGGTTCCTGGGTAGGTCGTCGACTCGAGCACGACGAGCGCCCCCGGCTTGAGCCGCGTCGCGACCTCCGTGGCCGCGGCCACGATGGCGCTGAGGTCGGGACCGTGGTTGGCGACGGGAGTGGGGACGCAGATGACGACGACGTCCGCTTCGGCGACGGCGTCGGCTTCCGTCGCGAAACTGAGTCGTCCGGAGCCCAGCGCCATGAGGGCCTGAGCTTGATCGACTCCAGGGACGTCGACCACTCCGGCGCGAAGCCTGTCGACGCGGGCGGCGTCTACATCGATCCCGACGACTTCCATGCCCGCGTTGGCCACACCCACGCTGAGGGACAGCCCGACGTAGCCCTGGCCGATGACGCAAACCCGGGCCGACCCGGCTTCGAGACGCCCGAGGAGCTGGGCTCGCCTCTTCATCGACCGCCGGCGGTGACCTCAGGTGAGGTCGAGGGACCCGCCGACCCGGCAGAGATCATCCGCTGGACGTCCAGGACCCGCCGGCGTTCTACCGCGTTGGAAGTCTCCTTCGAGCCCGCGTCCGAATTGGACGTGGCCAGGTCCAAAACGACCTGGTCATCTTCGAAGGGATCTCCTGGTGCGGCCGACACCAACTCCCCGTTGGCGGCCGCGATCAGGGCGGCCCGAAGATCACCCGGGTCGCCCAGGCGGGCCGCGGCCTCGAGCTGGCCGACCTCTTGCATCAGGGCGCTGAGCTGCTCGGGTGCAGGAACCACCCGGCGGATCGAGGGATGGGCGGTGTCGCCCAACCCCTCTTCGGGGTGATGCAGTTCTTCTTGAAGCTTCTCGCCCGGACGCCGGCCGACGATCTGTATCTCGATGTCCCTGCCTTCTTGCCGTCCTGTAAGGCGGATCATGCGCTTGGCCAGATCGAGTATCCGCACCGGTTCGCCCATGTCGAGCATGAACACCTCGCCGCCTTCGGCTAGCGCGGCCGACTGCAGGACGAGCTCGACGGCTTCGGCGATGCTCATGAAGTAGCGGGTCATCTCTGGATCGGTGACCGTCACCGGACCACCCTGGCGGATCTGGCGCTCGAAGGTCGGGACCACGCTTCCCCGACTGGCCAGCACGTTGCCGAAGCGGACCGCGCACCACTGTCGCCCTGGAGTGGCGTGAGCGACCAGCAGCCGTTCGGCCATCCGCTTTGACGCTCCCATCGAGCTGACCGCCCTCACCGCCTTGTCCGTCGAGATGACGATCAGCCGCTGGGTTCCGCAATCTCTTGCCGCCGCCAGGACGTTGGAGGTTCCGATGATGTTGGTCCGGAGCGCCTCCTCCGGATACACCTCGAGGATCGGGACGTGCTTGTGGGCGGCGGCATGGAACACCACTTGCGGGCGGTAGGTGGCAAACACCCGCCACATCTGATCAGCGTCCCGCACGTCAGCCAAGACCTGGATGGCTCCCGGGATGTCGAGGGCGGCGTCGTGCAAATGCGTCTCGTCGTGGTCCACCAGCACCAGCCGCGAGGCACCGCCTGCGTGGACCTGTCGGGCTATCTCCGAGCCGATCGACCCTCCGCCGCCCGTGACCAGCACGCAGCGTCCTGCGATCACCTTGTGGATGGCGCTCGAGTCGGTCTCGACCTGGTGGCGGCCGAGAAGGTCGTCTATCTGCAAGTCGCGCACGTCGCGCAGGCCGACCGTGCCGCTGACGAGCTGATCCACCGTCGGTATGGTCTGGAGCGGAATCCCGGCCCCCTCGGCGGCCACGATCGCCCGTTGGATCAACTCGGGCGTGGCCCCGCTGATAGCCAGCAGGGCATAGTTCAAACGGAGGGACGCGGCGGCGCCCGGCAGGCTTTCGATCGGGCCGAGGACCGGCACCCCGACCAGAGATCGGCCGTGGATGCGGGGATCGTCATCGAGGAAGGCGACAGGTATCAGGCCCGACTTGGGATTGGCCAGCATCTCCCGGGCCAGGCTGGCGCCGGCGTTTCCCGCCCCGAGGATGACGACCCGGAGGCCCACGCTGAGCGCGTCGTTGCTGATCCGACGTCTCCTCAGCGCGAACAGACGGGTCTGGAAGCGGCTGAGACCGACCAGACCGGTGGCGAGCGCCGGGCCGACGAGCGTCACCGACAGCGGGAGCCTCAACTGCGGCAATGTCGACAGCAGGGGTATGCCGACCACGGTTAGGATTCCCGCCGTAGACAGCCGCTGGGCCTCACGGATCCCGGCGTGACGCCAGAGGGGGCCGTAGAGCCCGGCCACCCGGTTGGCTACCAGGTGAAAGCACGTCGCGACTACCAGAAACACCCGAAAACGGTCCCAATACAAGTTGGGCACGGATCCGTTGAAGCGAAGCACGACCAGTCCGAGATAGACCGAGGCCACGAGCACGGCGTCGACGCAAATAAAGGGGAGGTCCCCCCTCAGCCGAGCCGCCTCTCGGGCTACTTGAGCGAGACCCCTCAAGGGCGCCGGCCGCTCCGAATCGCCTTCGACGGCGGCGGTGCCCGTCTGGGCGCGTGCGTGTTCGCTCAAACTCCGCCTCCTTCGATCACGGATCCTGCCCCTCGGGTCGGATCACAGGGTTGGAACATGAAGCTATCGCCCAGTGGCGACTTCTTCAACGGTCGATCACCGACAGACTTCTTCAATGAACGACGATCGACGGATTTCGAAGCCGCCAAAGCGTTGTAGACCTCTTCGGTGCGGCCCACGGCGGTCCCCGCGTCGAAGGCCAGCCCGCTCGTCATCGCCGCTTTCGCCAGTCTCCGGCGCTTCTCGGCGTCGCCGACGAGGTCCAACAGCGCCGCGGCCAGGCGGTCGGGGCGCCCGGGCGGAACCAGGATGCCGTTCTCACCGGAGCGGATGGCATCCGGGATGCCACCGACGGCCGTAGCGACCACCGGGAGCCCGACGGCCAGGGCCTCCATGAGCGCCACCGGGTACCCCTCGACTTTCGATGCGAGGACGAACACGTCGCTGGCCGCCAGCAGGTCGAAAACGTCGTCGCGGCGGCCGAGAAGCTCGAAACGCCCGACCAACCCGAGGCGAAGCCGCTCTCGGTCCACTTCTTCGGCCAGGGGGCCTTGGCCGACAGCCAGGAAGCGGCAAGGCCCCGGCGCGGCGTCCACCACTTGACGGGCTGCCGCGAGCAGATCGGGGTAGGCCTTGTTCGAGCGCAGATTGGCGACGGTGATGATCACTACCTCGTCGGGGTCTACGCCGAGAGCAGCGCGAACCTCGTCGCGCCGGGCCCGTGCCGCCGAGGCCTCGGCCAGGCTCGTCCCGTGCACCACCACTTCCACCGTCGGACGAACAGTATTGGGCAGGGATCGACGGGTGTCCTCAGATACGGCGAGATGCGCGTCGTCCATCCCGAACGTGAGACGGTTGGCCCACCGCGTTAAGGGTCGATGACTCGACCACGAGTTGTGCTCGGTCGACATGAGAGCCGGCCGACTCGACCGTGCCAGCGACGAGACGGCCAGCCTCGCTCCTACCGCCGCGACCGGAGAGTGGGTGTGGACGACTTGGAACGGCCGGGCGCGCAGCAGGCGCCGAAGGGCCAGGACCCAGCGGGGGTCGTATCGGCGGGCCCCGCCTAGGCACGTCACTCGAATCCCGAGTCCCTCGAGCTCTCCGACCAGAGCCGTCTTCCACGGAAGCAGATAGGCGACTTCGAAATCGAACCGGGATCGGTCAGCCAGCTTGGCCGCCGAAACGAGGAGACGCTCGGCCCCGCCGGGACCGAGCCCCTTGATCAGCCACAGCACCCTGAGTTTCGAATCGTCGAACAGGGGCGACGGACTCGTAGAGGGGTAGAGACGAGCCGGGTCGCGCTCAGATGACAGCAACACCGGAGCCCTCCACCTCGGTTCGGTATCCTTCGAGGGCCGCGGCCAAGCCGTCGGCCATGCTGACCGCCGGGCGATGGCCCAGCAGGGCCGCGGCCGAAGTGGTGTCGGCCCAGGTGTGCATGACGTCGCCGGCCCGAGCGGGCGCGAAGACGGGTGTGGGGGTGCGCCCCGTGAGCTCGGCCAGATGACCCAGCAGGCGCAGCAGATCCCACGGGTCGCCGCCGGCCACGTTGTAGGCCTGGCCTTGCGCCGCCTCGGCGGGCGCCGTCGCGGCCCGCATGTTGGCTGCGACGGCATCGGTCACATAAGTGAAATCGCGGCTTTGGCGACCGTCACCGTGGATCTCCGGAGCCGTGTCGTTGAGCAGGGCGTTGATGAACAGGGGTATGACGGCGGCGTAACGGCCGTTCGGATCTTGGCGGGGACCGTAGACGTTGAAATATCTGAGCGAGACCGTCTCCAAATCAAAGAGCTCAGAAAAGACCCGGCAGTGATGCTCGGCCGCCAGCTTGCTCACCGCGTAGGGAGACTTGGGGAGCGTCGGCGCCGTTTCCGGTGTCGGTCGAACGTCGCTACCCCCATAGACCGACGATGACGACGAGCTGACCACTCGACGGACTCCGGCGTCCCGGGCCGCGACGAGCACCGTGAGGGTGCCATGGGTGTTGGCCGTGTCGGTGGCCAACGGACTCTCCACCGAGCGGAAAACCGAGCGGTGGGCGGCCAAGTGGTACACCACTTCACATCCCTCCACGGCCCGCCGGACATCGTCGAGGCACTCCACCGCCCCTTCCNNCCTCGCTCAGACGATCCTTCCGACCCGAGGACAAATCGTCGAGGACCACCACGTCGATGTCGGCCAGCAACAGGGCGTCCACCAAATGGGACCCAATGAAACCCGCACCCCCTGTGACCAGCGCTCGCACCCCTACCCTCCGCGTTCTACCCTATCGTATCTATATGGCATTCGCCACGGCTAAGAGACCGGTTTCATACTGGCCGCCCGCGATGACGCCCGCCTTTCCAATGGGTAAAGCGATGAAAAACAGTACGCAAAGTGACGGTTCGGCGGAAATGGTGAATGGATCGGCTAAGTTGCCTAAAGTAACCTCGTGTTGGGGTACGGGCAGCGCCTCACCAGGGGCGCTCCGTGTCGGCGCGTCTGCCGCCCCTCAGTGAGGCGATGACTAACCTATTTGCGAAGTTCCGTCGACGGTGGCCGGTGGTGGTCGTGGCGGTGGTGGTGTTCACGGCGGTGGGCCTGGCGACCCTCCCACCGGCCCACGCGTCCGGCCCCAAGGGCCAGAAGGGTTACCGCGCCCAGGTGATCCTCGGGTCGACGGACCAGGCAACCGCGGCGGCTGCGACGTCAGCGGCCAATGCAGCGGGTACCGCCGGCGCTTCCAAGTCCTCGACTTCCTCCACCACCAAGGCGGGTGGAACGGACGTGAACAAGACGTCCTCCGGCTACCTCGCCCTGGCCACCAACCCGGCCGTGGCCGAGGCCGCGGCCAAAGCGCTGGGCCCGAAAACCAGCGCCAAGAAGCTGTCCCAGCAGGTGACCTTCGGCGCCAACAACCTCGGGGAGATCCTGGTCCGGGCCAAGGATCAGAGCGCCACCAAGAGCGCAGCGGTGGCCCTGGCCTTCGCCAAGGCCCTGATCAGCGCGGCGGTCACCGCGCAGCAGAACACGCAGGCCAGCGCGGTAGCCAGGCTCAATAAGGATCTGACCACTCTGGCGGCTCACATAAGGCTCCTACAGGCACATGCACCCAAGGGAACGACGGCGACGACCACCACGACCACGGTGCCCAAGCACGGAGCCAAGAAGACGTCCGCGACCACCCCGTCATCCGCTACGACCGTTCAGGGCTCCACAGATCTGGTGACGCAAGCCGAAATCAACACTTCGGTCCAGGACTACTCCACCCTGTACCGCGAGCTGTTGGTCACCCAGCAGCACGCCAGCTCGAAGCCCCCGCTAGAAGTAATATCCATCAAGAAGCCGGTTTTGGTGGGCGCGAGCGCATCGAAGCCCATTCGCAGGCGGTACTGGGCAGCTGGGGGGTTCGGCATCGGACTCCTCCTTGGCTTGATCACCGCGGCTGCCCTCGCCCTCCTCGACCGCAGCGTCACGGACGAGACCAAAGCCGAGGCGCTCTTCGGTCTCCCGGTTCTGGCCTACGTGCCCGCCCACCCTCAATCGTCGGCCGGGCGCCCACCCGTCGTCGTCAGCCACCCCGTTTCCGCGGTAGCCGAGGCCTACCGGCGCTTGACGTCGGCGCTCGAGCAGCTGCCCACCCACGCGGTGGATCCCGTCGCCGCGGTAGCGCGACCCGTGCTCGACGGTCGCGAAGCCGATTCGGGCTCCCGCCGAGCGGACGGAACCCGCCAGATACTCGGCTTGGTCGGGGCCCGCCGTCGGGCCGGTTGCACCACGGTCCTGGCCAACCTGTCCGCCGCCCTGGCCGAGCGGGATTTCGAACCGCTCGCCGTCGACGCCAACCTGCGTCGGCCGCGCTTGCACGCCGTCCTAGGCGTCGACCGCGTTCCGGGAGTGACCGACGGAATGACGCCCACGAATGCCAAACCCTCGCCCGCCGTGCCCCGGGTTCGAGTGATACCAGCCGGTTCGCCTGCGCCGAATCCACCGAGGGACCTCCACAAGATCGCGGCCGCCCTCCCCGGCTGGCGTCGAAGCGCCGGCGTGATCCTGGTCGACATCGCAGACCTGGCTAACACCAACGATGCCGCGGCTTTGGCCGGCGAGCTGGATGCGTTGGTCGTGGTCTGCGCCCGGCCGTCCGCCACCCCTCGGCGCATCCAACGGGTCCTCCGTGATCTGGGCCGATCCGGAGCGCCGGTGCTGGGCGTGGTGCTCGTCGAAGTGCGCACCAGCTACCTCCAACGGCTCACCGCACCGCGAACGCCACCCCAGCCGAGCCACCGGCGGCGTTCGCGCAAATCGGGCTCGGGGACCCCACCCACGGCAGGCGCCGTGGCCGGAGCGGCCGACGGCCGTCCGCTCCCAGATCCAGCCAGGATCGGCTCCGCCGTTCCCCGGGGCGGCCAAGACGTCGGCGCCCGTACGGTAAGCGGCGACGTCGGCGACGTGGGGCGGACGCCGGGGTGACGCCGGGGCACAGCTTGGCCCGCCGACCTCGCGCTGAAAGGACCGTCGAGGCCTTCCGGCCGGGGGCCTGATGCCGACGAGTCAGATCGTAAGCGGTGCCATCACTGCGATCGTCCTCATCGTCCTGACCCTTCCATGGCTCCGACACAAATTCCGCAAGAGCGATCCCGACTTCGTTCGACTGGTCAGCTGGGCCCTGGTCGCCAAGATCCTCGCTTCTATCGCCCGGTACTTCGTCGCCTACCAGATCTACGGAGGCGTGGCCGACTCCGCGCAGTACTACAACACCGGTGTGGCCCTGGTGCCTCAGTTCCGCCAGTTCGATTTTCACGCCAACGTCGGCAAAGTGATCGGAACCGGCGTGATCAAGATCTTCACCGGCCTGGTCTTCGCCGCGACCGGCGTCAGCGACATCGGCGGCTATTTCATTTACTCATGGCTCGGGTTCCTCGGGCTATGGCTGTTCTTCCGAGCCTTCCGCCTGGCCGTGCCCGAGGGAGACGTGCGGCGCTACTTCTGGCTGGTCTTCCTCTTACCGTCGATGCTGTTCTGGCCCTCCGAGATCGGCAAGGAAGCTTGGATGACTCTCGGCCTGGGATTGAGCGCCTACGGCGCGGCCCGGATCCTGACGTACCGCCCGTTCGGCTACGTCCTGGTCCTGCTGGGGTGCACCGAGACTGCGCTGGTCCGACCGCTCGTGACCGCCCTACTGCTGGCCGCTTTGGTCATGGCGTTCTTGCTGCGCCGCTCCCAAGTCGCGGCTGGCAGCGGCCATCAGGCCCGGCGCGGCGGTCAGATCGTCGGTATCGTCGTACTCTCCGCCGCCCTGCTGGTCGGCGTGACCCAGGCCAACACCTTCTTTTCGAAGGACGGCGTCGAGAGCGGCGGCAGCACTGGGATCTCGGCCATAATCTCGGGCACCGCGGCCCGGACTACCCAGGGTGGGTCCCACTTTGCCCCCGCCCGGCTGTCCGCACCCTGGACCATTCCCTACGCGGTGCTGTCGGTCACGTTCCGACCGTTCCCGTGGGAAGCGCGCAACGTCCAGGGCCTCCTCGCCTCGGGTGAGGGCGCCTTCCTTCTGTACATGACGTGGCGCTCCCGCAAGCGACTCAGGAACTTGTGGAAGTGGATGAGGTTCCGTCCATACATAGCCCTGTGCCTGTTGTACAGCCTTCTCTTCGCGTTCGGCTTCTCGGCGGTGGGCAACTTCGGCATACTGGCCCGGGAGCGGGTCATGCAGTTTCCGTTCTTCGTCGTGATCTTGGCCCTACCCGACCACCGTCCAGGCGAAGCCGAGACGGAGGGCGGCGACCCGGACCCGGCCGAGAAGGACGTGATCGGCGGGGTCCGCATTTCGGCCATGCACCCCGCGGCGCTGTCTCGGGCCCCGCTGGCGACCGATTCCGAGTTGGTCCCCGTCTCTCCGGGCCGCATTCCGCCCCCACCTTCCGCCGCACCTTCCGCCCCGCCTTAGCCGACCGGCCCTAGTCCGCCCGGGCCTTTGACATCCTGGCCACTTCGCCGGCGAGCCGTCTGTCAGGCCGCAATCGCCCGGCCGTCCAAGCGGAAGATGGCAAGAGGGACTTCGAGGACTTTGGGATGGTTGATGCCGTGTCCCCAGTAACCATCCTCGCCGAAGCACTCCCCGTGGTCGGCGCAGACGACGACGATCGTGTCGGCAGGCAGGCCGGCAAACAGCCGAGGCAGACGGGTGTCGAGGAACTCGGCGGCCGCCACCTGGTGGGAGTAGGCCTCGTTGTCGCGGCCGACTGCTCCAGACGCCTGCTGGGGCGGCCAAGATATCGCCCGGGCCCGCGTGTCAACGGAGCACTGCTCGGCCTTGCCGGCGAAGTCGTACGGGGCGTGGGTCTCTCCGAAGTTGATGAAGGCGAAGAAGGGCGCCACCCCACTCGTCTCCTCTAGCACGAAGCCGATCTGTTCGTCGGCGGCCGTGCCCGTGAAGCGGAACGACTGGAAGCATGACGTGAGCGACTCCTGTCGAAACCAGTTCATGGCGCCCGTCCCGACGGTCTTGTAGCCCGCCCGACCCAGTCCGTCGACGGCGTTCCACGCCGAAGCGACCCCAAGCACCGCGCCGCCGCTCACTTGCATCTCGCCAACACCAACGAGCCCCAGAAGCTGCCCGCAGAACCGGTTGTACAGAGGCCTCGCCGAGCCGGCGTTCGGAAGGATTCCGGCGAACATCGCTTGGTGAGACGGGAAGGTGAAGTTGCCGGGAGCCTGAGCTGGAAGGACCTCGGCGAAGGAGTCGAGGACCGGAGTACGGGCATCTTGCAGGACGTCGTAGCGGCAGCTGTCGTAGGTCACGAGAAGCAAGTTGGTCTCCGGTGACGTCGCTGACGCATCTGGGCCCGCCGTGTTCTCGCTCACCCGCTTGCCCTGCCACCGAGGCCGTGGGCCGACAACTCGGCCTCGACCCGGGCCGTCTCATCCGCCCACGATTGGCCTTCGACTTGCGCAGCCAAGTCCCGCAAGCCTTCCTCGATGCCGACCTTGGCCACCACCCCGAAGCCGGTCGCCTCTCCGACATCGGCCCAACTATGACGGACGTCTCCGACCCGATAGGCCGCACTGACGACAGGAGGCGGAGACCCGAGCGCGTCGGCGATGACGGACGCCGCTTCCATGAGCGTGGTCGCCCGGCCGGTGCCCACGTTGACGACACCCGGAGCCAGTCGGCCCGACGCCGCCATCGACAGGGCGCTGGTCACGTCCTCCACGTGGACAAAATCACGCGTGGCGCGACCGTCCTCGTACACGTCGCATGCGGTGCCATTGAGCCCCCGGGCGATGAAAGCGTTGATGACCCCGGTATAGGGATTCCGCGGGGACTGACCCGGGCCGTAGACGTTGAACAGCCGGAGGGCGACCGCCTGAATGTCCGCCGCCCCTCCGACCGTCAGAACCGCCTGCTCCTGGGCCAGCTTCGAAATGGCGTAAATGGATGCGGGAGACGGAGGAGACTGCTCAGGAGTCGAGGTAGCCTCACACGGTTCGTTGCAATGGGGGCAGGGCGGCTCCCAGCGACCGGCCGCGAGAGCTTCGGCGGTGCGGGGCAACGGGACGACTGGACCGCAGGCCTGACAGTCGTAGCGGCCCTCTCCGTAGATGGCCCTCGATGACGCCAGGACGAGGCGGCCCGGTCGTCGCCGAGCCCGCTGACAGGCCTCCAACACGACGGCGGTCCCGGTCACGTTGACGTCGAAGTAGTCGCGTATTTCGAACATGGATTGGCCCACGCCGGTGGAGGCGGCCAGATGGACCACCACGTCGGAGCCGTCGACGAGGGGCCCTACCACGCCGGCGTCCCGGACGTCCCCGACGACGAGTCGAGCTTCGGCTGCCAGCGCGGGAGGTCGGTCCGGTGCGGGGCCGTGGACTTGAGGCGACAGTGAGTCGAGGACCACCACTTCGTGGTCCGCCACGAGAGCCTTCACCAGGTGGCAGCCGAGGAACCCGGCGCCACCGGTTATGAATACCCTGGTCACGAGGGCTGGTACCCGGCTCGTAGCAGCGTCGGCCGGGCCCGCGTCAGGAATCGCTCGGCAGCGAGCCCCGCCGGTTTCTCGTCGGCGCCGCCGCCGACGTGGTTGAGCGATCCTCGTCCCGCACGCGCCTCGTCCTCGCGCATCCGGGCGCGCGTCGCCAGACCGATCGCCTCTTCGATTCGGCCCCGACTGGTGTCGATGCCGATGAAGGCGACTATCTTCTCCAACTCGTCGGCGGTCCGGCCGCGCAGGTCCTCGTAGCGGACCATGAGCGAATCCGACTCCGGTCGGGCTTGGAGCGCGTCGAGCCACCCTTCTACGTGAACGGTCCAGAGGCACGGCCACATGTCGGCCCGATCGAGAAACTCGTCGAGCGAGTCGTCGGCAGCCAGCCGTCCGCGCTGACGTAGATAGCGGTGGTATGACGCCGTGGCATCCAGCCCGTTTCGGACGAGATAGACAACCCGAGCGGGCAGCGGTCCTTCTGTAGCGGCCATGTGGCTCTTCACCCATAGCGGACCAGTCCCCGGGCGCACGGCCGGATCGCTTTGATGTATGTCGGGGACGGTCGCGGCCACGAGGGCCGGATCGATTTGAGGTCCGTGCAGCATGCTCGCCAGCAGATACCGAAGCCAGGTGTTGCCCGACCTGGGAAATGAAATCAGGTACACGTCGTCGGCACGGACCTCATCGAAGTGCCATTTAGATCGGGCCGGGGGCGTCGTCATTCCGGCCCCGGCCAGCAGTCCCACGGGCGGACGAAAGCCGGCGGTCACGGAGCATCCTCGAGGGCGTAGCTGCTGAGGAAGTCGTGCTGATCGACGGCCGCCAGTATGCGAGCCCGCTGATCCGCCGACCAGGGCAGCTCGTTGCGCGTGCGCCTGGGGCTATCGAAGGCCACGCTTGCGCAGGCCGAGAGATAGGCGTCGTCAGGCTCCAATCCGAGCCATCGGCACACCGCTGCGAGCCGGCCGGGAACATCGGCTAACAGGTCCTCGTGGCGCAAGTCCATGATGTCGCCGCTTCGCTCGGCGTGAAGCGAGGCCACGGTGGCGCACAGGGCGAGATATCGGTCCGAGGCCTGATCCAAGGTCTTTCCGCCCCGGCGGGACATGGTGACGACGTTGTCGAATGGGTTTCGGGTCACGTGCACAAAACGAACCGGCACCCCGACGACCTCTTCGAGGCGGTGCAGCAAACTCGGGTCTTCCTCGATGCGCTCAGTGGTCACTGCCCCCCGTTTGTCGCCAATGACTCGGAGCTGACGGAAGCGACCCTGCCATTGCCCGGGCACGACGTAGTCGTACCCGTACCACTTCCGTCCAGCCGCGGTGAACTCTCTGTCGTGCAGCAGTATCCGGGCGTACAGCTCGCCCCTCGTCCATCCGGCCGCCACGTAGGGCAAGGCGTCGAGCTCGTGGGCGATGACCGCGTCGCTGTGGGCGTCGAGCATCGAGGCGAGGAGGCTGTGGCCGCTGCGAGGACAGCCCACGAAGAGCACAAAAGACTGCACGTCCGCGAAGTCACGGCGGAATCGCCAAGACGACATCCGGGCGCGAGGCCGGCTGTCACTGGTCCGTCCTCCCATGTCCGGGCGGAGACGCATGAGAGATCTGGGAGTGCTCACTGGCCGGTAGACACCGCGGGGTCGGTCGGGCTTGGATCGGGCGAGGGCCTGTGGTTGGCGTGGGGCGCGTCTCGGTGCACCACGTGCTGGTAGGCCTTGTAGGCGAGAACTTTGACCCGCGTCCGGTTGATGACGGTGCCCATCTGCGAGCGAGCTCGCGCCAGCTCGGATCGTAGGACCATCTCCTGACGGTAAGCCCGTCCGTGCTCGACTAGTAACGGCCCCAACCACGGCGAGGGCTCACCCAATTGAGGAGGAACGAAGCGGGTGTGCGGGCCGTCCACCTCGGCCAACGCTTCAAGCAGACGTCGCTGCGGAGCGGACATCTCCAGCGCGCCCTCGGCCCGTCGGTGACGCAGCTCGCCCCGTACCTCGCCCGCCGCATCGGCCGCGGACACCGTGGCGTCCTGGCGGATCCCGTGATCGGTCAAAAAGGACCGAACGTCGCCAGCCCAGCCCACTGCGTCATTTGCCAGCCGGTCGTAGGGCATGACCAGGACGGGCCAACCCTGGACAGCGAGCAAGGCGTCCCGGTTATACCGCTCCCAAAGCGCCAACGCCACCGCGGAGGAGAATCCGTCCCGGCGGGACAACGACGCAGCGACCTCGTCAGGGTGGCGGTAGATGATGATGGCGGGCCCTTCGAGAGGGGCGATTCGACGCCAGAACGGCAACGTCAAGCAGGTCCGCGGGTCCTTCCAAACCCAGGGCTCCTCCGGGTGCACCATGTTCCAAGCCCGCACGCCCGCAGCTTCCAGGCGGACGGCCCGGACGTCCAGCTCCCAGCCGTCGGACAGAACGGGGGGCCCAGCCCAAGAACCGCCGAATGCATCGAGAAGATCGTTGTTGACGTCCTGGAGCTCCCAGCTCTCCCAGTGCCCGGCCGGGTTGGCATCGGTGATGGGCACCAGGCGGCCGCGGCCGAACGGCACTCCGAGGAGATTTATCACCCGCGCCGCGGCGGAGGTGCCGCTGCGGTGCATGCCCAAGACGACGACACCCACTAGTTCGCAGTCCGTTCTACGAGAACGCCTACCGGCGACACGGAATTTGTCACCGGGACGGAGCCCACCACGTAGTCGAAACGAGTCAACATGCCGGGCTCAGCTCACGCAGGTATGAGTCCGAGGACATCGGCCCGGTCGTAGAACGACCAGTACGCGCCGTCCGTCGCTAGAAGTCGCTCGCCGAAAGCGCGCAAGGTGGCTTCGTCGTAGACCTTGGCCTGATTGCGACTGGCCAAGGGCAGCTTCAGAGAAGCGGCGGCCGGGTGGATCACGCCCAGCGCCGCCCCTTCCGACGACACGATGTCCTCGTAGCGGACGATCCGCTCAGCTGGGAGCGACTCGACGAAGCGCTCGAAAAACCAGTTGAGAAGGTGGAGCTGCCGATCCGCCACGTCGGCGAGACGAGCCAGCTGGCGAGCCAGCGACGGCTCGAAGAGCTCGGCCAGGTTTGCGTGCCCCTGGCTCACCGCGAACGAAACCGTGTTCCACGAGGCGAGGATGGCCAGCGGATTTCGGACCACTCCGAGGACGGGCGCCCGGCGGGCGAGCTCGGGCAGGACCCCGGCGAAAGCCGAGTTGTGCTTCACGAAGAGGGTGAATTCATCGCTCAAAGGCTTGTCGATGCGAATCTCGCATCGTCGAACCAACCTCGTCCTCGAGCCATCGGGCTCGAACGCGTCGGCCACCTTCTTTCCCATCACAATTCCATCGACGTTCTTCGAGGTGACGACCCCCCGGGCCTTCACCGATTCACGTGCCTCGTGACAGAAGTCGAAGATGTTGTCAACGACGCGCTCAGGATCGGGATCCGGCGGCCGGGGCGGCTTCCTCGTGACCAGGCTCCGAAGGTGGGCGCCGCGACCAGGTTGGGGTGAGAGGCCGCGAACGAATTGATCCAAAAGCATCGGCTCGTCGATCGCCACACAATCTGCGAGGCCGCCCAGCAACTCGGTCGTCAGGGTCGTGCCCCCTCTAGGCAGACCTGTGATGAAAATGATCGCCTCGCCCACGACACGAGACTATCTCAGTCTCGGTTCGTGTCCGAGGGCGGCCGCCGCTTGGATAATTCCCGTTTTCTCTTTTTACGCCGCCCCGCAACCGGCAGGTCACAGATCGTTTACTCCCCTAGAAAGGCACTGCATATACTGTTCGGGGGCAATGAGTCGTCCACGGGTGCAAGTCGGGCTATCCAGGCCTTATCGCGTGGCGCGGGGTTATGGTCGGGAAAGCAGACGTCGCGCCCTGGCGGCGGCTCAACGTTGGGGCGTGGCGCCCTCGGTTCCCTTCCCCCGTACCCGGTCCTGTCCGCCGTTCACGGTCATCGGTGTGTACCGAGCGACCAACAGCAAGGTCGTCGAACGTCTCCTGGAACCATGCCAGAAAGCGAGCGCCGACATCGCCTTGTGGGCTTTGGACGATTATTCGGAGCCGCTGCGCCAATTCACCGTCGGATGCGGCGCGGGCAGCCGCTTCGATCTCCTCAACGAGGCACTCTCCCGAGTTCCATCATCCGAGCCAGGTCATCTCGTGGTGGTCGACGACGACATCATCCTTCCGGCCGGCATCCCAAGATTGGTGGCGCTGGCCGAGCAGGCCGGCCTCGGCATTGCGATGCCTGCCCACCTGCCGTATAGCCACTTCAGCCATGGCCTGACCAGATGCCGGCGGCGGGCCGCGGTTCGGCTGACGACCTACGTGGAGCATGGTCCGCTTGTGGTGGTCGCCCCAGCGTGGAGGACCCGGGTGACGCCGTTTCCCCCCAACTCGGGCATGGGCTGGGGTACAGAGCTGGCGTGGATGGCGCTTCAGGAAGAGGGCTGCCGCCTCGGGATCGTCGACGCGGCCCCGATCCTCCACCTGTTCCCGCCAGGACAGGATTACGACGACCGGCAAGCCGAGATGGCCCGTCTCGTCGCCGCCCTGCGAGCGGCGGGCGTAGCCGACGAGGGGTCCATCCGATCCCAAGTCGACAGCTTGCAGCGCGTCATCGCGACTTGGCCCCGTTTTCGAGCGCTCCCGCCGTGGTGACGTCCGGCGCGGGGCCAGCCGTAGCGTGGTGATCCGCTGGCGCAACGGCGAGACCGCGATCGATCGACACCTGCCATGAGCATCTCGCCGCTTCCCCCCGTGGTGCACCTACTTCCCAGGGACGTGGCGCGGGGGTCTCAGGTGTACGCCCGAGCGGTCTGCGACCTACTGGATCGAGCCGACGATCCCCACCTGGTGGTCACGCTCTTCGGTGGCCCGCCTGTTCTCCTTCGGCCCGACCATTCTCTGGGCGTGGCGCCCGGACGGCTACGCGCCTTGGGCCTCGATCCCCGAGTGCTGTTCCGGCTCCGCTCGTGGCTGCGCCACCGCCCTGTGAGGGCGCTCGTCGCCCACGGCGGCGAGGCCTACAAGTACGCAGCCCTGGTCGCCCCTCGCGGCCTCCCCATCGTCTACTACCGCATCGGTGCCGTCCTGCCCGGAGCGCGGCGCCCGCCTGGTCGATGGTGGCACGCGGGCTTGCTGCACCGAGCCGCAGTGGTCGTATGTGTGTCCGAGGACGTGCGCATCGAGACCCGCGACCTGTTCGGCGTTCCGGATGCCCGCTTGGCGGTAATCGCCAACGGGCGTGACCCGGCCACCTACGCCCCTGGGCCAACCCAAATGCGATCCATCGTGTCGATCGGCTTCGTGGGCGAGCTGGCGCCGACCAAGCGTCCCGAGTGGTTGCTCAGTGCCGTCTCTGCCCTCCGAGCTGAAGGGATAGCGGTCGAAGGGTTGTTGGTAGGCGACGGACCGCTGGCCGCCTCGCTCGCTTCTCGCGCCGCGGCCGCAGGCGTTCGGTATCTCGGTCGGTCCGACGACATCCCGGGCGTTTTGAAGGATCTGGATGTTCTGCTGTTGCCCAGCACCCGCCAGGAGGGGATGCCAGGGGTCATCATCGAGGCGGGCCTCGCCGGTGTTCCGGTGGTGGCGACGGACGCGCCCGGCGTGCGCGACGTCGTGGTTCCCGGGCAGACCGGTCTGATTGTGGGCGTGGACGACCTGGATGCGGCGATAGCAGCCTTGCGGCGCCTCGCCGGCGACCGGGATTTGCGGGCCCGCATGGGAAAAGCCGCTCGAGCCCACTGCGAACAACGCTTCTCCTTGAGCTCGAGCGCGGCCGCCTGGCGTCGCCTTTTGGGGGATATTACGGCTGCCGGCGGCTAGGGCGAGCGCCATTGCTCAAGGTCGGGCCTCAACTCATCGATCCCTTAGGTCATGGGCCATCCGCGGGACTCTGTCCCGGTGAAGCGACTGGCCAAGTGGGTCGGTCCCATTCTCGGCGCGGTGCTGGTGGCCCACCCGTTATTGGCGTCAGCCGCGGGCACGTCGCCCCAATCGACGAGAGCCACCCCCGACGCCATTCCGGCTCCGCAAGCCCGGCTTCCGCTTCCGGCCACCAATCGAACCGTCTGGATACCGAGTTCGATAGACCCGACCGGCAAGCAAAATGTGACGACCGAATTGAACCGCTTTTTCTACAGAGTCCCTGACGACACGACGGTCATGTTCCCACCCCATGCTATCTACCGATCAGAGGGCACGGTCCTCCTGTTCGACAAAGTAGGGCTGATAGTCGACGGGAACGGCGCCGTGCTCAAGGCCACTACGGACGGGAGCAAAGCCCCACCGGCGCCGGGCTACGCCTTCCTTTGGCCACGCAACCGCGCCAGCATCCGAGTCGAAAACAGCGCCGACATCCGCGTGGAAAACCTCCTCATCGCCGGACCGAATAATCCCGGCGGCTACGGCTCATACCAGCCGGCCCTCGAAGCCCAAGCCGGAGTCGACGTCGAAGGGTCATCCGGCGTGGTCGTCGCCAAGTGCACCATCCGCCACGTATACGGCGACTTCGTCTACATATCCGGAGCGTCCAGCAAGGTGCAAGTCCTGGACAACACCTTTGCGCAGAACGGTCGCCAAGGAGTTTCGGTGACCAACGCCCGCGACATTCTCATCGAGGACAACACGATGTACGACGTCTCACGCTCGGTCATCGATCTGGAACCCGGCACACGCGCCGGGGTGGCCGACGACGTCGATATATACGACAACACGATCGCACGGGCCGGCCTCACCTTCGTCGCCGCCGAAGGAGCGGGTCCGCACGTCGACTACATCAACGTAGTCGGCAACAAGCTGATCGACCTGCCGATGACAATCAAGGTCCGCGCCTCCGACGGCTCGGCCCGCCACGACTGGAACGTCATGGACAACACCACCGACTACACATTCGGCAGCCCGGTGGCCCCCATCGAGTTCTACTACGTAGCCAACATCGCGGTCCAGGGCAACTACCAACCGATGGCCTCCGATCGACCGAGCGTCGCCGTCTACCTTGTCCACCCCTGCGATTGGGAACTGTACGGAAACCGGTTTCCTGGAGCGGAGGCGGCCGAGCCGCAGGGCATCGTTGGACGATGCCCTTGGCGCAACGAGGCGACCGAGCCTCCGAGCAAGGCGGCCGTCGGCTAGGGCTCCTGAGGCCTACTGGTCGGGTCGGCGCAGAACCGCGACGGCTTGCGCGCATCGCGAGCGATCGTCGACCCAATCCATCACGTCGAACCACTGAGACCAAACCCGACGGACGTAGGACTCGGGGATGGCGGTCTCCCCGTAGAACGAGTCGTCCAGGGCGCCACTCAATCCGATGCTGGCATGGCAAAACTCGCCGGCGTCGTAGCGCGGGCGCCATCGCGACGCATCGCCGAACGCGTCGGCAGCCGTCCTCCCCGGCGCGTCCTGCGCGCCTTCAAGCCTCAAGCGCTCGCAGTCCGCGAAGAAGGATCGGGCCCGGGTGGTCAGCACAGCCACGCCTCCTGGACGGAGGATGCGACGGAACTCTGCCAGCCATTTGGCGTGGGCCTCCTCGGACAGGTGCGAGAAGACCGAGTAGGCATAGATGAGGTCTACGGAGGCGGCCTCCACGGGCGCGGGTGGCAGAGGCCCGATGGCCTCGAAGACCGACCAACGGTTGGTCGCGGTGGCAGCCTCCACCATGGCCGGCACGCAATCGAGGCCCACCAACCTCTCGGGCGCCACGTCCTTGAGGAAGAAGCGGGCCATCCGCCCCCACCCGCATCCGAAGTCCACCACGTCGCGACACGCCTTGAACCCGCCCGGGTGGCGTGCGTCAGCCGACTGCTTGACCAGCCGGTAAAACCGGTAGCCCTCCCGGAGGGTGGCGTCGCCGTCCGCACCTGTGGTGCTGCGCTGGAGTCCCGGATTCGGCAACGTCGGGAGGCTCCCGCGCAGGCGCGCCGAGTTTCTGGCCCCGGCCGTGTTGGCCCACAGCCATTGCCCGTCTGTACATCCAGCGAAGTTTTCGGACGGCGAACGGGACGGATCGACGCCGCGCAACTGGTAGGCATAACGCGCTGACGACAGCTTCCGGCGAATGGCGGGCGTTGGGAAAGTACGACTCAAGGGATCACACCCTACCGTCGGCGTCTCGGTCTCCGCTGGCGCGAACGCGAAGCCCCCGGAGGCCGCGCCGGNNCGCGGCCCGCCACGTCCTCGTATAGGCCGACCATGCGGTCCAAGCTGCGACGGAGCGTAAAGCGGTCCTCGAAGATCTTCCTGCTGCGATCCCCCATCCGTCCGAGGCGGGCCGGGTCGTCGAGCAGCTTGGCCAGGGCGGCGGCCAGGGCCTGCGCATCGCCCGGCGGAAAAAGCTCAGCGTTGAGGCCCGGATCGACCACTTCATGGATCGGCGCGATCGCCGAGGCAACTATGGGCAATCCCAGGGCCATCGCCTCGATCACCGCTCCCGGCAGACCTTCATAGCGTGAGGTGCAGACGAATACATCGGCCGCGGCCAACACTTCGGGGACGTCGTCCCTCTGACCGAGCATGCGAATCCGGTCCGCGACAGGAGACGCCGAACGGGCCCGGGCCAGGGCGTCGGTGGCATTGCCGGTGCGTCCGGCGACGAGGGCGATCAGGTTCTCGCGTCCGGCGAGCAACCCCATCGCCTCGATGAGGCAGAGCTGGTCCTTCTGATACTCCTGCCGACCTACGGTGACGAGCAGCCCGCAGTCCTCGTCGATCCCGAGTGCGACCCGGGCTCGAAGGCGGCGTTCCCGCCCGGGCTCCCCCAGCCGAGCGGGGTCGCGACCACGCTCCACGACCGTTATGACAGCCGGGTCCAAGCCGAGACGGCGTACCGCGGAATCCTTCGAGGCTTGGCTCACCGCGTGGAAATGGTCGGCCAGGTGCCTCCCGGTCCAACCGTCCAGCATGCGGGCTGCTTCTAGCCTCGATCGCCGCACATTCGGGTCGTGAAGTCGCTCTGGCTCGTAGCTGGTATTGACCAAGCTGCCGAGGACGGCTGCCCGTCCACCAACGGTGGCCAGTCGACCGAGGATGTCCGATTCGAACAGGGCGGTATGGACCACGTCGGGATCGATCGACCGGATACTGCGCCGCAGCCCCCGTATCACGGCCGTCGGTGACCCGGTCGCAAGTACTTCTACCGGCACCCCCACTCGACGCACTTCGTCCTCCAGGCCGGGGCGGGATTCCAAGCAGACCACGGACGCCTCGATGCCGCGATCCGACAGGGGTGTCAGCGTTTCCGCGACGGATCGCTCGGTGCCTCCGCCAACGAGCGAATTGATGACGATCAGCACGCGCACTACCGGCCCACCTTTCCGAGCCGCACCAAGCTACTTAGATCCGGCTTTTCAGCTGGTCAACCAGCCCGCTCATCTTTCTGCGGATCCGTCCGGATGCCCGTAGCGCGGTGCGAACGGGCGAGCGCCCTCGCTGTGATCGATCCAGCCTGATCGACTCGGAGATCTCCCCGGCTGCATGCACGCGAGCGGGCATGGCGTCCACCAAAAGGGTCCCGGTGGCCTTGCCTTCGGCGAAGAAAGCTTGGAGGCGTCGGTCCCTGACCAGAGTCCCGTCACCCAGACCGGCCTCAACAAATCCTACCTCTGGGACCTGTTGCGCCCACCAATCCGGAAGGCGCCCCGCTTTGTAGTCCTCGTAACGCGTCCGCCAACCCGAGCCCGTCTCCCAAGGTACGACCGTGTTCCTCTCGTACGCAGCACCGCCCAGGACTATCTTGCGTTCGAACTGCTCGTACGAGCGCATCGGGTAGTGGAGAATAAAGAACGGTGACGCCGACCCATCAGCCAGCGTCCGGCCCGGGACCCCGGTGACCGCGTGGTTTCCTTGTCCGACAGACGCATCGGAACTCGCCCGGTGGCACACCTTAGGTGGTATTGGACCTCCAAATATTGTGCAGGAAACGGTTTCGCGCACGATCATGCGCTGATGAAAGGGTCCGTCCCCGGGGGCGGGAAGGAAGTTGGACCGTTCCACCGACAAAACTCCGACGTCAGCCGGTATCTCGGCCAACACACCGCGGAAGTCGCCGGATTTCGGCCACCAGAACTCGTCGGCGTCGTTATGGATCACCCAGTCCGCCCTGAGCTCCTCGGCCGCAAGCAGCGCCATGCGCGTGACCCATCGAGACTGGTTGTAGTCGTCGTCACGCTCTTGGATCACGGTCACCCGTCCTTCACGGCGGAAGCGGTCGAGGATGTCGGGGGTCCCATCGGTCGAGCGATTGTCCGTGACAACGACGTGGTCGACGCCTTGGGCGAAGTGATATCTGAGATTGTCCTCCAGGATCTCCTCCTCGTCGCGCACGAGGAGGGTCATCACTATCCGCACCACAGGAGTCTCGCCAGCAGCAATCCGACAAGTCAAGCCGGTTGCCGCCCACGACCAGGCGGGCTGCTTCCTGGTCCTGGTCGGACCTGGGAGTGAATTCCGGCGCGCCGCCTACGCTGTCGCCCACAGCTCGTCGAGGCCAGCCAGTACCGAGAGAAAAGACTCCCGCTCGGCCTCGAGGCTGTGCGCCCGAGCCGTCTGCGCGGCGTTGGCTCGGAGCGCGTCCGAGCACTGCCGCGGTAATGCGAGCGCGGCTTCGGCCTCGAGCACGACCGCCTCCTCCTCGAACTCAGGCATCAGGCAATTGACCTTGTCGAAGCAGAAAGAGCGATTGCCGACCACGTCCGGAACGACCACGACCGCTCCGAGCGCCAGGGCTTCGAGGGCCGGCAGGCAGAACCCTTCCCGCCGATCTGGCAGCACCACCACGACCCGGGCGTCAGCGAGCTCTCCCAAGAAGAGCTTCCTCGGCAGGTGGTCCGTCAGGAGACGAACCGTCCTTCCGGCCCGGTCCAACCGCGACGCCACTCGAGCACCGAGGTCTGCCTGCCTGAGGGCGACGAGCAGGATATCGACGGAGCGCTCGTCAAATGGGACAGCGTCGACGCTTTCGCCGTTATCAAAGCCGTTCGGAATCACCAGGACCGGTCCCCTGACCCGTCCAGTCAAGTTGATCGCATCTGCCACTTCCGGGCTGACGCAGATCCGAACGGCTCGCTTGGCCAGATGGGCGTACCTCCGGTCCGAAGGGTCGGCGTGTCGAACGTGCTGGATGAGGTTGATGACGGGTGTGCCCTCCCTTATCGGCGGAATGCGTTCCCAATCGTGGCCGGCGACGAACATGACGTCGGGGTCGAAGGGCTCACCCGGCGCCAAGATCGTTTCGGGCAGAGCAACCCAGGGGTTGGTGTCGTCCCAAACCGATCGCTCGGTGAAGCTGATGCGGGCGTCCCAACCTGCTGCGAGCGCATGCTGGTGATAGTGCCAGACCTTCAGATGTCCACCTTGGAGGCGCTGGAAGTCTCGCAGGAAAAGCAGCCGTGACCCGGTCACGGTCGCGAGAGGTGCTCGAAGTTCGGCCAAAGCGACAGGTCGATCTGCTCCCATCGATCTGCCAGCCTGAGAACCTCGTCCGCATAATCGCGTACAAGTTGCGACCTCAAATCAGCCGGCATGTGGACGTGAGGGACCTTGGCACCGTAGGCGCGTTCGCCAACGTTCTCGGGCAGGTAGTCGGGGTCCACCCCGAGGAACTGCAAGGTGCGCCGAAATTCGCCGGCCGGATCTCGAACGCAGCGCTCGAACTGCAATACGAATATCTGCTCGATGGGAAAATGCTGCATCAACCGCTCGAGCTGAGGCGCATATCGGCCGCGCTCGTACTGCTCCACCAGGATGCGCGGATGCAGGGTCTCGAAGCGGGCCACGTTGTGGGTCGCCCCTGACCGAAACCGCTCGACCGGGTCGCGCAGAATGACAAGTAGACGGGCGTCGGGAGCTGCTACGGCCAGTCGACCCGGGGTCCACGGATCCAGCGCGTAACGCGGCGTCCACTCCCCGACCAGCTCACCCGCTGATCGGGGAAAATACCGGTGATAGCCAGCGATCAGCTGTTCGTCGAAGTCGGCATCCCAGTGGTGCTGGAAGTAGTGCAATTCCTTCCGGGCGGCGGCCACGATCTGCGGGTGGCCGACGAGCAACCCGTACCACCAGGTCGTTCCGGACTTCTGTGCGGCGACGCCGACGAAATCCGGAGGTCCGGTGTGCTGGCCTTCGGATGGAGGTGGGGGCTCGAACGGCCCAGCCAGCTGCTTCCGCTGACGCTCGGCCACTTCCGCGCGAAACTGCGTCATCGGGTCGGGTGGGGCTGATGTTCTTCGCCGGCCCAGGCGCGACATCAACGCGGACGCCCGTCTCATTGCACGACGATAGCGGACCTTATCGGGGCGATGCCGGGTCTCAGAGGTAGGGGGTCCGGAGCTTCACGCTGGCATGCAAGCGCCCGACGCTGACGCCGCTCCGCCGCAAGAACGCCTCCCGGGGTTCTCCGGGTCGGAGCGCCTTTGGCGCTCGAGTCGCCAGCCACCACCAGCGGGCGATGACCGCTCGTGTCGGAAATCCCGGCATCCCTTCTGACCGGAATTGCCGGTAGAGGCGCACGTGGCTTCGGCCGTAGCCCACGGACTGTTTGAACGTGGCCCGGGCGCCGGCACGCACCGCGTAGTGCATTACCGCCGCGGGCGCGGACCCGAGCCGGTACCCCGCCAGTTGCGCCCGCCACGCGAACTCCACCTCGTCGCCACCGCCCGCGTAGGACTCGTCGAAGCCACCCAGGTCGTCCCAGAGGGTGCGTCGCACGGCAAAATTGGACCCCTCGGGCCAAGGCAAGAAGCCGAGGCTGTCCTGAAGGGCTTCCTGAAGCCTGCGGCGGTCCGGAGCGATACCCGGGTTGAGCAGAGATCGGTCGAGGGATCCGCCGACCAGGTCGACGTCGCCTTCGAAGGCCATGGACATCTCGCGGAGCCAGTTGGGATGAGCCGCGTCGTCGGCGTCGCAGAACGCCAGAAAGTCGCCACTCGAGCCGCGCACCCCGGCGTTGCGGGCCACGTTGATTCCTGCCGGGGAAGCCCGCACGACCCTCAATCGAGGTATTCGGTCCACCCAAGCCCGGGCCATCTCGGCCGACCGATCCGTCGACTCATTGTCGGCAACGACCACTTCGAACGGCACTGCCATGTCCTGCTGGGCGAGGGCTGCTAGTTGCCTTTCGATCGTGCCCTCAGCGTTGCGACACGGGATCACCACGCTCCATGTGACCCGCTCCACTGTCACAATGTCGGATCTACCGCGAGCGCCTTCGAGCCGGTTGACACGTGTTGGATAGTGCCCGGGTTGGCGTCAGAGAACCTGACCGGGGTGCCGTGCTGAACTGGACTCGAGGTCATCCAGTGTGAGCTCCGCAGCTTGATGAACCTCAAATCGTCTCCTCTCCCCGCCTCACCAAACCTAGGTTCGATGGTAGCCGAAGCGATTGGTTCGCTCCCCGGGCGGGCCCTCGTCGAGTGCTTCGTGGTAAGCGGACAGCGGCTACTTCTGACCACAGCCCGATCGCAGGTCGGAGCGGCTTGGCATGCACTTCCACGATTACAACGACCTTGTCTTCGGCTAGCACGTCCTGTCCGAACTATCGTGTCGCTGTGTCGCTGCCCGACTCTTCACTCTCGCCTCTCGAGCTGCTTCGATCCCTCGACTGGCAAGCCGATGAGATCACTCTCGGCGATATCGCGTTCCGGCTCGAAGTCTTGGGTGCTTCAGTTAGCCCCAGTGATAACGGCGAAAAGGTCACGCTATATAAGAGCCGGGCTTTTATTCGAAACTATGAGCGCCTATTGACAAGTCGGCCTGACTTCCGTCCTACGCTCATCCTCGAACTCGGCATCTGGGGCGGCGGCAGCGTAGTTCTATGGAACGAGGTGTTTCGTCCCGACCGAATGGTCGGGCTGGACATAATGCCAGACCCAGGCATTGTGCCGCTTCGCTCCTATGTCGACTCTGTCACTTCGGCCTCCGTGCTTCTCCATTGGCAAGGAAGTCAAGATGACTCAGACCTGTTGAACCAGATCATCCAGAGTGACTTCGAGGGCCGGCCACCCGATTTGGTCATCGACGACGCGTCACACATGTATTGGCCGACTCGTCGCTCGTTTGAGATTCTCTTTCCTCTGATGCAGGAAGGCAGCGTCTACGTAATCGAAGACTGGCGCTCGGGTGTCGACGCGCCGACCCACGGAACACCGCTTCACCAGATCGCTTCGGACCTACTTGCCATGGCGACCTCGCGGGGGTCGTTGATCTCAACCATCAGTATCCTGCCTGGCATCCTGGTGATCGAACGAGGGCGTCGCCCCGCGCCCTCGGGCTTTAGGCTCACGGTGACAGAGCAACCGAGCAGCTCGACGACCATCGGTGAGATGAAGGGCTTGGTCAGGCGTCTTGGATCTCGGGCTCGCCGGTGACTTCCTAGCGGAGGTAGGCCCCGAAAGCGGGGGGCGCTTGACTCGCGTCAACGATGACCCGCAGGCCGGTAGCGTTGACCGGAGGAAACGTGAGCCACTGCCGTCCCCCGAGTCCGCCTTGGGCCCGGTCGTCGTAGACGACGGTCCAGGTTCGCCCTCCGTTGCTCGTCGTCTGCACCATCATGCTTGCGCTCGGTGATGGCGCGTCAAACAGGATCTCGTCCACGGTCTGCGGCCTAATGCCGGAGAACATGACCTGCGTCCAGTCGGCTCCCGAACTACGGGTCCCACCGCTGGCGAGGTCGGGAACGGTGACGGCCGGCGCCACGTCGCTCGGCGGACCGGACTGGGCTCCGGCTAGGGTCCGAACTTCGTAAAACCAGAGGCGCATGCCGGGTAGCGGCAGCTGCGAGTCGACGTAGGCGGGCGTCTGCGGGGTCGCGCTCACCTGGGCGATGGTTTGATACGGTCCTTGCGCAGCCGCGGCCCGCTCAACCTGATAGCCCGAGGCGCCGGGAACGGAACTCCACGTTAGGTCGACCACGCCATCGAAGCCGCTGGCCGCGAGCCCGGTGGGCGCCATCGGTCCGGCGGCGTCAACTCCAAGTCTCGACTGGAGGGCGCTGACGGCGTCGATGTCTATCGTCAGGCCCGTTGATCTGGGATCCTTTCGACTCGTGGAGGTGACCACCAGCTGGTGGTTGGTCGCAGCCAGCCCGTCTCGCTCGTAGACGACCACCTGGCTGCGTGTTGTCGGCGAGTACAGGTCCACGTCGCTGGCCCTCCCGTCGAGGCTGACCGTTTCGATTCCCAAGTCGGGGCCAGTGGTGGCAACGAGGCGCACTGCAGTCGACCTGCCTAAAGCGATCGTCGCTTTGTCACCCGCGGTCGTGTTGGGGTCGACGTGCTCGTCGTCGTTGTATGCACCCGGCGCCGCAGTGCTGGGACCGGGACCTTCCTTTCCACCGGGCCCGGCGAGAGGCGCTGGTCCCTCCTCGGTCCAAGAACCCGTGTATGCGAACGCGAAGTTGGAGTCATCCCACGTGTCCCAATAGCTCGCCGGGTAGGTGCCGGTACGCACCGCTTCGATGGCGTCGAGCAGGTACGACCCGTAGGTGGTCGACGGCTCGATGCCGCCCCCTTCGCTGATCTCGTTCCACGAGTACACCAGCGTGATGCCCGGGTTCGATGACCGTCCGGGGTACAGCTGCATCTGCTCGTATATATCCCGGAAGTGGTCTTCCCACTGGCTGTAGGTCGGGAAGTCGTACCAGAAATCGGGTCCTTTGGGTCCATTGGTGGCTGCGTACTGGGTACCGGCGTTCTCGGGGCGGTGGTCGAGCGTAGGCGTGAGCCCTGGCTGCACCGCCAGCATCTGGCCCTGAGCATTCACGACGGTCTGGTCGGCCACGCCTAGATCGACCGCCTCAGGTGTCGAGCCGCCGGACGTACCGGTCCAAGGTTGGTGGCCTTCGTTTTTATAGCCAACCGGGCCGATGACGTCGGGCCCGTAAGAGGTGAGACCGTCGAATCCATATTTGAGGGCGCTGGATGCGTCGCTATCGGTGTCGACCAGGAATGGAGCACCGAGCCCGGAGGCCTCAGTCTGACGGGTCAGCTCGGACAGGGCCAGATGCCAGCAGCCGTTGCTACAGGATCCGAAGCCTTTGGCGGTACCGAGGGAGCTGAGACCCTGCCAGTAGACAACCGGCCGGTCTCCGTCCACTTTGACGTAGGCAGACTGGGAGAAGTGGGCCACCAGTCTCGGAACCAGCACGTCGGACCAGTAGGGAAGGGTCTCAAGGTGACCGGACTTGCGGTCGATGGCGGTCACCGGCAGTCCCAGAATCAGCGCGTAGTCGAGCAACGGTCGAGTCCCGCGAGACAAGCCAGCCAGGTAGGACTCATAGTCGCCCAGCGGGCTGGCGAACGGATCCGGAGCGGCCCCGCTACTGGCCGGCAGGTCCGGCTGGCCCGGGTACCAGTTGAAGGCCCAGAAATCGATTCCCCCGGCGTGAGCCTCCTGCATCTCGGCCATTAGATCCAGCTGGTGCTGAGGTAGCGATGCCCCGTTGGATGTCGCGTCGGGACCGGGAGCGTCGAACCACCCGAGCGTCCGCTCGCGGGAGTCGAAGTCTGTGAAGAGCGAAGGGTCAAGATATCGGCTGTCGCTGGGGAACCAACCGTCCCATCGGATGGCCCCGACGAGAGGCGCCGGCGCGGGCGGGCCCGACAGACCGAGTTCGTCGATCGTCGCCGTCGTGGCACCGGGGAACGACAGCTGGATCTGGCCGATGTCACCGGACCAGGACGGTCCCATGTCGTCGATCTGGCAACTGGTATCAGCGCCCACTCGTATCTTCAACGGGCAAGTGACCGGAGCCGACCATCGTGAGGAGCCGATAGCACTCCAGGCCACCTCGACTTCGGGCGGGGCGGGCGCCACCAGGTCGATTTGGAGCCGGTCGTACGATGCGGCCGGGATGTTCAACCCAGCCGGAGACACCGCCGTCGGGTCGCCGGATGGCGCGGCGACGTTCAAATAGCCCGTTGTGACGACTCGACCCCGTTTGTTGGTGCGATTCGCCGTGAGAGCTGTGCTCGTCAGTTCTGCCGTCGTCGCAGCCGACTTTTTCTTGTGGTGCTTCTTGGCTTTGGCGGGATGGCCGGCGCCTGACGCGCCGTTGGTCGCCGCCGCCACCCCAGTCGTCCATCCTTCGGTCGTACCTGAGGTGCCTTCGACTTGGCGACCGAAGTCCCACGTATAGGGCTCAACCTGCGGAACGAGCGAGACGCGCTCGGAGTCCTCGGCGCCGCGGCAATCGGCCGCCACCTGGTACCACAGCTGCATGCCGTCCAAACGGCCGATGTCCTTGTAGGCGTCGACACTCACCCGGGCCCCGACATTCTGCCACGGACCGGCGCCCGTCCCAGTTGAGCGCTGCACTTGAAATGGGCCGTTCGGGCAGTCGCGTGGCGGGGTCCACGCCAACCAGGCCACCGAGTCGCCCGGGGTGCCGCGAAGCGAAAAAGCGCCGGGGAGGCGCGGCGACGTGGTCGGGTGAGACGAATGGTTGCCCG
Organism: Acidimicrobiaceae bacterium; assembly: GCA_003156795.1. Classification (GTDB taxonomy): domain Bacteria; phylum Actinomycetota; class Acidimicrobiia; order Acidimicrobiales; family Palsa-688; genus PALSA-688. Next base: position 29,412 of record PMHU01000282.1, read on the forward strand.
AGACGGTCACCAGCACGGCAGCCACGACCGCTGCGATGACAACGACGGCCGCGATAACCCAACGCTTGCCCCTCACCGGCGCTCGGATACTCCACCCTTGATCGCGGTCAGGGTGGCCTCGAGGTAAGCGCGGCGGTGGAGCTCGTCGGGCTCGAGGTGGTTTCCCTCGCCCCACTCGTTCCACGCGTTGACGAAGACGAACGACGGACCATCCATCGCCCGGGCGCGGGCGAGCGCNNTCGAGCCAGCAAACACCGTGCCATTCGTCGGACGACGCGCCGTGTTGTCCCAAGCCGGCGTCAAGCCCGGAAATCGCGGGTAATCAGGCCTAGGCCGCTGCGACATGCGGGCCGCCAAGTATTCGTAGGAATACACCCGCAGCTTCCCGTACGCGGGTTCTGTCAGTCCGAGCCTGCGGGCCCAGAACCACGGTCGGGATCGTCGCAAGGATCGACCCAACTCGACCCATGCCGGCGCGAACTCGACGGCCGCGTCAAATCCGAGCGACCGCGGATCGCCCGTCTCTGCACCTCCACTCTCTACTCGGCACAGGAATGGTTCGCCGACGCCGGCGCGGGAAGCCTCTTGCCTCCAGATGTCGGTCGTTCGCCGCGGGTCGGGAAGCTCGCTCGCTCGGTAGACCAGGAACACCGGCCGACCGTCGAGACGAACGTACCGCGGGTCGGCGAACACCTCGGCCAGCCAACGACCGTGGGCCACGTCGTCGGCGGGCGAGTAGCTCTGTTCCATGAGCGTGACGCCCGTCTTGCCGTCCCAAGCGCGGGTCCACGCTTCATTGGCCCAGCAAAGGAGAAATGGGAACCCGGGCTCGCCGCTTCGCCGCACTTCTTCGAAGGGGCGCTCCAAAAGACGACGACCCCCGAACCAGTAGTGGTACCAAACGAACCCACCGATCCCGTGGGCCTCGGCCAGATCGGCTTGGTGCTGGCGCACCTCGGGTACCCGAAGGTCGTAGTAGCCGAGATCAGCCGGCAAGTGCGGCTGCTGGTGCCCCTTGAAACGGGGTCTGGCCAGCGCCACGCTCCTCCACTCGGTGAAGCCGTCGCCCCACCATCGGTCGTTCTCCGGGATCGGATGGAACTGCGGAAGGTAAAAGGCCAGGACGGTTGGAGAGGACGCCAGGTCGTCGTCGAGTCGCTCGGCGCGACACGAGGCGGCTTCCACCCGGCCATCGTAGCCAGGCTCCACTCGATCGCAGTCGCGGCCCCCGGGGCCCCGGCAGGTCAAATCGGCCGGGGCGACGAACACGTGCCTTAGGAGGCTTCGCGGATCATTAGTCGAGGCTGATACCCAGTTACGTAGCGGCTGCCCAGGCTGTGGACGTCGCGCGACGATTCGATTATCTTCGGCCCCGTGCGAATCCATCAGGTGGACACCCTGACGCACCGATCCATGGATGCCCGATGGCTTGTGAGGACTTTGGTGGCCCGACCAACATGCTGATGGGCGGGGGGGTCGATGTCGCCTGACACACACGTCTTGGCCAACGAGCAGTGCCCCAGCGGAAGGCGCTACTGCGAGTGTTAGTTCAAGGCAAGCGGGAGACTCGGTCGCCTGCCGAACAGGTTTCAGGTCTGCCGCGCTCCCATGCCCGTGTGGTTGTAATCAACGTGGCCACGGATCTGACCACGGCGCTCGCTATCGCGAGTGCCCGGCGCTACGTCGACGCCCCCGTGCTCCTGATCAACTGCGACCCCAGCGATACCTCCCGACGTCTCATGGACCGCCTCGCGAGCCGCCTGCAGTTCGACATTGTCGAAGCCCCACGTCAGGCCCACGGCCGAATACTAGATTGGGTTTTTCGTAGCATTCCCAGTGACATCGTGGTCCTTCTCGACTCCGACGCCGAGATACGAAGCGACAAGTTCGTGCGGCGGCGCCTCAAGCTCTTCAAGAATCGCCAAATCTTTGGGGCCGGTTTCACCCTGGTCGGACCGAGTTGGTTGCCCAAGCTGGACGCGGAATCAGGCGGGCTACTGATGGAGCAGATGTGGACACCATGTCTGTTCCTGCGACGCTCATACGTGGTCGAAGCGCTCGAGGCTGGTGTCTCGTTCTGCTACCAGGCGGTGTACAACGACATCAGGTGGAGCCCTACCGCGTCGCGCCTTTTGGCAAAGCGCTTTGACAACGAATGGGTCGAGTCGTCCCGCAGCCTTCAGCGGCTGCCGGCAGGGCTACGCAAACGCCTCCGCACGGCAACTTTTCCCCGGCTGCGATGGGCTCGTCGGAGCTTTCGTGGCTTCCGTCCCAACTACGTCATATTCGATACTGGGGCTGCCATCTTCGAGTACTGCAGGTACCAACGGTATTGGGTCTTTGTCGGTAGTAATATCCGCCTGCTTGATGACGACGAGGTGTATCACTACGGGGGCGTGACCCGAGACGGGCTGGACACCGGACTTGTCAGGTCGAAACGCAGGACCGATGCCATCCAACGTCACGCCCGGCTCCGATTACGGGCCGTTTACGGGATCGACTGGGACGAGCTGATTGCAGGCACGTAACGACCGCACGCCCTCATACCGGGGCGATCCTCAGGTCAGGCTTGGCCAGAGATCGAGGTCCAGCTCGGGCCATTCGGACTTGATCCGGTCGCGGTCGCGAGCGACCAAGGAGCGGTCGTCGCTATTCATCACAACCACTCTTGACGCACTCGCTCAACTCAGACCTGGCGACAGGTCTAGAGGTCCAGCGACAGTCCAAGCCGACCACCACCGATCGGCCTGCCGCTCATAGGTTTGGCTGGCGATAGCTTCGCGGCCGCGTACGGCTAACTGGCTTCGACAGTCTGGGCTGTCGATCAGGCGTCGCACCTGCTGCCGCCACTGCTTTCGATCCCCGGCCAGCAATCCCACGCCCAAGTCGTGGACGCGGCGGTTGTCGGGGCTAGGCGAGGCCACAACCGGCACACCCACGGCAGCAAATTCGGACATCTTTAAGGCGGACTTAGATTCGTTAAAGACGCTATCCGCCAGCGGCACGATGCCGATAGCGGACCTGGCCAGCTCGGCTGCATAGTCTGACAACGGGATACGGCCGCCCGTGTTCGTGCATGAGCCGACGCCCAAGGCCTCCGCAACTCCGATGCCGTTGCCGATCACGTGGATTCGCCACCCGGAGCCTTTGAGCGCCCTCTGCACCCCACCGTCGGTAGCTTCCAGGTCGCCCTGATGATTGGAAACGTTGCCGGACCAAACTACGGTGCGCTCCAGCGGGTAGAGGGGTTCGATCTCAAGATGGGACGCGGGGACGAGATTGGGCAGAACCACGACGTGACCAAAGCCGTACCTCTTCGCCAAGGCCGGAGTGGAGCAGGTGACGATGTCAGCGGCTTTGCACGCCGCATCTAGCCATTGCCAGTTTTTGTTCGGACTCAGTTGAGGATCGTAGTTGTGGAAGGCGTTGGACTGCGGGTGAAGCTGATCCAATCGGTCGTCGATGTCAACGACGACTCTCACACCCCGCTCGTGGAGGAGGTCGACGAGCATGCAATGCCAGCGCGCAGCCGGTCGCTGAAAAATCACCACGTCGGCATCAACCTCGTGTATGACGGTGGGTCTAGCGTCACGCGGGGGTGCTGCACCGGCCTCGGCCTCGGGCCATCCGTCCCAGTCAATCGCGGGAGCACGCAGAACCGGATCGTCGACCAAGATGACATCGGCGCCCTGATCTTGCAGAGCCTTGGCGGGCGCACGCAAACGGTAGTACGCCGATGCACCAGCGTCCATCGGCCATACCAGCACACGGAGGCTCATCGTTAGCGAAGGCCTGGCCATAGATCGATGTCGAGCTCCGGCCAGTCGGACCTGATCCGCTCGCGGTCTGCGACGAACAACTCCCTGGCCAAGTCCTGGATGTCGCTAGCAACCGTCACGGCTGTGACTCGGGTCTCGTTCACGGGTCGTCGCAGATCTTTGGGCACGAAACCGGGATCCACACCGAGGAACTGAAAGGTGCGCGCCAACTCAGCTTCGGGCTCCTGCACGCATTTCTCGAACTGGAGGACGAGGACCTGGTCGCGAGGAAACCACCTCAGCACTCGGTCGAGTTGATCGACGTAGCAGCTGCGCTCAATCGCCAGCGCGATCACTCGCGGGCTCAGCCATCCATACTTCTCGACCGAGTGCCGCAGAGCCGAGTTCATTCGCGCCATCGGATCCCTCAGCAGCACCAGAAGACGCGCCTCGGGGGCCGACTGGTGCAGCCGGGAGGCGGTCCATGGATCAAGCATGTAGCGAGGCGTCCACTCTCCGATGAATTGGTGGCCCGATCGCGGAAAGAAGCTGTGGTATTCAGCGACGCGGCGTTCGTCGAACTCTTGGTCGCAATAGTACTGAAAGAAGTGGAGCTCCTTACGAGCTGATTGTGCTGCGTCTGGGTGCGACGCTATAGCTTTGTGCCACCAGGTAGTGCCGGCCTTCTGCACCCCGATTCCGACGTAGGTGGGCGGCCCGACCTGCCAGCCGTCGGGGCACGGAGGCGGGTCGCCCGGTCCAAGCCTCCTGTCGCGCTGCTCCTCCGCCAAGAGCGCATGCCGCGGGTCCTCTCGATGATCTGCGGGCTTCGGGTGGTCCCGACTGAGCACCTTGCGCGCCAGTCGATGAATCGATTTTTGGTTGACAGAGGGTCGCATTCAACCTGCCTTGGGCCCGTTCCAGCCGGGGCAGCGTAGCAGGCCCCGTCGGGACAAGAGCACCGACCACGCCCCTACTACTGGCCGACGCTCTGGCTCAGGGCGTCAGCGATCGGTTCGAGGTCGGCGCGAGCGAACGGGGGTCGCATCACGACAACGATGTGCTGAGCCCCGGCTTCGGTAAAGGTAGCGGCGGTCTGCGCCAACTTCGAGGGTTCTCCGGCCGCTAGCTGCACCGAAACCTCGATGCTCGCCGGGTCTCGACCGATCTCGTGGCAACAGCGATGGAGTACTTCGAGCTTGCGCCGAAACAACTCGACGTCGCCGCCCGAGAGATTCCAGTGGTCTGCCCACCTAGCGGCGATTGGTATGGTCCGGCGCTCGCCCCCGCCTCCAATGACGATTGGGGGCCGTGGTCTTTGCAGCGGCTTGGGCTCGCACCTGGCGTCGTACAGCGCGTAGTGCTTCCCCACATAAGTCGTCGCAGGCTGCGTCAGGAGGCTGTCGATGACCTCGCACGCTTCGTTGAGCCGGTCGAAGCGTTCCGTCAGGGCTGGCATCGGCAAGCCGTAGGCATCGGCTTCAACTTGGTTCCAGCCGGCGCCCAGCCCGATTTCGAGTCGTCCCCCGGATACGACGTCCAAGGTAGCGGCCATCTTGGAAAGGACCGCTGGGTGCCGGTATGTGTTACCGGTGACCATGACGCCGAGGCGCAGGCGCTTGGTCAAAGCGGCCAGTGCGGTCAGCGTCGTCCAGCCCTCCAAGCACGGGCCTTGGACCTCGCCTTGGATCGGATAGAAGTGGTCGAACAACCACCCGGCGGCGTAGACCGGGATGTCATCGGCCTCCAGCCACACGTCTCGAAGCGACGGCCAGTCCGTGAGCTGCGGCGGCGTCTTGAACGAGATCCTCGGCATCCCCGGTTTGGGGGACGGCGGAACCTTCGCGGCGGCTCCGTCGGCCCGGTCATCGTTTTCGTTTTCTTGTGGCTGCCCCCGCCTCAGCTTCAAGTCATGGGGTTTCGGTCAAGACGTTCTTAGACCGGGGACCGGACCCCGGCTCGGCCCTGAACGATGAGGCCTTCTGCCACGGAAATGGAGCCACGTCATCTCGCGGCTGCGGCGGTGCTCCGAAGATGGCGATCAAGGCCCGACGCGCCTCGGCGGTCGCGTTCGGGGGCGTGTGGTGCAGCATGTAGCTGTGATGGAGGGTCGCCCCGCCTGTATGCAGGGGGCAGGCGACGACGTCGACCAGCTCCGACTCGTCCGCCAACTCGAGGCCGCTCGAGTCATCGTGGCCACCCGGACGACGGTGGTCGAAGACACGGGAAGGAAGGTGGCTGCCCGGCACGAACTCCATCGTGCCGGCCTCCACCGGAGTCTCTTGGAGGGCGAGCCAGACGTTGACGTTGCGAAACAACAGATCGTGGCGGTGATAGGCTTGGTCCTGATGCCAGGGCGTATGGCTCGGTGACCGTCCCGGCTTCCTGAACGCGTGACCACCGAGGAACTCGGTGTCGCAGCTCAACAGCTGGCACGAAACCCTCCTGGCGTTGGCCATGAAGCCGGTCGCGAGGAGTTCCGGGGCCAGCCGGTATACCTGATGGACTTTGGGGTAACGGTGCTCCCCCTTCAGGTGGCTTTCCTGAGGGGTCTCCAAATACAGGCCGCGCGCTTCGCCGGCTCTCTCTTCGAACAGCCGGTCGTAGATCCGGCGGATCACGGCTATCTCGGCGTCCGACGACATTTGGGGTACGGCTAGGAACCCCTGGGATCGAAATGCGTCTACCTCGTCCGCCGACAATTGGACCTCTTGGACCGTCGACCTGGCGGCCAGCACCGTCTCGAGCTCGGCTTCACGCCCGACCCCGACGGCCGCCCGCCGAACGCTGTCGTCGTCATGGGTCAGGAGGAGCGGCTCCGGTTCGACGTCGGCTCGGGTCGAACTCCCGCCGGGCTGAGCGGATCCGCGGCCATTCTTGTTTGTCCGCCGAACCACCCGGACGAGGCCGCCGATCCCGCCCTTCTCACCCATCTCTCGCTCCCCTGTCTGCCTGGTTTGCAAGGAGCATAGCCAACCCGCCCATCTCAAAAAAGGCCCGCGGGTGCGAGCACTGACCCCGGTGCTGTCATCGTGGAGGCGGTTGCAGGGTGCGGGGGTCCCGGTCCTCGACGAGCCCCTCAGCCAGGGCGAGCATCTTCCGGATCATCATTTCTGGCGCCAGGTGCTCGTCCCAATACCGACGGGCGCCGTTCCCGAGATGCACTCGATACGCAGGATCGCCCATGAGGTCGCTCACGGCGCCGTCAATTTCGCCCGGTTCATTGACGAAATGGATGTGCTCCCCGTGACGCAGCGGCGCGGGCAAGGCCCGCTTGAGCGGCAGGGAGATGATCGCCTTTCCGAGGGCCAGGTACTCCCCGAGCTTCCAACCGTGGCAGCCATGGACCGCCGGAGTGTTGAATACCAGAGCCGAGCGGGCCGTGCGCTCCAAGTATTCACCCGAGGACAGCCGCCGGCTCAGGAGGAGCCGCGAGGGCAGGCCGTGCGAGCCGCCCCGCTCGTCGAATCCACCTTCGAAGCGAATGTCTCGGTTGCCCAGGCACGATTCGATGAAGTGGCGCCTGGCCTCGTTCAACTCCGACTCCGAGTCGGGCCACCACGTCGACGCGAAGAAGACATAGTCGGGGTCCGTCGGGACGGGTGCGTACGCGGACAACGGAGGACGCCTCGCCTGACCGCGCCTGTCGCCGATGTAGCGGCGCCACGAGTGACGCGGAAGTCCCTCGCGCGCCGCCTTGGGCAGGTCGATCGAGGCGCCCAATAGCGCACGAGGCGGACTCCAAAGCCGTATTGCGAAGCTCGGTCCCAACGGCACGATCTTGCGGGCTGCCCGCGGAGGAAGGTCAGCGATGCCCTCAGGATCCAGGTTGACGACTCCGTACGCGTCGCACCACCTGAGCTCCCTCCCATTGATGCTGGCGACGTCATTGGCCTCGAAATAGAGACGCAACGGTGTGCGTCCTCCGACGATGATTACCATGGCGTCGCGAGGTCCGATCCAGCCCGTGAAGGGCCCGCCGTTTACTGCCAGCTTGCGTTCGGGGAATACCCGACGCAGGCCCTCGAGGTAGATGCCGTAGTACCGTGCCCAGAACACTGGATGCACCCAGATTCGGCGATCATCGAAGCTCTTTGAGGGGGCACCCGGCACCAACAACTCCCGCGCTCGGCGAAGTGCCATCCTATGGCCGAGCAGCAACCGCGAAGATCGTCAACCGGGGCCGACCGCCGCTCCCACGTCGGATGGGCTCAGGACGGAAGCGCCGCCAGTTCGTTGCCGTGGCGATCGTGGGCAGCCCGGATCGATTCGGCCATCAGCGCCAGTCGGGCGTCGAGCGAGTCGTCGCCGCTTCGGGGAGGTTCGGGCAGGGCCGAGCCGCTGAAGAGGTGACGCAGGATGGCACCGACATACTCTGCGGTGACCCCTCGACGGCCGAGACGATTCTCGATCGACTCTCGTTCGTCGTCTGACACCGATTCGAGCTTGGCGACGCGCCGCTCGTCCAGGTCGGCGGATGGATGAGCGACCACGGAGATTCCTCCGATGTGGTGCAGGCCCGGCGCATCGAGATGGATCAACTCGTGGCCACCTGCCACCAGCAGGAGGTTGACCACTTTGGCGGTGTCGTAAGCGTCTTTCCGCATCCCGATCCTCTCGAGCTGCCCCTGAACGGGCGGCGTCAGGTTCTCCCATCGGGCCCGCCCAAACGTGGCCCCCGAATCGAGCACTTGGCGAAGCGGTCCGATGTCGTATATGGCCAGATAGGTGCTGCCTACGACCATGCCGGTATCGGTGACGTGATAGCGCCCCCCGAGGCGACGCCAATGCGACGGATGGATCTGATCTTCCGGTTCGGTCCACATCGGCGGGCAAGCGAAGACGCCGGCGTGCGTCGTTGCTGCGGCGACGAGCGGTTCCAACCAGTCGCCATCGGCCAGTATGTCGGTGTCCATAAAGCAGAACGAGTCGCGGTGCTCCAGCTTGACCAGGTAGTCGAGCGCCACTCGGTGAGCGACCGGCTCCGCCCCTGGAAGCTGCACGTATTCCAGGCGCGGCCGCTGCTCGGCCAGACCCCTCAGGAAACGGCGCTCGGGTGGCAAACACGCGTTGTCCACCAGCACAAAGTCGCACCCGTGCGACCACTCCAACAGCGTCATGGTGAATAGGGCGAGTTCACGGGTCGAGCCCGGCATGAAGACCAGATGGAAGCGCGGACGGTCCCTCTCGTGTTCGTCTCGGCCGATCGTCGGCCGGTTGCCGACTCTCGGCCGCCAGCGAGTCAACCGCCGGTCTCCGTAGGTGCGAACCGGCTACGGCCTACCGCCCTGATCACCGAGACCCTGATCACCAAGACTCTGTCTCGGCCCATGACTTCCTCAAGCAGACTCCTCGGGCGCAAGCGCTTTCAGTCCCTCCCAGTCCAGTTCGTGCAGGTCATCGTATGACCACGTCGCGAACCTACCGAACAGGTAAACGCCATAGAGATGGCAAGCGGCGGCAATCATCTCCTTGGAACCTTCTGAAACCGGCTCGATCGGATACGCCATCTGGTAAGAATGCGCTTCGGCCTCACCAAATGCACCGAGCGGTATGTCGAATATGTCCGCCAGCGCGACCTGGCAGACCCTGAGTCGCTCGATCATGTCTCGAGACTGCACGCTCGGCATCATGGACAACTGGGCCACGCAGATCCCGGGTCTCGGCGAAATGCATCTCAGGACTGGAGAGTCGAGGCGGAGGTCGTAGATGAGGGTATCGGTGGGCATGGCCGCCCGCACCCGAGACGCCACGAACTCGGCGGGTGCGCAAGGCGGTGACCCAAGGGGTATCTTGACCAGCCGCGCCAAATGGGTTATCGGCAAGGTCCAAATGAGATGCCTGAATCCGACCGTGAGTCCACTCCGCAAGGTCGCCTTCCTGGGCTCACTGGACAACCCGACGATGGCGTCGTCGACGATCTCGATTTCCCTGCTCATCCGAACCGTCGACGCTACATAGGGAGACAGCCCATCTCTGAAACCTGCCCTCGAGAGGCGCGGCCCGGCCAAATACGAACGCCGGACCTTGTTTCTGACGCCGTTCAGAGGCTCACGAAAAATCCGGTCACCGTACTGCTTCCTAGAGAGAATCAGCGTGCTATCACCGGCCTCGCGGGCAAAGGAGGCGAAGCACTCAGGGGGGTATCGATTTGGGTCAGACGGCGTCTGAGCCGCGTCCCCATCAAAGAAGCGTGTCTCCAATGGAGGAAGTGACTCTCCCGGCAACAGGGACGGAAGGTGGCTCATGGGAGGGAAGATCGGGACCACCGAAAAGGGATCGGTCGTCCCACCGGCGACGCTGACCGTAGGTCGCAGCATTCCGAGGAGATCCTGCGAAATGAGGATCGGCGATGCGCCCTCGGCCTGCAAGGCCACGGCCGCGAGCACGGAGGATGGGCCATTCCCGACGATCAGGTGCTCGACCGCAGTCGGCCGCGTTCGGCCAGGTCGAAGATCGCTGGTGGTTAACAGATCAGACATCGTCTATCGGCCCCCGTGGTTGATCGCTACCACAGTAACGAGCACAAAGGCAGGGCGCGCCGCTCTCTACGCTTTACGGCGCCGGGGCCGGATCGCCGGCCTCTCCCCTTGGAGGTCCCGACCGGTCCGGACTGACGGTCGAAAGGGTGTCGGTGGCGACAGCCGCCGCTTGAATCTCGACTTCCGACCAGCGGTGCGATTCGTAGAATCGCCGCCGTCCCTCTGCGACGAGGGCTTCCCGCAGGCCTCTTTGGGCGAGCAATCGCATACACGAATCCGCCATCGCTTGAGGAGTGTCGGCCACCAGTACGTCCACCCCGTCATGGACGTCGAGTCCTTCCGCTCCCATAGTGGTGGTGACGACCGGGATCTCGTGGGCCCAGGCATCGAGGATCTTGATGCGCGTCCCCGCTCCGTATCGGATAGGGACGAGAGCGACGTCGGCGTGGATCAGCTCCGCGCTCAGGTCGTCGACCCAACCAGTGACGATCACCTTCGGTGGGTCGTGCAAGGCCTGCACGGCGTCACCGGCCCGTCCCACCAGCCGTACGCTCGCACCCGGACTGCGACTACGCAGAAGCGGTGCCACCTGGTTGGCGAGCATTCGGGCGGCGTCGACGTTGGGGGGATAAGTGAGCAGCCCGAAGAACACGGCCGTGAAGTCCGCTGAACCCGGGTCCTTGGTTCTCGGGTTCCAGCCGGGGGAAGGCTCCGAACCTCCGTTCGGAACGACGCGTACCGAACGCGCCAAGCCCGCGAGGCGATCGGCATCGAGCTGGCTGGCCACCACCACCTGTTGGGCTGCATCTACCGCCCGAAACTGCAGGCGCCGCCAACCAGCGGCCTCTCGGCGGCCGAGCGCGGCTTGGACGGCGAGGCGGGGCCATCGACGCGGCCTCCTGGCCCCGTCCGCCAGCAGCGTCCGCGTCCGGGCGGCCGCCTTGAGATCTTCGCGATCGTCCAAATCGACGACGAGCGGGGCCTTCGGCAGCGCCGGACCGAGCACCGCCAAAGTGTCGGCCGCATCGACCCACAACAGATCGTAGGCACCGGTGACGAACTCGCTCAGGCGGGCCCTCGCCGAGTCGAAGTTGCGCCCGGCCAGCGCCAAAGGTGGGCCGCCCGGACGGAGGGTCGCCACCCAGCGGGAAGTGGCCCTCGGCGGCGAGGGGCGGGGCGCCTGCACCCACCGCCCGACGGGTTCGGAGACGGGATCCTCCGGATGGGGGCGCCCCGGGTCGGTCAAGCTGAACACGTCGACCTCGCCCACCCGGGCCAACCCTCGAATGATGTGCACCATCCGCAGGGCGTGGCCGCTGGCGATCGGCCAGGGGGGATCGGACGCGACGAACAGCACGCGCATTTGCCTCACCTCGTGGGGACGAGAACCGAGAGGCGGAGGCGGATCACGTCAGAACAGCTCCACGTCACCGAGGCTGAGGCCCCAGCCGCCCACCGTCGAGGGCCCGTCCCCCTGCAGGGGCCGGCAGGTCAGGATGGGACCCCGGCGTGGGAGCGGGGCGAACCCGGCCCCAACCACGGACGCCGGAGCGGCGATGAGAAGGGCGTAGTCGGCGCCGCAAGCGCGAACCAGGTCGCGCAGAAGGGCGCGCCGGGTCGGCCCGTCGACTGCGAGCACTTCGACCACGGCGGCTTCGAGGGCGCGGCCCCGCTGTCGGAGGCGGAACACGGCTAAACCTCGGCGCACCCCGCCAGGAGCGACGATGACTCGGTAGTGCAAGGGAGAGAAGCCGTCGTAACGCCAGCGCAGGTAAGCAACGGATCGCCGGGTGCGCACTCCCGACGGAGGAGGCTGGGCGTCGAGCAGCTCATCCAACGCGGTGGCGTCTCCTAGGGCGTCGGACGCGGCCTCGCCAGCGGTGGTAGGCGTCGAAAATCGCTCGGCCGGAACCCCGGCGCGGGCCAGCGCCGGTAGCCCTGAGGCGCGGCAGGGGCGAAAGGCGACGGGGAGGCGCCCGACGACCCTCCACCCCATTTTGAGATACCCGGGCCTGCTCTTGTCGTTGGGAGTGTTGAATACCAGGTCGCAACCGTCGGCGCGGCAGGCTTCCACACCGTGCAGGGTAAGGCGGGTAAAGACGCCCTGGCCACGGTGGCTCGCGGCTGTCGCGGTGTCGACGGCCCGCACCGCTCGCAGCGGAGGGCCGGTGGGTACTTCGAACTCCCAACGCAACAGCGTGCGCAGACCGACGATGGCCCCGTCGTCCACGGCTACCCAGGCCGGCGAGCGGCCGAAGGGGTTCTGGTGGTGCTTCCACCGCAAGTACTCAGCGAGGGGCGCGTCGGCCGGCCAGCCCATGGCGCCTCTGACCAGTTCTGCCATTACCGGTTCGTCCTCGTCGGTGGCCGCCCTCACGACCAGGTCGACGCCGCCGCCTCCGACTTCACTCACGGGCCGCCACGACCGACCGCACCGCCTCCAGCCGGGCGAGACCCTCGCTCGTGTCCGGCTCCAGGACGTTGCCTTCGGCCCATTCGTTCCAAGCGTTGACGAATACCAGCCGTTCGGCCGGCGGTCGGTCGGCCACGAGCTCGACCGCGCTCTCGAGGCTGGCGGCGAAACGGTCGGGGGTGTAGCCGACGACGACGGTCGCGTTACGTCCCCGCCGCGGCGTGTTGTCCCATCCGGCGAAGACGCAGGGAACGATCGGATGGGCCACCTTCGAACGGCGTCGGTCCATCAACTGCAGAGCCTCGTCTGCGCCGTAGATTCGAAGGCGGGGGTCGCGGATCCCGAGGCGGAAGTTGCGGCGCGCCTTTCCCTTTGTTGGTCGGGCCACGTCATAGAACGGCAGATCGGAGAGCTGCGGGCGAAAGTCCACGGTCCCATCGAAACCGAGCGTGCGCGAGTCGACCCACTTGCTCTTGGCGTTCATACCGAGCAGCATCGGGTCGGGCAGCCCAGCGCGCGACGCTTCCGATCGCAGGGTGTCGACGGTGCGACGGGCGTCGGGAAGCTCGTGCGGGCAGTACACGACGAACACCGGGCGACCGTCCACGCGCAGCCATCGAGGATCTCCCCAAGCTTCGACCAGCCACCGGGCGTGCGCGGCGTCGTCCAGGGGGCTGTAGGTCTGTTCGACCAGCGCCTCGCCCACACCGAGCCACGTGCGCGTCCACGGCTCGTTCGCCCAGGCCAAGCAGAACGGCAGGCTCGGCTCGCCGCTACGGAGGACTTCGTCGAAGGGCCGGTTCAGGAGTTGGTGACCATTGAACCAATAGTGCCAGTAGCAGAAGGCTTCCACGCCGTGTTGGCGGGCCAGGTCTGCTTGTTCGGCCCTGGTATCGGCCAAGCGCAAGTCATAGAAGCCGAGCCGCCCGGGCAGCCGAGGCTGCTGGTGGCCTCGAAACAGCGGCCGGGCCTTCGCCACGTTCACCCACTCGGTGAAGCCCGTCCCCCACCACTCGTCGTTCTCTGGGATCGGATGGAATTGCGGCAGGTACAGGGCCACCACCCGCGCCCGCAGCTCGCCGGGTCCTTCTTCTGAGATGGCCGAGGACGTAACCGGAGACGTCACCGCCTCGGCTCGACGGTGGTCGACCCGGCCGTCCGGCTCGACCACGCGGAAGGTTCCGGCGACGCCGACCGAGACAACCGGCCGCTACCGACAACCAACAGCAACGCGCCGCAGGCCAACACGGCCAGCGCGGCCAACGCCGACGGGCCGGGAGACTTCATCAGACCGGCCCACCGCGACGCGGCGGCCACGACGGCCACGTGAACGGGCGCGACCACGAGTAGCGGCGCTGGGGTCCGGCCCTTGCGGGTCACGAGCCAAGCCACCGCCGGTGCCAGCGCCAGCGCACCGATGCAAGCTGCCGCGCCCGCCGTGGCGCCGGGCCGACCCCGGGCGCCGTAGGCGATCACCCAGCTCAAGCCGACGACGATGGCTACCGTACCGGGCGCACCCAGCGGGTGACGCCGTCCCGGCCACCAAGCAACCACGCCGACTGCGAGCACGCCGAGCACGGCCCGGGCGGCCTCGGTGTCAGGCACGCACACCCAGATTCCGGCCGCGCTCACCAGCAGAGCGAGCAGCGTGACCGTCCCGTCGCCTGACGTCCGGTCGGCCCAGGCCGCCAGTGGCGCACAGATGGCCACCAGCGTCGCGATCGAAGCCTCAGCGACCACCCCGTGAAGCGGCAAGCGGATGGCCAGGACTACTGACGCGAGCAGCCACCCGGCGGCCAGCGGCAGCCGAGCCCGTTTGGTCGCGCACCACGCGGCGGCGGCCACGCATCCGAAGGCCATGACGGCAACGACGTCGCCACCCGGTCTCGTCACGTGCAGGAGAGCAGCGAGCAGGGCCGCAGCCAGAAGGGATCCGCCGACCGCGTCGACTACCCGCCGAACATCGGGTGCGGTCTTCGCCCGGATGGTCGCGATGGCATTGAGGCCGCGCACCGCTGCGGCCGCCACCAACCCGGCCAACAGGCCGGCGTGAAACTGCTCGGAACGGACCAGGGAGTGGACGTCGCCGAACGCGCCCACTCACGCCACCCGCTCGCGAATCTCCTCGGCGTGGTCGTGCAAGTCGCCCAGCACCTCGATGACGGTGTCGACCGTGGAGAGTTCCATCGCCGGCCAAACCGGGAGGCTGATCACACTTCCGGCCGCGGCCTCCGTGATGGGCAGCCGCGTCGGGAACCGTTGCCGGTAGGCCCGGTGCAGGTGTACCGGAGGCCAGAAGTAGCGCCGGGTGTCGATCCCGTCGGCCCTCAGGGCGTCGCTGGCCTGGCCGGCGTTGAGGCCGTACTCCGCCTCGTCGACGCGCACGGTGAAGTCCTTCCACGTCGAGGTGTCACCGGCTGGTACGGCTTGGGGTTGCAAGCCGGTGATGCCGACGACCGCGTTGCAGTACCGCTCGGCCAGCCCCCGGCGGGAGGCGAGGTCCTCGTCGAAACGCTCCAAGGAAGCGAGGGCCACCGCCGCGTGGAACTCCGACATCCGACCGTTCAATCCCGAGAACTGGCTGTCGTAGTCTCCCGGGTTGCCGTAGTTGCGTCCGACTCGAATCTGGCGGGCCAGCTCCGCGTCTCGAGTGGCAACGAGACCCCCCTCGCCCGCCACCAGCGGCTTCGTCGGTGTCAGGCTGAAGACCTCGGCTGTGCCGAGCCCGCCGACGGGACGTCCCTGGAGGCGCGCCCCGAAGGCGTGGGCGGCGTCGTAAACCAGCGGAACGCCGGCCTGGTCGGCCGCGGCTTGCAGCGCCGTGGCATCGCACGGCGCGCCGAAGACGTGCGTGGCCAACACCCCCGCGGCCCCGCTGAGCTTGGCTATGGCGTCCGCGGAATCGATCTGGAAGCTGTGAGGGTCGCATTCAGCGAATCGCAGCCCGACGTGATTCCAGTCCAAGGCGTGAGCCGACGCCGCGAAAGTGAAGCCGGGCAGCACCACTGGTCCGTTCGGTTGGAGGACCTTCCACACGAGCATGAGCCCGGTCGTGCACGAGGCGACTGCGACGACGTGGTCCACGCTCAGCCGTTCGGCGGCGGCGGCCTCCAGCTCGCGCACCAAGGGCCCGTCGGTCACCTGTCCCTCCGCGTAGCTCGGTCCGAGTCGTCGGGTCACCTCTGATAGCGGCGGCAAGGAGGGCCGCACGAATGCCAGTCCGGCGGGAAAGCGGCAAGGACCTCCGAGCACTGCCGGGCGCGTCACGAAGTAACCTCCTGAGGCGGTCGAGCGAAGCCCGCAGCCAGCAGGCCGCACACGACCAGCAGGGCCGCGGCCAGCTCCAGCCCCACGCAGAGGGCCAAGGCGGCGTGAGAGAGAAGTACAGCCACGCCGACCACGACCATCTGGGCTGCGATGCAGATGCCGCTGGTCGTCGCCGCCGATCGCCCGCGATCAACGAGCTGGTCGTAGATGTGGGACCGGTCACCTTCGAATAGGGGACGTCTGGTCCGAATTCGCCGTACGATCGCGAACGTCGTGTCGACGAGAGGGACCGCCACGACCAGCGGGAGGACCGCGATCGCACTGGCCTTGCTATCGGAATGAGCGCTTATGGCAACCACCAAGCCAGCCAAGATACCGCCTATCAGATAGCTCCCTGAGTCCCCGAGATAGATCCGCGCCGGCGGTCGGTTGTAGACCAGGAACCCGACGAGGGCACCAGCCAAGGCCAGCGCCACGAACCGGGTCAGACCGCTGCCCAGCACCGCCAATCCGAGCGACGAAGCGGCGCACACCCCCGCGGCCAGACCGTCGAGCCCGTCGAGGAGGTTGACGGCGTTGACCAGCACGACGGTGCAGGCTGATCCGAGGAGGCCCCACAGCGGAGAGCCTCCGATGACGACCCCGGCCAGAGCCCCGATGCCGGCTTCGACCACGAACCGGACGCGAGGGTCGAGCCCCCGCACGTCATCCGCCAAGCCCAGGAAGCAGGCCAACATCGGTGCGACCAGCCAAAGGGTGAGGTGGGGCACGGCGCCTGCGGCCGCCGCGATGAGCACGGCCACACCACCGAGGTAAGGAACGGGGACCGCGTGCACCTTGAGGGGCCCCGGTTGGTCGACGATACCGAGGCGACCGGCCAGCCGGGCGGCCACCGGGGTGACGATGACGGCGACGACGGCGGCGGCGACGACCGCGATCAGGGCCATACCAGGACCTCGGAACGACGTCCCCGATGAACGTCGACGACGCCGGCAGAACGGAAGCCGGTGGCGCGGTAGAGGGCCAGAGCAGCGGCGTTCTCGGCGGCCACCACGACCTTGGCCTCAGTGACTCCTCGTCGGGTCAGCTCGTCCTGAAGGCCCCGCGTCAGCGCCCGGCCCAGACCCCTGCCTCGAGCGCTGCTGTCGACGGCGATGGCGAGCAACTCCGCACGCGGCCAGCCCGTATTCGTCCGGCCGGAGTACCTCAAGGTCTCGAACGCACCCCGCCACAACCTCGGCGCCCTGGGAGCCGCCAGCACAGCAGCGGCGATCCCGTCCCGGCGGAGGAACGACTTGTACAGCCTGCCCACGTCGGTGGTGCCGGCCACGAATCCATCTATGCCGCGATCGGAGGTGGCGACGAGCACGAACGACGAAGGATCGAGGGTCATCCGCTTGTGGAGCAGCCGCAGGACCCGGGGCCCGAGCTTCGGCAAGAAGCCCTCGGCGATGCCAGCCGTGTGTAGGGCGGCGGTCGCCGGTGCGTCGCTGGGTTGGGCCCTACGAAGCGCCACCGCCGCAGGACCCGTCACGCCGCCCTCATCGCAGGTCGGGCGCCGACCCGCTCGTAGGTGGCCAAGGTGGTGGCTATGACGCGGCGCTGGTCGAACTCTGCGAGCGCCTTGGCCCGAGCGGCCCGGCCCATCCGCTCGCGCAGAGGCCGGTCCCCGCTGAGCTTCTCGAGGGCCTGCGACAGCGCGTAGGAGTCCGCGACGGGAACGAGCAGGCCGGAGAGGCCGTCGTCCACCACCTGACGGCAGCCACGGATGTCGGTGGCGACGATGGGGAGCCCCATGGCTGCCGCTTCCATGGCGGAACGGGGAAACCCTTCACGGTGCGAGGCCAGGGCGTACACATCGAAACCGGGGTACAGGCTCTCGACGTCCTCGCGAAGGCCGAGGAAGACGACTCCGTCGGCTTCGGCCTGTCGTACCACCGAGTCGGCGAGGGAGTCCGACTTGCTCGGATCGTTGGGTCCGACGATTACGAGGCGGAAGTCGATCGTCGCCGCGACCCTTCGGGCCGCCTCGATCAGCTCCGGGTAACCCTTCTCTCGCACCAAACGTCCGACCGCGCCGCACACGACGGTGTCCGGACCGACGCCCAGCTGGGCCCGGGCCGCAGCCCGGCTGTGCACAGCAGGGTCGAAACGGTCCAGATCGATCCCGTTGCCGAGGACCGTCAGCTTCGCCGACGGGACACCGAGCCTGGTCAGCACGGCTATGTCCTCTGGGTTCTGAACCAGCTCGGCGTCCGAGCAACGGGCCGCCAGCCGTTCGAGGGTGTACACCGCGGTGCGGCGCTTCCAGGTGTCGGTCGGTTGGGCGTAGAGCCCGTGGACGGTGTTGACCACCGTCGGCACGCCGGTCAGCCGCGCCGCCACCCGCCCGTACAGTCCAGGCTTGGGATTGTGGGTGTGCACGATGTCGGGGCGAAGGCGACGAAACTGTCGCACCACCTCGGCCAGAGCAGCCACGTCCCTGTGTGGGGCCATGGCCCTGGTGGCGTGCTTGAGCGGGACGTGGGCGATGCCATCGCGCTCCAAAGCTTCGACGTACGGCCCCGGAGCTGACATGCCGATGACCTCGTAGCCCGCATCCGAGAAGGCCCGCAACTGTGGCCCGAGCAGGAGCTCCAGGCTCATGTCGGTCGTGGTGACATGCACGAGTCGCGTCATCAGGATCTGGCGCCGGCGTAGCGAAAACGGCTGGCCGCGTCCCGTAGGCGGCCTTCCAAGGCCAGGCCCCCATCCATCTTTCGGGCGAACCACCGCATGCCGTCGGATCGCTGAATCGGCACCCGGGCCAAGTGGTGGAGGTTGGCCCCGGCCCGGTTGACGCCGCCGCCGGCGACCGCGGCGGAACGGAATCGGGAGGCCACGAGCGCCTGGACCGGTCCGGAGGCGGCGATGGCCTTGGGGTAGGCAAAGTCGTCGGCCCGGACCTGAAGTCGCTCGCCGATGAGATCGACGGAGCGTTCGATCTGCCAGGTCGCGTCGGCGAGCGACACGCGGTCGAGAAGGAGGTGGTCGTGGGTGTGTGATCCGACGCTCAGCCAGCCGCTCGACACCGCGTCGGCCAGCCCGGACCACGACGCCGGACGACCATCGTCGGGGAAGTCGCTCTGCTCGTCGATGAATCTGGTTGCTAGGTACAGAGTCGCCGGAACCCCGAACTCGGCCAGGATGGGCAACGCCACGTCGACGACGTCCGCGGTTCCGTCGTCGAATGTGACCACGACGGGCGGTGCGGCCGGCAAGGTTTCCGAAGTCAGCATGCCGAGGGCGTCGCCGAGCGTGGTGGCCCGGCCCGATTCGGCCAGCAGGGCGATCTGGGAACGGAAAAGATCGGCCGACAGGTCTACTTCGAGGCTCGATAGGGCCCCCACGCGGTGGTACAGGAGGACCGTCAAACCGGGTTCGGGGGGGGCCACCATGTCGACCAATCGACCCGCCACTTTGACGGTCCCGCGAGCCAGCGACATGGCTACGACCATAGGGCAATTAAGGCGTCAAATGTCTGCGTCTCCGGGGCGACGCCAGTTGTTTCGTGGCGGGNNTCAGCCCGCGTTGAAGGCCGTGGGTATTCTCACGAACGGTGTCGCCCGCCGCTGACGTGATCGCAAATGACAGCGGCCCGGTGATCGTAAGTGTGCTCGGCCAAGACCCGACGACGTCCTGCTTCACCGATGCTCGCGAGCCGAGCCGGGTCCTTCACCCACTTGTGTACCTGGCTGGCGAAGTCCTCATCCTGGTCGAAGACGAGGACCTCCTCACCGGGCACGAAGCAACGCAATAGGTCCGGGCTGGGCCGGGTTATGGTGACGCCCCCACAGGCCGCAACCTCGAAGGGGCGGAAGTTTTCGCCGCTGATCATGTGAGGACCGCGCTCGTGGAAGGAAAGCCGGCTGGCGCAGTACAACACCGTCTTCTTGCGACCGTATACCGGTTCGCTCCGTACCCAACCAGCGACTGGGAGCCCGGCCTGCTCCCATCCGTAACCGTACAGGCGAACCTGGAGGTCGCGTCCGTCCAGCAGAGCCAGCAGGGCGCCCCGCCTCGGGTGATAGGTACCGACGAAACTGATGTCGGCGCCGTACCGCTGCGCCTCGTCGTCGGCTAGATCCAAGGGCCGATGCTCGGCCGGATCGGCCGCCGCGGTGAGATGCTCGACGCATCGCAAACCGCCCCCCTTGAACACCGGCAGGAAGTACGAGTCCAGGCAGAACACGTGGTCGTACAGCGGCAGGCAGAGCGCTTGGGCACCGCTGAACAGCCTCTGGTTGATCTCCCACAAGACGACCTGGGCGCCCGCCCGATACCGCAAGCGTTGGACCGTCTCGGGCTCGAGCGACCAATTGCTGCCGTACAGGAGGACGACGTCCGGATTGAGGGTTTCAGCCAGAGCCCAGGCCCGGCGTTGGAACCAGGCGCGGTACACCGGGTCGACGGCTCCCTCGGCGCGCCAACCCGCGGCGGGCACCAAGGGCAAATCCGAGTCGATCGGGAGCAGGTCGACGGCATGGCCGGCCCTGCGGAGTGCGTCTGCGAGCAGGAACGGGGCGTCGCTGGAGCGGATGCTGGTGGCGGATATGAGTAGGAACTGCATCGCTTGGCCGAGACCATCTCCTCGTCGCTCCTTTCGGCACGATCAAGAAGCCGTCGTGTTGGTCGAGTGTCCTTTCCGCAATGAGCCGCACGCCTGAAGGGCCAGAGGGTAGTGCGGGTCCAGCTTGCTTTTCGTTCCGGAGGTACTGGGCGGCGCCACCCCGTAGACCCGTAGGCAAGACCGGAAGTTCGCCCCGCTAGGCGCGGGACGCCCTGAGGCGCAGGCGCTGACCGCCGCCGCGGCACGCGACGCGGCGACCGTCGTGGGTGTCGTAACCGATGGCGCGATCCCGTGGACCGACAGGCACTGGGCGTAGGTGACCACTGCGGCCGGAAGCGGGGTCGTGGTAGCGGTGGCCGCTGGCTTGGACGAGCCGCAACCTGCGATCGTGATGAGGGCCATCGCCGCAACAGGGACCGAGAGGAGGGCGGTTCGGCGCACCGGGGCACGTTACCCGAACCCGGCGCGCCGGCAAATGCGGCGCTACCTCAGCCGGCCGTCCGCTTGCCGGGCGCCTTGACGAGTCTTTGTGTCGCGGGCCCAAGGAGCCTCCATCGGACCGGATGAGCAAGAACCCAGCCTTCCAGTCGTGATCCCAACGCCCGCCGCCTGCTCCACGCCCGGATCTGGCCCGCGTCGGCAAGGGCCTCCACCCGGCCCTCGTCCACGGCGTACAGCCACACGGCGCTGCCGCGTCGCCACCCAGCCCGAGCCGTGGCGGCCAGCTGCGGAAGGTCCCCCGCCGCGGCCGCGACCACCACCAGATCTGCCTCTGGCGGGGCCACGCGACGGGCTGACGGGAATAGCTCGGCGATCTCTTCGGACACTTGCGGCTCGATCCAGTCGTCGGACCCGGCCATCACCGCCACCGTGGCCGGCGCTCGCGGCCCGCTCGTGCGAACGAGGTGGTGAAGGTAGCTCACGCGCAAACTGTACAGGGAGCCGTGCATCCCGCTGCCTCGCATCGTTCAGCTTCGGATCTGGCCCGTCCCGGTCAGCAAGTACTTGGTGGTGGTCAGCTCCCGGAGCCCCATGGGACCCCGGGCGTGGAGCTTCTGGGTGCTGATGCCGATCTCGGCGCCGAAGCCGAACTCCTCACCGTCGATGAAGCGCGTGGACGCGTTGACCACGACCGCGGCCGCGTCGACCTCGAGCTGGAACCGGCGGGCGGCATCCAGGTCGGAAGTAACTATGGCCTCGGTGTGACCGGAGCCGTAACGGCGAATGTGGTCGATGGCCTGGCCCAGGTCGTCGACGACCTTGACGCTGAGGATCAAGTCGAGGAACTCACGTCCGTAGTCGTCTTCGGTCGCCGGCGAAACCCGGTCGGAGCCGAGGATGCTGACGGTCTCGTCGTCCCCGCGTATCTCGACTCCGTCGAGCCGGGGTGCCACCTGCCGTAGGAAGCGATCGGCGACGGCCCGGTGTACGACGAGCGACTCGGCCGCGTTGCACACGCTGGGCCTCTGAGTCTTGGCGTTGACCAATATGGCGGAAGCCATGTCCAAGTCGGCCGCCGCGTCGACGTAGACGTGGCAGTTGCCNNCCGTCGATCACGTAGGGGACGGTCGCGTGTTCGAGCACGGCCTCGATCAAAGACGGGCCGCCGCGAGGGATGAGGCAGTCGATGACCCCTCGCAGCCTCATGAACTCCTGGGCCGACTCTCGGCTGGTGTCCTCGATGAGCAGGAGGGCGTCGGGCGGGAGCCCACTCTTTTCATAAGCTTCCCGGAGAAGGCCCGAGATCGCCACGTTCGAGTGAAGCGCAGCCGTGCTGCCCCGCAGCATGGCCGCGTTGCCCGACTTGAGGCACAGACCGGCCGCGTCGCTGGTGACGTTG
>PMHU01000045.1:0-28092 GCA_003156795.1 Acidimicrobiaceae bacterium
GGCCCGATGACGAACACGTTGCGCACGGTCTGGTTGTCGGCTGGGGTGCGCGCGGAGGGGTCGCCGGAGACGCCGCCGGGCAGCATGCCGTAGAGCTTCGAGACGTTGAAGTCGGAGTCGGCGATGATGGGGTAGTTGGGCGCGGTGCCCTGGGTCTCTGCGATGTCGCGCGCCCAGCGCTCGTGGTCGCTGGCGGCGTCGACGGACAGGCCGATGATCTTCACGCCCCGGCGGTCGAACTCGGGCTTGGCGTTGGCCATGTAGCCGAGCTCGGTGGTGCACACGGGCGTGAAGTCCTTGGGATGGGAGAAGAGCACTCCCCATCCATCGCCCAAGTAGTCGTGGAAGTTGATCGTGCCATCGGTGGTGTCAGCGGTGAAGTCGGGTGCCTCGTCTCCAAGTTGCAATGCCATTTGGATCCTCCTCGATCTGTCTCAGCTCTTGGGCTGGTTCGGCGCTCCTAAAGCTACCCGGGATTGGGGCCAAAGTCGACCGGTTCAATCAGGTTTGCCGAAAGAGCCGGTGACGCCGCGAGGGCCCGGCCCGCTGAGGCCCATCGTGGCGCTTGGCACCCCCTCGCGGCCTCATGTAGCATGGCTGCTCGTGCCAACGGGCCGCATGGGTTGGCGCGCATCTACTTCGCTCGGGAGCACCGGCGACTGGTAGCGCTGCCGGGACCGAGGAGGCGATGAGTGAAGAGAACCTTTCAACCGAACAACCGCCGGCGAGCCAAGCGGCACGGATTCCGCCACCGGATGTCCACTCGCGCCGGACGGGCCATCATCCAGTCGAGACGGCTGAAGGGCCGTCATCGCCTGTCGGCCTGATCTGGCGGGTCGACCGACGCGAAACGCTCGAGGCTCTTCGCCGTGGGCGACGTCGCCGGGAAGGGCCGATCACGGTATCGTGGGTACCGGGTGACCCGACCGAGCCACCGCGCGTGGCCTACACCATCGGGCGGAAGGTCGGGTCGGCCGTCGTCCGCAACCGTGTTCGGCGGCGAATCCGTATGTTGATGAAGGATGCAGCACCGACGCTGCGACCCGGCGCCTACCTCATCGGGGTGGCCCCGGCGGCGGCGCTCCTCCCCTATGAGGAGCTTGGAAAGACATTGTCCAAAGCCCTGAAATACTTCGAGGAACCATGACAGGGGCTGTTAGAGCACTGCCCGCGGGCCCTCCTACCATCCCGGCCAGGTTCTTCATCGCCCTCTTCAGGGCCTATCAGGTGGCGCGCTCGGGCCGGGTGTCTCCCTGCCGTTTCACCCCTACCTGCTCCCATTACGCCATCGAAGCCGTCAACCGTCACGGCGCCTGGCGGGGGCTCTCCCTGTCGGCGCGCCGACTGGGGCGCTGCCGTCCCGGAGGCCCGTGCGGCTTCGATCCTGTCCCGGAATGAGATACCTGACATGATGCTCGCCTCGGTGCTGACCAGCGGATCAACGACGGTCACAACAGTGGCCAAGGCCGCGTCCAAGTCGGGCGGAAGCATCCTCGACCCCATCGCCAAACCCATCGCCTGGGTACTCGCCGAGATCTATTCGGTCATCCCCAACTACGGAGTGGCCATTTTGGTGCTGAGCGTCCTATGGATGGCGCTCATATCGCCGCTGACCCTCAAGAGCACCCGGTCGATGCTGGCGATGCAGAAGCTGCAGCCCCTTCTGAAGAAGCTGCAGGAGCAGCACAAAAACGACAAGCAGGCATTCGCCCAGGCCCAGATGGAGCTGTTCCGGGAGCACGGGGTGAGCCCGTTCGGCGCCTGTCTCCCGATGTTGCTGCCCATGCCGGTGTTCTTCGCCCTGTTCCGAGTCATCGACGGTCTGAGCCACACCGTCAAGGGACCCGACCCGTCCATCCACTGCCTGACTGCCACCTGCTACGACCCGAAGTACCTGTCGTCGTCGAGCCGGATGTTCAAGGACATCGTCGCCGCGGGTGGCCACATCAACGCCTTCGGGATGAACCTGTCGCAGACGGCCCTCAGCCACCACTCGAGCTTCATGGCGGCGCTGCCCTTCTGGATACTCCTGTTGGTCATGGGCGGGA
This sequence comes from Acidimicrobiaceae bacterium, assembly GCA_003156795.1. Classification (GTDB taxonomy): domain Bacteria; phylum Actinomycetota; class Acidimicrobiia; order Acidimicrobiales; family Palsa-688; genus PALSA-688. Next base: position 2,049 of record PMHU01000045.1, read on the forward strand.
CGTCGTACTTCCAGTCGTCCATGATGATGAGTCGCAACCAGGCGAACCAGAACAATCCTCAGATGCAGACGCAAATGCGGATGATGAAGTTCCTCCCCCTGGTCTTTGTGGTGTTCTGCATCCGGTTCCCGGCCGGCGTGATCTTGTACTACGCCATGTCCAACGTCTGCCGGATCGCCCAGCAAGACGCCATGTACCGCTTCGATCCGAAGGTCAAGGCCCTCGTGGTCCAAGAGGTGCGAGAGGTCGAAGCCAAGACCCACGAGATCGACGAGCTGGAGGCAAAGGGCGGCTCGTCCGGACCGGCTGGAGGGTCCAAGGGGTCCAAGGGCCCGAAGGGAACCTCCGGGTCCGGCTCAGGAAATCAGGGGGCGCCGAAGGGATCCTCTAAATCCGGGTCCGGCGGGGCGGCGACATCCAACGGTGCGAACGGGTCCGGCAGCGAGGCCGGCAAGCCCAAATCGGGCTCGAATGCGCCCGCCGCGTCCGGTCGAGGCTGGTTCCGCGACTTACTCGCCACCGCCGAACAGGAGCAGAAGAACCGGAATGCGGCCAAGACCGCATCGACTCCGAAGGGTTCGCCTCGGACCGGCAGCAATGGAGGCAAGAGCGGACGCCCCTCAGGATCCAACGGCAGTTCCGGCGGGTCCCGTGCGTCTGGAGGGTCGCGTACATCCGGCGGATCAGCCGCCGGCAAGGGCAGCGGGTCGTCCGGCGGGCGCAGGACCAACCGCAAACGGCGAGGGAGATAGGGATGGAGTGGGTCGAGACCACCGGACGTAGCGTCGAAGAGGCGAAAGAAGCTGCCCTGGACGAGCTGGGTGTGGACGAGGCGGACGCCGAATTCGAAGTCATGGCCGAGCCTCGGGCCGGCCTCTTCGGGCGGCTGCGGAGCGAAGCCCGAGTCCGAGCTCGCGTCAGGCCGACCGCGCCGCGAGCCAAAGAAGATCGTCGCGACCGCCGGCGCCGGAGCACAGCAGGCCCAGCCGCCGGAGCGACTCCGACGGGTCAATCCCGCGATGCGAAACCTCAGCCCGCCAGCACCAAGGGAGCGGCCGGCAGGGTTGCACCCAACAAGGCCGGAGCCTCAGCCGCTGTCGACCAGAGCCAAGACGTTTCAGGTGGCTCCTCGGCGCGACCCGCGACCCGCGCCAAGCGCACGCGCGGACCGGCGCCCGGCGGAGACAAAGAAGGCTCTCGCCGGGAACGGCGTCCGGATCGGATCGACAATGAGCAGAGGGAAGGAGCCGACGTGGAGGTAGCGCTCGAAGAACAGGGGAAGATCGCTGAGGAGTTCCTTATCCAGCTGACGTCGGAGTTCGGTCTCACCGCTTCGGTGGCCATGACGAAGCTCGACGACGAAACCCTCGACATCCAGATGACCGGATCCGACCTTGGGCTGTTGATCGGCCCCAAGGGCGCCACCCTGCTAGCCATCCAGAACCTGGCCCGGACCGTTGTCCACTACGAGACCGGCGCCAACAACGGCCACATCAACGTGGACGTCGGCGGCTACCGCCGGAAGCGGACCGAAGCCCTGGTGAAGTTCGCCCAGCAGGTGGCGTCGACTGTTCAGCAAAGCGGGTCCCGCACGGCGCTGGAACCGATGTCGTCCGTGGACCGGAAAGTCGTGCACGACGCCATCGGCGAAATCGACGGGGTTTCGACGGTGTCCGAGGGTGAAGAACCCCGCCGACGCGTAGTCGTGGTCCCGACGGCGACCAACAGCTGACCGGCGGCCCTGTCACCGCTGGACTCAGCCCACCGGGCACCGCTCTACTCCGTCCTACTCGAGGCGCAGCGCCGAGGGTTTTTGGGACCCGGTCCGATCGACCCCCACATCGAGCGCGCCCTCGACATCGGGGCCGCGCTCCGAGGCGCGCCGAACATCGCCCTTGACCTCGGCAGTGGAGGGGGACTGCCCGGCCTACCCCTGGCCCTGGCCTGGACCCAAACGAGGTGGATCCTGCTCGAAGGCGGGAGCAAGCGGGCCGCTTTCCTCGAGGAGGCGACGGTCACCTTGGGTTTGCAAGGGCGGGTGGAGGTCGTGGCTCAGCGGGCCGAAGAGGCCGGCCGGGGACCGCTGAGGGGGTCGGTCGACTGCGTGGTGGCGCGAAGTTTCGGGCCGCCCGCCGTAACTGCCGAGTGTGCCGCCCCCTTCCTTCGCGTCGGTGGGAACCTGATAGTGGCGGAGCCGCCCGGCGGAGCCCCGAATCGATGGGACGATGCCGCCCTCTCCCTTCTCGGCATGAGGCCGGGCCGCGTGGGATCAGGGCGGACGTCATACCAGGTGATCGATCAGTCGGCCCCCTGCCCAGATCGCTACCCTCGGCGCACGGGCGTGCCCGGCAAACGGCCCCTCTTTTGAGGCTTGTGTTTCACGTGAAACACGATTGAGGGGCGAACCCTCGACCCAATGCCCTGAAGGTCTCCCGTCAAACATCCGCTGGACCCTTGATTTGACGCTCACCAGTGGCCAAAATGATGACACAGTGACTCAGCCCAACGATCTACGAGCTCGGGCGAGTTCGATCTTTGAACGGCTGAGAAACGCTGACTCGAGCCGGGCCGACGAGGATCTCGGTTCCGAGCCGCTCGCTACAGATCTGGACTCGGCGGCAGAGGATCGATCCGTCGAGCAACTGCCAGCCGCCGTCGACCCCGAGGCCGCCGCACCGAGGGGAGCAGAGCCGGTCGTCGCAGAACGCGGTGGTAATCCCGCAGCCTCAAGCCCCGGTCCCGATCATTCCGGCACCGTAGGTCCTCCCGCCGACGATGTGGGTCCGGCCGAGGCGGAGCCCGTGGGCGATCCCACCGTCGTCGAGGCCCCCGATGCGGCCACAGGTCCCGCGTCGGGGTCAGACGCCGTAGCCGTCGAAGCCCAGGGCGCGGCCAGGGCCTCCGGGCTGGGGGCGCGTCCAGCCTCGACACCGCCGCCGGCCCCGCCGGCCCGGTCCACCCAGACCATCGGCGCCAAGGTGCACCCCGGCGCGCTCAACCGGGCGCTCCCGCGCTGCTTCGCGGTGGCCAACCAGAAGGGCGGCGTCGGCAAGACGACCACGGCCGTCAACTTGGGCGCGGCCCTCGCCGAGCTGGGCTACCGGGTCCTGGTCGTCGACCTCGACCCTCAAGGCAACGCCACGACGGGTCTGGGTATCAACGCCCGCAACCTCGACGCGTCCATATATGACGTCATCCTCCATGACACCCCAATGGAGGACGTCATCGAGCCCACCACGGTGCGGAACCTCTTCGTGGTGCCCGCCACCATCGACCTGGCCGGAGCCGAAATCGAGCTGGTCCCGGTGTTCAGCCGGGAGCTGCGCTTGAAGAAGGCCCTCGAGTCGGTCGACGGAGACTTCGACTTCATCCTGATCGACTGNNTGGTGCCGATCCAGTGTGAGTACTACGCCTTGGAAGGTCTGGGCCAGCTCCTTCGCAACGTCGGGCTGGTCCAGGCCAACCTCAACGAGCAGCTCGACGTGAGCACGATCATCCTGACCATGTACGACGCCAGGACCAAGCTGGCCGAGCAGGTCGCGGACGAGGTGCGCCAGCATTTCGGCGACCGGGTGTGCCGCAACGTCGTTCCACGGACGGTTCGCTTGTCGGAGGCTCCATCCTTCGGACAGCCGATCATCGTTTTCGACTCCTCGTCCCGGGGGGCAATCGCGTATCGAGAGTTGGCCAAGGAGGTGAGCGGTGGCGCGCCGCAGCGGGTTAGGTAAGGGCCTTGGGGCTCTCATTCCGACCGAGGTGATGGGTGACCGCAGCTCGGCCCTGCTCGACATCCCGGTCGTGGCCATTCGAGCCAATTCTCATCAGCCGAGAACGGACTTCGACGAGGATGCCATGGCTTCTCTCACCGCCTCCGTCCGGGAGGTAGGAGTGCTGCAGCCGGTCCTCGTCCGCCAGACGGGGGAGGGGGCCTTCGAGCTGATCGCCGGGGAGAGGAGGTGGCGGGCCGCCAAGCGGGCCGGCCTTCCGACCATCCCCGCCATCGTCCGCACCGTCTCCGACCTGGGCAGCGTGGAGCAGGCCCTGATCGAGAACCTCCACCGCGAGGACCTCGATCCCCTCGAGGAAGCCGGCGCCTACCAACAGTTGATCGAGGACTTCGGGCTCACCCACGAGCAGCTGTCCATCCGGGTGGGAAAGAGCCGCGCCGCCATCACCAACACCCTGCGGCTGTTCCAGCTGCCCCCCACCGTGCAGAGGTTGATCGGTGAAGGTCAGCTGAGCGCGGGCCACGCCCGGGCCCTCCTAGGCACCCCCGACCGCGCTTTCCAGGAAGCCCTGGCCCGACGAGCCGTGACCGGGCAGCTTTCGGTGCGCGCCGTCGAGGAAGCCGTCAAGGATCACAACGAACTCGGCAGTTCGACGGCGGACCGGGTCGCCTCGGCCACCAAACTCAGGGCGCCGGGAGTACTCGAGCTAGAGGAACTGCTGTCGTCTCATCTCGATACGAGGGTCAAGGTCAACCTGGGAGCCAAGAGAGGTCGGGTGACGATCGATTTCGCCACCTTGGAGGACCTCGAAAGGATCTACCGGGCCATGACGGAGCCGCCGAGGCCCGAATAGGCCACCGGACTCTCAACCGACGGCTAAGGATGCCCTCGGGTGCACCTCATCCACAGACTGTGGCTAAGGTGTGGACAGCCCCGCCGTCGGGGGGAATCTCCGGCGGGGCTGACCGTAAACTTGGTCACAGGTAGGGATTGAGCTCCTGAAGCAGTTGACCCTTACCCTTGGCGCCCACAATTCGCATCTGAGGCTCTCCGTCCTTGAAAAGGATCATGGTCGGGATGCTCATCACCTCGAACCGGCGAGCCAACTCGAGGTTCTCGTCGATGTTGATCTTCCCGACGCGAAGCTTGCCCTCCTGCTCTGTGGCGATCTCGTCAAGGATGGGCGCCACCATCTTGCACGGCCCGCACCACTCTGCCCAGAAGTCCACCAGCACCGGTTCGGTAGCCGACTGGATTTCCTCATCGAACGTCTGATCGGTGAGGGTCAACTCGAGCTGCGTCACTGTGATCGCCTTCCTCCAGGGCCCTGGGTCCGTCCCCGGGCTCCTGAGGGTGCAACAACCGCGACCCCTGGTCCCATTCCACCCGTCAGGCTTCTCGTGTCGGCGCGGCTGGCTCAGGACTCCTGGCCGGTGACCTCCAACCAGCGCTCGGCGTCTATGGCCGCCATGCATCCGGTCCCAGCGGCGGTGATGGCTTGACGGTAGGTGTGATCCTGGACGTCGCCACAAGCGAACACCCCGGGCACATTCGTAGCCGTGGATCCGACCGCCGTCACGAGATAACCGGCGTCGTCCATATCGAGCTGGTCGCTGAAAACGCCAGTGTTTGGCACGTGACCAATGGCCACAAACACCCCACCTACTGGCAAATAAGACTCTTCCCCACTCGTCGTATTACGTAAATGGATGCCCTCCACTTTAGATGTACCAGCTATGTCAGTGACGACCGAATCCCACACGAACTTTATCTTCGGATTCTTGAACGCGCGATCCTGCATTATCTTGCTCGCCCGCAGTTCCTTACGCCGATGAACCAGCGTCACTGTCTCGCCAAACTTGGTGAGAAAGATGGCTTCCTCGAGGGCCGAATCTCCGCCCCCGATGACCGCTATGTCCTGACCTCGGAAGAAGAAGCCGTCACACGTAGCGCAAGTGGAAACGCCTTTGCTCAGAAGCTGTTCTTCCGCCGGAAGCCCTAGCATCAGCGAGCGCGCCCCCGTCGATACGATCACCGACCGAGCTAGATGTTCGACCTCCACACCGGTGGACGGGTCAGGCGCCCATATCCGGAAAGGTTGGGACGAGAAATCGACCCTTTCGGCCTTGGTCGTCAGGAACTCGGCACCAAAACGGGCGGCCTGACTTCGCATATTCCCCATCAGTTCGGGGCCGGCCAATCCCTCTATAAACCCGGGGAAGTTCTCGATATCGGACGTCAGCATAAGCTGGCCCCCCGGTTGATCACTGGTCGACGACGGAAACCCCTCTATGACCAACGGAGCCAGATTGGCCCGAGCGGCATAGATCGCCGCGGTCAAGCCTGCGGGACCCGATCCGATGATGATGACGTCGCGGACCGACGTGGTTGGGGATTCGCTCATGGGCGCTACTCCTGCACTCGACTCAGACGCTCTTCGGGCGCCTCCTGCGCCACAAGAACGCCCCAGAGCCCAGGAATATTGCCGCCGCGCCCGCGTCCACCACCCATACACGCCGGCCTATCGGGTGGAACGGCAGGTATACGTCGAGAACCCTGGTCAAACCGAGCACCAGAAGGAACAACAGAGCGGCCCCAAGAACGCCCGCCACCAACCCGTAGACGAGTCCACGCGCCACCAGCGTCGCCGGCTTGGTCGTCTTGTCCCTCACCGTCTCCACGACGGATTCGATGCGGTCGGCTACTTGGACGGTCCAGTCGTGGTCGCCCGTTTGCGCCGGTCCATTGGGTGCCATAGAGGGTCAGCCTAGCCACCGTTGGCGGCGGCATCGCTCGAGCTGAGGATCGGGATCGCCTCGGGTCGGGGCCTCGATCTGATCCCATCGGTGGCGTGGGCCTCGATCGCCATCGGGCTCGGTATCGCCGATCATCTGGGCCGGATTCCACACCCTGGGTTTCGCTTGGCGGGACCGTCAGTTGATACCCAACTCGGCTACGGCAGCGTGATCCTCGGGGCCTAGGTTCGTCAACCACAGCAGGACGTACCGGCCGGAGCGTCCGCCGAGATGGAACGTTGCATTTCCCGCGATCCCGGTCTGGGCGTCGACTGGCTGGCCCCACTCAGAGACGGGCTGGCCGGAAGGCACTGGTGATGACGACACGAAGACCTCGGCCGCCCATCCGAATGAGGGCGAGGTCACCGACAGCGTGTGGAGCGGCGCGGCCTGGTCGAGTTGGATGGACAGTCCGATGCCTGAATAGAGGTTCCCGAACCTCCGGTTCCGATACGTCTCCGTCGACCAGTACGTGGCGGGGTTGCCATCGAAAGTCTTGTACGTCTCAGTCGGGTTATCGGGAGCTCGGTCGTTGTTCATGTAGACCGTCACGGAATCGATGTGAGGCGGGGCGGGCGGAACGGTGATCGCCGGGGCGCCGCGTCGGGAGGATCCGGGCTGGGATGCCAGGAGGATCAGGGCCACGATGGCGCCGGCCAAGATCAGACTGGCGACCACCGCACCCGCGACCCGGCCGCGGCGCCGAAAGCCGACCCGCGACAGGGCCTCCATCTCATCGGTCGATCGGCCGGAAGGAGAAGGGAAGGAGGGCGGCCGGTCCGGAGACGCGGGCGGCCCGGGTCCATATGCGCTAGCGCCGACCGGAGGGGGCCGCGGAGTGAGGACCTCCGCCTGGCGGGGAGCCACAGGCTGCCGTGACGATGGGCCCGCCGCTCCTCCAGGAAAGGCGACCGTGGCGCCCGCCTCGGCGCGCGACGNNGAGGGCAGCGACGTCCGCCGGGCCACCGGGGATGCGCCCGCCAGCGACCGGCGATCGGCGCGACGAACTTCTCCCCGAGCGGAGTGGGCCGGGGAGTACCGGCCGTCCCGCCCGCCAGGCCCGCCGGACCGGCCCACCGGGGCCGACAGGGGGCCGAGGGTGTCCAGTCGCTGGCGGAGCTCGACCGCCGATTGCACGCGCCGCTTCGGCTCCTTTGCGAGCAGGTCGCTCACGAGCCGGTCTAGCCCCGCGCNNGCGGGGACGCCCCGGACCTTGGCCGACACCTTGGGAACCCGGTCGTTGAGGTGGGCCATGGCGGTGGCCAGGTCGGTGTCGCCCACGAATGGGGGCGTCCCGGCGAGCATCTCGTAGAACACCACTCCGAGCGAGTACAGGTCCGCCCGGGCGTCAGGGTCCTGGCCTCTTATCTGCTCGGGGCTGACGTACTTCGGGGTTCCTAGGACGGTCCCTGTACGCGTCAGGTCGCTTCCCATGCCAGCGCCGGCCTTGGCGATGCCGAAGTCGGTCACCTTCACCCGCATCCCGCCCGACTCGTCCTCGGTCACCAGCACGTTGGCCGGCTTCACGTCTCGGTGAACCAACCCGGCCTGGTGGGCGCTCGCGAGCGCGTCGGCGATCTGCCTGGCCACCGCCACCGCCTGCCACGGCTCGAGCCGTCCTTCGTCGATCATCAACTGGCGCAGGGTGCGGCCCTTGACCAGTTCCATGACGATGTAGGCCGTCCCCTCGTCCACTCCAGTGTCAAATGTCGACACCACCCCCGGGTGGGCCAGCCGGGCAGCGGTGACGGCTTCGCGGCGGAACCGCTCAAGAAAGAGGCCGTCCGTCGCCAGGTGCGGTTGCAACACCTTTACGGCAACGGGACGGCTCAGGATCTCGTCGTGGCCCTCCCACACTTCGGCCATGCCGCCGCGGGCGATCGGCGCCACCAGCAAGTAGCGCCCACCGAGCGTGCGCCCCGCGTTGATCGGGGTGGTCTGATCGAAACCGGGCACGACATCACAGGGTAGTTGCGCGCCTCGTTGTTACCCGGTCACGTCCTACGACGGACCGGAGCCCCGCCGACCGGAATCACATTGACCGGAATCACATTGATCAGGTTGGAATCCAGGCCACCCCGATGGCCCCCGGACCGGCGTGGGTGCCGATTACCGGACCGACGTCGCCCAGCAGGGTCTTTTCGGATGGATGAACGCCATCGAGCAAGGCGAGGAAGTCGTCGAGGTCGGGCGCGTCCGCGGAGAAGACAGCGAGGCGCGAGATGGGGCCGGCCGCACGGACCTTGTCCGCGAGGTAACGCAGAGACTTCGACCGTGTCCTCTGCTGCGACTCCTTCTCCACGACCCCGTCTCTCACCTCGATGACGGGTTTGATAGAGAGCATGGAACCGAGCAGGGCCTGGGCGCCTCCGATCCGCCCGCCCCTCTTGAGGTTCTCGAGGGTGTCTATGGCGCCGTACAACTTCAGCTTCCCTGCCGCATCCTCGGCCGCGGCCACCACTTCGTCAAGGGTGCCACCGCGAGCGGCCCGCTGGGCGGCGTCGATCGTGATCAGGCCCTGTCCCAGCGTCACGCTCTCGGAATCGACGACCCGAACCGGCAGCGTCCCGTCCAGTGCATCCGCGGCCTGCCTGGCGGCTTGGATCGTCGCCGACATCTTGGCGGACAGGTTGACACACACGACCCCATCGGCTCCCTCCGAGGCCATCCTTTCGAAAGCCTCCCGGAACTGTCCGGGGGACGGCGCCGAGGTCTCCGGCAGGCCGTCGTAGCTGCTGCAACGGGACCAGAACTCCTTGGTCGACAACTCGACCCGGTCCACGAACTCCTCGGACCCGAACCGGATCCGCAGCGACACCAAGCCGATGCCCAACTCGGCCAGCAGTTCGTCGGGTAGGTCGGAGGCGGTATCGGTAACCACTCGGACGCCAGCCAACGTATGTCCCTCCCCCTTGGGTCCGGGTGCGTCCCGGTGACCAGATTCGACCTCGACACCGCCTCAATAGTGACAATCGCGTCCACAACCCGTTCCCGGCCGCGTCCACAAACCGTCCGGCCGGCGGCGCCACAAATGCGGCGTCGCCGGGGGCGGAACCATCAGCTGTGGTGGGGCTCCCTGTAATCGGGCGGTGGCTTGGCGAAGAACTCGTTGACGACCGGATCTTCGCTGACGGGGTCCGTCGCCTCCGAGTGGGCTCCCGGATCGGTATCGGTGACGATCCTTGGGTCCATCGGAGCAGGTACGAGCCTCCTCGCCCGCCTTCCGTGACGGAGGTCGCGAACCCACCACACGCCCAGCGATACCACCGCGAGCACGATCAGCACGACGCCTACCCCGGAGATGGCAGTGCTTCGGACGGTGTCGAGATCGCGAGCGAGAAGGTCCGCTCCTCCCGGCGAGTAGAGGGTCACGTCCAGGGGGAACACGCCCGACGAGCGGGCCTCGACCGGGACCTTGAGGGTGGTGTTTTGGCTGGTCAGAATCAGGTCACAGACCTCGGCGGTCGGATTCGGGAGGACTCGGCACCGGCCGCTCGGTGGATCGTAAGCCAGGAACAGAAGTCGCTGGCTGCTCAGTTGCACTTGGACGTGGGCCTTGAGCGACGCCGTCGACAGGATGGTCAAAGGGATCTGGGCCCGGGTAGAGGTCAGTGTGATGGACGAAGAGCCGGGCAGGCTGATTTGAGCCGTCAGCCGACCCACAGCCGTCGTAATCGAGTCCAGTAGGGATTGGCGCTGGGATTTGGTGACATCGATGGACTCGGCTGCGAGCAGCTGGCGCTGGAGGGTGGCGGCGAGCGCCTGATCGTTGGGGACTATGGCCGCTATGCCGGACACGTGCAGGCGGGCCGAACGGATCGTGTCGCCGTCCAGCGAGCCGGCCGCCCCGAGGCTCGAAGCCAAGGGCCCTGCGCTGTCACTCTGTGTCGAAGGACTCGACGGTCCGCCCGCCGGCGAGACGAGCTGCCGGACCAGGGGCGCCACCGGCACTTGGGAGAACAACGACGACACGGTGACCGCGCCCAGAAGGGGGTGGCCTCGAAGCCCGCTGAGAAGGGTCGCCACGAACATCGGGTTCGGCACCCAGCCGGGCGGGGGAAGCGCCGCCACACCCCTGGTCACCCCCGGAGTTTCCAGCTGGATCATGGCCAGCTCGGCCAGGAGCTGATTGGCGGCCAAGACGGCGGGCTCGCCATTAGCGAAGTCCGCGGTGATCCCAGGGTCGGCCCCGTAGACCGCCAGCTTGGGGCCTCCTGTGATAGTCAGCCCAGTGGGGCGGGCGAAGGTCGTCTCCGTGACTGAGGTTGGGAGCGCGGTCAAGGTCGAATCCGGCACGACCAGGCGGCCGGCGCCGGCTGCCAGCGCGGCCGAGACGATCGAATCGTCGACCGGACCGTCCACGACCCAAGTCGAGTTCGACGGAGCGGAGCCGAAGACCCGGTCGAGCGTTTGGGACCCGGCCCGCAGCTGTTGGATGACCTCGCCGCCCAACCCCTGGGCTTCCATGTCGGAGATCGACGCTCGGACGTATGGACCAGGCAGCACCTGATCGCGCGCTGTGCTTACGACCCCGGCCAATGTGGCGGCGGTCGCCTGATCGGTCGAACTGCCAGCATCGAGCGCGTCGAGGGTCTGCGGCGTGACGTCGAGGCTGAGGGGGACGGGCGAAGCGCTGAGGACGGTCGCGAGTTGGCTGAGACGTTGCGACTCGCTGGCTCCGAGCGGTCCGAGCTGCCCGCGGCGGGTGACTGCGGGGGCCGAGTGGAAGGGAAGGACGAGCGCGACCGACAGCCGGGGCAGGCTGGTCACTGACGGCGGTCCGGCTGCATACACCAGGAAGGTCGTCAGTGGCTGTCCCTGGAGGACTCCGTTTTGGTCGTATACGCCGATCTGCAGCGGGTACACGCCGCTGCCGACGGTCGCGTCGAGGGTTGGGACGACGCTTCCCGCCGGCGGGGCCACGTTGACCGGGATGGCCACGTCGACACCTCCCGCCGGGTCGGCCGGAAGGCTCGACAAGCTCAGCGGTCCAGCCGTGTACCAGACGAAACCGTTCATGTTCCCTTGTTTGGCGTCGTCGAAGTCGGTCCGGGTGGTGAGACGGGTATAGGCCTGCACCGCCAAACGGTCGACCGACGGGTCGCTAGCGGTCACTTCGAGGCGGAGACGAAAGATGCCGCTCTGCTCCACCCACGGTGTCTGCCCCAGCAGGGCGACCGTCGGTGGCCCGGTTTCGATCCCACTGGCCAAGCCGGATGCCGAGGCCCGCCCGGCCGCAGCCGAGGCCCGGGCGGCGTGGGCGCCTGGGAGAACGACGACTCCCCCCGCGACAACCAGCGTGGCGCCGACGAGACGCGACCACCAGAAGCGCGGCCGCGTCACGGCAATCCGGTCGATAGCACGGAGAGCCCGACGGGTTCCTCGCGAAAACCTGCCTTCAAATACAGGGAAAGGGCGGCCTCGTTGCCCACCTGGGTATTGACAACGGCTCTGGCCACGCCGTGGCGCCGCATCCAGTGCAGGCCGTCAAGCAGGAGCCGGGCTCCAGTCCCGCTGCGCTGTGCGCCCGGCAGAACCGCCAGGCGCTGGACGAACCCGCGGGGGCCCGACCGGCCGGAAATGGCGTAGGCGAGCACCTCCCCGCGTGCCCCAACCGCCATCCGGAAGCGGACCGAAGGCGTGGCCCGCAAAGCGTCGAGCAAACCGTCGGAGTCGAACTGCCAGAAGTCCATGAAAGCGGCCCGGTCCACGCCCAGGACCTCGGGTCGGCGCCAACGCGGCACCCGATGGAGGGCCGCGCCAGGTGGAATGGGCGGAAGGCGGTCGCCCAAATCCATTCCCAGCAGCCGGAGACGTTCCTCGACGTCGAAACCCGCAGCGAGGAAGCCGGCCTGTTCGAGGGGCGACAAGGCCCCGGTGACCACCCGGCTGAAGCCCCGAGCCGACAGGGTATGCAGGCAGTGCCGTACGAAGTCGGCCGACAGGAAGGGGGCGTCGGGAATCGGGTTTATGAACGCCACGTCATCGTCGCCACGCCACCGTCCCGTACGGGCCCGCTCGCGGCCCCACCGGATGACGTCGATCGATGGTGCGCTCAACTTGAGGCCCCGTAGGAGGCCGACGGCGACCCGGGACTGTTGCCCGGCCCCCTCGAGGGCAAACGTGAGCGGGTCCCCCGACTGGCGCGCTGCTCCTTCACGGCGGCCCTACGCTACAGCGCCAACCGTCCTGATGGTCGTAGCCTCCAGGTTGGTGGCCCGCTCGACAGTCCTCGTGGAGATGCACCCGGCCTGCGACCGCCACGATCCGGGCCGTTCTCACCCGGAACGACCGGCCCGCCTGGATGCGGTGAGGCTCGGCCTCGAGGTCGCCTACGAGTCGGGGTACGCGGAGGCGGTCGTCCCTCGGCCCGCTACCCGCGACGAGCTCATCCGGGTCCACGATCCGGCGGCCGTGGACGCTCTGGAGGCGTTTTGCCGAGCTGGGGGCGGGAGGATCGACGTCGATACCACCGCCACCGCCAGCTCCTGGGATGCGGCCCTGGTCGCCGCCGGCGCCGGACTCGACGCCATTGAGCGCCTCCGTGCCGGCGAGGCCGACGCGGCGTTCATCGCCGTGCGCCCGCCGGGTCACCACGCCACCCGCGACCGGGCCATGGGCTTCTGCCTCCTCAACAACGTCGCCGTCGCGGCCGCCGCCCTCGCCGACGCGGGCGAGCGGGTGCTGATCGTCGACTTCGACGCCCACCACGGGAACGGAACGCAGGACGCGTTCTACCGCGACGGTCGGGTCGCTTACGCGTCTCTGCACCAGTGGCCGCTCTACCCCGGCACGGGGCGGGTCAGCGAAAGGGGCGAAGGCGAGGGAGAAGGGACCACGGTCAACCTCCCGCTTCCGGCGGGCGCCACCGGCTACGTCTACCTGGCCGCCCTCGACGAAGTCATCGTTCCCCTCTCCGAGCGCCACGCCCCCACCTGGCTGATCATCTCCGCCGGTTTCGATGGACACCGAGACGATCCCCTGGCCGGCCTGGCCCTGACCTCGGGTGACTTCGCCGAGATCACCTCTCGCCTGTGCGGGCTCGTCCCGGCCGGGCGCCGGCTGATGGTCCTCGAAGGCGGCTATGACCTGGACGCCCTGGCCAACTCCACGTCGGCGTGCGTGGCGGCCCTGGCAGGCGAGCGAATCCGACCGGAGGATCCGACTAGCGGTGGCCCGGGCCGTCAGGTGGTCGAAAGCGTGCGGGTCCTCGGTCCTTAGCGCAGAACGAGCGACATGCGGACGACCAGGATGAACTGGCAAAGGTCTTCGAACTAGTTCCTCACCTGCCAGGCTCTGAGGGTGAAAAAACGGGTCCGAAGTGGAGGTCCCGCCTATTCGGGCTCAACCCGGCCGAATTATCCACCGATAGGAAAACGTGCTCGACTTGCAGTCAATCCTCGCTCACGTAACTGAGGTTGGCGGCTCGGACCTTCACGTCAAAGGCAGTTCTGCCCCTAGGGTGCGGGTCAACGGCGACCTGCGTCCAACCCCTTTCCCTCCGGTCGAGCGGACAGAGGTGGAAGAGTGCCTGCGCGTGATCATGCCCGTCGACCGGATCGAAGAGTTCCACCGGACAGGGGAAGCGGACTTTTCGCTCTCGGTCGACGGGCTTGGTCGATTTCGCGGGAACGCCTTCCGCCAGCGCGGCAGCGCCGCGATGGTCCTGCGGAGGGTGCTCCCAGCGGCCATGTCGGTAATGGACCTGGGGCTGCCGGGGATCGTCACCCGCCTGGCAGAGGAATCTCGGGGCATGGTGCTCGTAACCGGGCCCACCGGATCCGGCAAGACCACGACCTTGGCCGCGATGATCGACCACATCAACCAGACTCGGTCGGCCAACGTCATCACCATCGAGGACCCGATCGAGATCCTTCATCCCGACAAGAGGTCGATCGTCTGCCAGCGTGAGATCGGCACCGACACCAGGGACTACGCCCAGGCCATGCGGCGAGTCCTGCGCCAGGACCCCGACGTGATACTCATCGGAGAGATGCGAGACGTAGAAACCGTTTCGGCTGCTCTGATGGCCGCCGAAACCGGCCACCTCGTGCTGTCCACCCTGCACACCACCAACGCCACCGAGACGATCAACCGCATCGTTGACTTCTTCCCCCCGTTCCAGCAGACCCAGATCCGCCTCACGCTCGCAGGCGTCCTCAAAGGCGTGATCAGCCAACGCCTCGTGCCCCACTCCTCCGGCGAAGGTCGGGTTCCTGCCATCGAGGCGTTGGTCGTGACCGGCCGGATCGCCGACCGGATCATGGATCCGACCGCCAGCGGCGGCGAGTCGATCGAAGAATTGATCGCCGACGGCGAGTACCACGGCATGCAAACGTTCGACCAGAGCCTGTTCTCGTTGTTCAAGAGCGGCGAGGTCACGCTCCGGGCGGCGCTGGCCGCAGCCACCAATCCGCACGACTTCCGGGTCGCGCTCCAGACCGCAGGGCTGCTTCCGGCTTCATAGCCCCGGCGGGCGGGCTCGGGCGTCGCATACCTCCCCCATGCGACGCCCAGGCCGCTCGCCTGCACCCGACTTAACCGATGGGGCCGGTTGGATGGCGCCGGTAGGCTGGTCCGTCGTGATACCGGAGCGGCTGCGACCCTTGGTCGTCGAGACGAGCGACCTGGCCTCGCTGTTCGACGCAGCCGGCCACCGCCTCTACCTGGTGGGCGGGGTGGTCCGCGACGCCGTGCTCGGGCGCGGCAGCGACGACCTGGACTTCACGACCAATGCCCGCCCCGACGAGATCGAGGCGTTGGTGTCGGGTTGGGCTGACGCCGTATGGACCCAAGGCAAGCGCTTCGGAACCATCGGGCTTCGTTACCGCGGCCGCAACATGGAGATCACCACCCACCGGGCCGAGGCCTACAACGCAGACAGCCGCAAACCCCATGTCGTATTTGCCGACGCCATCGAAGCCGACCTGTCGCGGCGCGATTTCACGGTCAACGCCATGGCCCTATCGCTGCCCGACTTGCAGCTCATCGACCCTTTCGATGGGGTGGGCGACCTCGCCGCGTCGCGGCTCCGCACGCCGCTGCCTCCCGAGGAGTCGTTCAGCGACGACCCGTTGCGCATGCTCCGCGCCGCCCGCTTCGTGGCCGGCTACGGTCTGGTGCCGGATCCAGCTCTGACGACAGCCGTGCTGACGATGCGCTCCAGGTTGGACATCGTGTCCGACGAGCGGGTCCGAGACGAGCTCGACAAGCTGATGGTCGTCGAAAGGCCGGGGGAGGGGTTGTGGTTTCTCGTCCGCACCGGGCTGTCCGACGAATTCCTCCCCGAGCTGCCGGCCCTGGCCCTGGAACAGGACCCGATCCACCGCCACAAAGACGTGCTGGCCCACACCATCGCGGTAGTCGAGAACACGTCGCCGGACCGACTGCTCCGCCTCGCCGCCCTCTTCCACGACGTGGGCAAACCCAAGACCCGCTCGTTCGGACCTCGAGGGGCGGTGTCTTTCCACCACCACGAGGTGGTCGGGGCCCGCATGACCCGCGATCGCATGAAGGCGCTGCGCTACTCGTCCGACGACATCGAAACGGTCAGCCGTCTGGTGGAGCTGCATCTGCGCTTCCACACCTACCGGATGGGCTGGACCGACAGCGCCGTGCGTCGCTACGTGCGCGACGCAGGCCCGCTGCTCGAACAACTCAACGAGCTGACCCGCTGCGACTGCACGACCCGCAATGCGGCCAAGGCGGACGCCCTGGCCCGCCGCATGGACGAGCTCGAGGCCCGCATAGCCGAGCTCCACGAGCAGGAGGAGCTTCGGGCCATCCGCCCCGACCTCGACGGCAACGCGGTGATGGAGCGCCTGGGGTTGGGACCCGGCCGCGACGTGGGCGAGGCCCTGGCCTTCCTCCTCGAGTTGAGGCTGGAGGACGGTCCCCTCGGCCCCGACGAGGCCGGACGCCGCCTCGACGCCTGGTGGGCCGGGCGGCCGCACTAGCGGCACCGGTCGCCGCGGAGGACAGGCTCGAGCAACCAGGGCGACTTTCACGTCACATGGCCCGGTCGGCGCGCTAGTTGCCCTCCTTGCGGGCCCGGATGATGAGCGTGCGGGGCACGTGGTTCATGGCGTCGCGCCAGGCGTGTCCACGGGGAGCGCCAGGGATCGGTTCGGGCTCCAACATCAGGTCCACCCGGTAGCTCGCCCGGCTGAGTCCCATGTACAGCTCCGCGAACGTGTGGTGGTAGGCGGTGAAGTCGATCCCGCCCCACTTGAACTCGATCGGGCTGCGGTCGAAGTACGGACGGCGGATCAGAAGCCCGGGGTCGGCTTCGTCGTCGATCATGGCGTAGGCGGGATGGGGGAGACTGAACACGAGCGGGGCGCCGACCTTGAGGACCCTATGGACCTGGCGGAACACCCGGTTCAGGTCCTCGACGTAGCCGAACGCATAAGCCGAGAAGACCAGGTCGATGGAATCGGCTCGTAGGAACGCCAGGTCGGCCAGGTCACCTTGACGCAGTTCGACCCTGACCTCTTCCGCCTCGCAGAGCTGCCGGCCATGAGCAAGCTGGGCCGACGAGATGTCGACGCCGATGGCGGTAGCCCCTTGCTTGACGAACGCGATCGAGCACTGCGCCCCGCCGCATCCGAGCTCGAGCACCCGCTTGCCCTTGACGTCTCCGAGCAGATGCAGCTCGGCTTCGGTCGGGATGTCCGGCCCGTAGTGGGCGACGTTGACCGGTAGCCGGGCGTCCTTCTGATACTCAGCCGAGAAGCGATTCCACGCCGTCGTGATGTCGGTAGCCACCGCGCCATCCTGCCGCAGAGCAGCACCCCGGCGCGTGATCCGCGACCGAAGGTCCGAGCCCGGACGCGGGACCGCCGGGCCTAGTCGGCCCGGCGGTCAGCAACCCCCTCGGAAGTCGGTACACGTTCAGCCGGCCGCGAACTCCTCGACCAGCCGGTGAGCTTCGTCGTCGTGGTACTGGACCGGGGGCGACTTCATGAAGTACGCCGACGGCCCGATCAGAGGGCCGCCGATACCGCGGTCTTTCGCGATCTTGGCACAACGGAGGGCATCGATGATAACGCCGGCCGAGTTGGGCGAATCCCACACCTCCAGCTTGAGCTCGACGTTGAGGGGGACGTCGCCGAAGTTGCGGCCCTCCAGCCGGATGTAGGCCCACTTGCGGTCGTCGAGCCACGGCACGTGGTCCGAGGGGCCGATGTGCACGTCGTCCGCCGCGATGCCGTTGTCGAGCTGGCTCGTGACCGACTGCGTCTTCGAAATCTTCTTGGATTCCAGGCGCTCCCGCTCGAGCATGTTCTTGAAGTCNNATGTTGCCGCCGACGTTGAGCTGGTAGGTGCGATCGAGCACGAGGCCACGATCTTCGAAGAGGCGGGCCAGGAGGCGGTGCACGATGGTGGCGCCGACCTGGCTCTTGATGTCGTCGCCGACGATTGGGACGCCGGCATCTGTAAACTTCTGGGCCCACGCGGGGTCGCTGGCGATGAACACCGGGATGGCATTCACGAAGCCGACCTTGGCGTCGAGGCAAGCCTGGGCGTAGTGCTTCTGGGCCTGCTCGCTGCCGACCGGGAGGTATGAGACGAGCACGTCGGCACCGACTCGGCGGAGGGTCTCGGTCACGTCCACGGCATCGAGGGGCGATTCCTCGATGGTCTGGCGGTAGTACTTGCCCAGGCCGTCGAAGGTAGGCCCGCGCTGCACGGTTATGCCGAGATCGCCGACCGAAGCGAAGCGGATCGTGTTGTTTTGCCCGGAGAAGATGGCCTTCCCGAGGTCCAGCCCGACCTTGGCCGCGTCGACGTCGAAAGCGGCCACGAACTCGACGTCGCCTACGTGGTAGCCACCGAGGGACACGTGCATGAGGCCCGGGACCGTGTCCGCCGGATCGGCGTCGCGGTAGTACTCGATGCCTTGGATCAACGAGCTGGCGCAGTTGCCAACTCCAGCTATCGCGACCCGGATCTTGTTGCTCATGGCGCTGTGTCCTCCTCGGTGTCAACGGGCCGTAGGCCCGAAAGGCTCGGGATCCCGGCACCATTCGATGTCGAGGTCGTCGTCGATGCAGCCGGATGGTCCGGCTTGGCTTGCGGATCAGAAGCGTGGGCTCCGGCGCGCTCGGAGGCGATCAGCCGGTCGATCCACGACAGGTCGTGCTCGGCAGCTTCGCGGTCGTGCTCGATGAGGCTGAGGGCGTAACCGTCTCGCACCGCCTTCAAACGCGCCCGGATCTGGACCGAACGCTCCACCAGGTGAGCCCGCCGCCGTTCGAGCATTCCAAGGCGAGCATCGGGCGGGAGGTGCCGGGCGAAGGCCAGGCGCATGTTGAACAGGCGATCGTCTTCGTTGGACTGGCTCTCCGTCGCCAGGAGCTCCTCGAAGAGACCGTCTCCGAGATCCGTGATGCCGTACACCTTCTTGCCTCGGCTTCCGCGGACGACGCCTTTGCGGGCCCGAAAGGCCGCCAGCTCGCCGCTCAAGGATCCGGTCAGCGGGATCGGCGTCGTAACCGCGGCCTTGGCCTCCACCGCTTTGACCGCACCCGCGGCCTCGAGACGGGCCAGGGCGGGATAGAGCGAGCCGAAAGAAACGCCGCTGGCGAAGCCCAGCGTGTCGGAGAGCCGCTTCTTGAGCTCGTAGCCGTGCAGCTCCTGCTCCTTGAGGAGCCCGAGGATGGCCAGTTCCAACATGTCGAGCTCCATATTACACGTTCCGATGTATCGTGTCGATATATCGGAGTGACGATAGTGGGGAGGTTCGAACCCGAACGGACCTTCAAGGTGAATGCGCGAGGCCTTACCCCGCTTCGAGGCGAGGCGCGGGGTAATCTGCTGAGCGTGATGAGCTTGCGCCCCGAGGCCCTCCGCGGTGCCGGCGCGGGGACCCAAGTGGCCGGCGAGGTGGACTACCGGCTGGCCCGCAATGCCATCGTGAGCGAATTCCACAAGGGCCGGCTTTCCCGGCTCGACGTGTGCGACGCCCACCCCGAGCTGCTCAGGGCGGCGGTCAATGTCGGGGACGAGTCGCACGAGGACTGCCCCATCTGCGATGGCGCCAAGGTCCGCCTGGTTTCCTACGTGTTCGGCAGCCGGCTGCCCCCTTCAGGGGTCTGCGTCACGTCCAAGCGCGAAATGGCAAAGCTGTCAAGGACGGCCAAGGACCTGGCTTGCTATGTGGTCGAGGTCTGCCCCAGCTGTTCGTGGAATCACCTGGCCCGGAGCTTCGCTTTCACTTCGCGCCGCTAGCCGGGTAGCGCTCCCTCTATGGCTCCGCGCGCCAGACCGCCGGTCCGCTCAGGCGCGCCCCGGCGGGGCCGGGACCAGAGGCCGGGCGGGCGGTTGTGGCGGTGGCGGCGGTGGCTGTTCGGAGTGGTCCTGCTCGGGGCAGCTGCGACCGCGAGCGGCCTCTACCTCCTGTCGCGCGTCCCACTCCCGACGGCGCGGGTCTTGCAGCAGACCACCTTCGTCTACGACTCCTCCGGCCACGTGCTGGCCACCTTCTCCGAACAGAACCGCGTCAACGTGTCCTTGAAACAGGTCCCGCCGATAGTCGTGGACGCAGTGGTGTCCACCGAGGATCGGCACTTCTTCACCGAAGGGGCGCTCAACCCCGTGAGCATCGTCAGGGCGTTCCTATCCGACGTCAGGGGCTCCGGCAACCTCCAGGGGGCATCGACGATCACCCAGCAGTACGTCAAGCAGACCTACCTGACCTCGCAAAGGACGATCACCCGCAAGCTCAAGGAGGCCGCCCTGGCCATCAGGGTCTCCCGGTCGGAGTCCAAGGACGAAATTCTTCAGGGCTACCTGAACACGATCTACTGGGGACGGGGTGCGTACGGGATCGAAGCCGCCTCCCAGGCCTACTTCGGCCAGAGCGTCGGCCAGCTCGGGTTGCCTGAAGCGTCCCTGCTCGCCGGGCTTATCCGCGAGCCCGAACTGGCCGACCCGGCCCGGAACCCGTCGCTGGCCCGGCTCAATCAGACCGACACGTTGAAGGCCCTCATCCGTGACAGGAAAATCACCGAAGCCCAGGCCGCGGCCGTCGAGGCCACTCCTTTTTCCAAGTACGTCATATCACCGTCGGCTTCGAGCGGAGCGGTGGGGACTTCGAGCAACGGCGACGACTACTTCATCTCGGCTGTGCGGGAGGAGCTGTACGCCAAGTACGGACAGCAGATGGTCGACGGTGGCGGCCTGCGCGTCACGACCACCCTCGACCCGACGATGCAAGCCGAAGCGTACGACGCCATGTACGGCGACAACGCCGACTCTCTCGACCCGGCCGCCGGTGAGCCGTCCGGTGCCCTGGTGTCTATCGACGACAGCGGGGAGGTCAAGGCCTTGGTGGGTGGTCAGAACTACGCCACGTCCACTGTCGACCTGGCCCTGGGGACGGCCGGAGGCGGAAGCGGCCGGCAGGCCGGCTCGACGTTCAAAGCATTCATGCTCGCCGAGCTGCTCAAGGAGGGTTACTCCCCGCTATCGGTCTTCCCAGCGCCCCCCGAAGTGGTGCTTCCCCACGGCGACGCCAACGGCAGCCCGTGGAAGGTGACCAACTTCGAGCACGAGAGCACCGCGCCCGAGATGAGCTTGGTCGACGCCACAGCCGACTCCATCAACACCGTGTACGCCCAGGTGGTGGCCCGCATCGGAGCGGCCAACTTGGACACCATGGCCGAGGCGCTCGGAATCAACCCGTCAGAGCTGTCCGGGGCCTACCCGTCACAAGTGCTCGGCACCGCCGACGTGTCGCCATTGGAGATGGCGGCCGCCTATGCCACGTTTGCCGATGGCGGCATCTATCACGCCCCGCTCCTGATTACCGGCGTGACCACTTCGGATGGGACGGCCCTCCCACTGCCCGTCCAACCCCAAACCAGGGTGGTCCTCACGCCTTCAGCGGACAGCCAGGAGACCTACGTGCTCCAGCAAGTCGTGCTGCACGGGACGGGCACCGCGGCCGGGAACGTCGGATCGCCGGTGGCCGGCAAGACGGGGACCACGGACGGATCGACCGACGCCTGGTTCATCGGGTACACCCCCAACCTCACCACGGCCGTCTGGATGGGCTACGCCTCGGGGTCGCGGCCGATGGTCGACTTCAGGGGTCTGAGGAGCGTGCAGGGCGGCACCATCCCGGCCGAGCTGTGGCACAACTTCATGGCCGCGGTCCTCGATTCCTTCCCGCAGTACCAGGGACAGTTCAAACCGGTGTACTCGTTCAATGACCTGACCCTGACTCCACCGCCTCCTTCCGTCGTCCAATTCCCGTTGGGCCTGGGGACCACGACCACGGTTCCGACCACCACGACCACGGCCGGGTCCACCACGACCACGACGGTTCACCCCGGCTCGAGCACGACCGTTCCGAAGACGACTTCCACTACGAAACCCACGACCTCGACCACCGTTTCGCCCCCGACGACCACCCCCGTCAAAAAACCGTAGGCGGGGCCTATCGGTTTGGCGCAGGCCGGGCTACAATTCGCGTGAACCGCCGGCAGCCACGGGGCGCTGGACGGGCAAGGAGGTAGAGAAGTGGCGACGAAGCAGACTGCGCCGACTATCCGGGCGCGCAAGGGCTCGCGGATTCCTATGGTCATGGTCACGGCCTATGACGCACCCACAGCTCGGGTCGCCACTGCGGCCGGGGTTGACATGATCCTGGTGGGTGACTCGGTCGCCATGGTCGTTCTCGGTCACGAGGACACGCTCCACGTGACCGTCGACGACATGGCCCACCACACCGCCGCCGTCGCCCGCACGACCCCCGACGCCCTGATCGTGGCCGACCTGCCGTGGATGAGCTACCACACGGGTCCAGCCGACGCCGTGCGCAACGCCGCCACCCTGGTTCGCGCCGGAGCGCAGTCGGTGAAGGTGGAAGGCGGGAGAAAGCGGCTTCCGGTCATCGAGGCCATCATCGACGCTGAGATCCCCGTGATGGGCCACCTCGGGCTGACACCTCAGTCTTTTCACGCCATGGGCGGATTCAAAGTCCAAGGCAAGGAGCTCGACTCGGCCAAGGCCCTGGTGGACGACGCACTGGCGCTCGCTGACTCCGGATGCTTCGCCATCGTCCTCGAAGGGATTCCGGATGTGGTCGCCCAGCTCATCACCGACTCGGTTCCCGTCCCGACGATCGGGATCGGGGCCGGCTCCCACTGCGATGGACAGGTCCTGGTGTTCCACGACGTCCTCGGCTTCGACGACCGGCGGCCGGCCAAGTTCGTGCGCCGATACGCCACGCTGCAGGCCGACGCCGTCGCCGGCCTCACGGCGTGGGCGGAGGACGTACGAACTGGTCGCTTCCCGGACGAAGCAGAGACCTATCACCTGACTTCGGTGCTAACCGGGGAGCTGAGCCCCAGTNNAACCGTTGTGCCCAACCGTTGTGCCCAACCGTTGTGGTTGTCACACCCTCACGGCAAGATAGGTCGGTAGCCCATATCGGCTCCCCCTTGTCGCCGAACGAGTCGGCTCGGGCGGACGGGCCCGCAACAGTACCTATCGCCGAGGTCGAGTACCATGCCCTGTCTTCAACTCAAGACCCTGCTCCGGACGGACCGGGGCCCCGAGCCTCGAGCCCGGGTCCACAGGGAGGTGGTGAGCCGCTGATGCGGCACTACGAAGTCATGGTCATTCTCGACGCCGGCTTGGAAGAGGACGCCATCCGGGCCACTGTCGATCGAGCCACCACGTCGCTCACCGGTAACGGTGCGACGGTCGGCAAAGTGGACCGCTGGGGTAAGCGGCGCTTCGCCTATGAGGTCCGCCACCGCAGCGAGGGCTATTACGTGCTGATCGACACCGAGGCCGAACCGGCCGCGGTGGCTGAGCTGGACCGGATGCTTGGACTCGCGGATGAAGTAATCCGCCACAAAGTGATCCGGCTGCCCGAGAAGGCGCCCGTCGGAGCGACCAAGCCCGCCGACGCGCCCAATTCGGACAGTTCAACCGGTACGCCGGTGGAAGCCAACGAGAACGGAGCGAATTGAGATGTCCAACGGAAACCATGTGAGCGTCGTCGGGAACTTGACGCGTGATCCAGAGCTGAGGTTCACCCCATCCGGTCAGGCGACGGCCAGCTTCGGCGTCGCCGTCAATCGGCGCTGGCAGAATCGCCAGACCCAGGAGTGGGAAGAAGCGACGTCCTTCTTCGACGTCGTGTGCTGGCGTGACCTGGCCGAGAACGTGGCGCTGAGTCTCTCCAAAGGGATGCGCGTCGTGGTCACCGGCCGCCTCGAGCAGCGCAGCTGGGAGACCGAGGAGGGCGAGCACCGCTCCAAGGTGGAGATCACCGCCGACGAGATAGCCCCCAGCTTGCGCTGGGCGACGGTGCATGTGACAAGGAACGAGAGGCGGAGCCCAGAGAGCTCCAATGGGGAGTCACACGCGGTCCATGAGCCGGCCCTCCAACGGCCTGCTGGCGATGCCGGCGCGGCAGCGAGCTACAGCGCTGGCCACGAGGATGAGGAGCCGTTCTAACAGCGATGGCACGTTCTAACGATCGAGACCGCAACCCCAAACGAGCTCCCAAGGAAGCTCGCCCCCGCGGAAAGAGGAAGGTCTGCGTTTTTTGCAAGGAACGCACGGTGTGGGTCGACTACAAAGACGTCAACCTCCTCCGGCGGTTCATGAGCGAGCGCGGAAAGATCCGCTCCCGTCGGGTCACGGGCAACTGCACACAACACCAGCGTGACGTCCAAGTAGCTATCAAGACGGCTCGGGAGGTAGCTCTCCTGCCCTACGTGCAACGGACCGCCAGCGAACGCGGCCCAGGCAGGCCGCGAACCGCCCCCGGACGTGAGGATGCGGTCGAGGTCGAAGACGGCGTAGGTGCCGAAGAGGCAATGGCCTACGACATCGACGCCGACCTCGGGCCTGAACTGGCAGAAGCGGAGGCGTGATGAAGATCGTCCTCCGCGCGGACGTGCCCAACCTCGGCAAGAGGGGTGACATTTGTGATGTCGCCGATGGCTACGCCCGTAACTTCTTGCTCCCAAAGGGCCGGGCCATCGCTGCCAGCTCTGGTATCGCTCAACAGGCGGCGACCATGCGCCGCGCAAGAGAGACCAAGGACGCCCATGACCGCCAGCTCGCTGAAGGGGTAGCCCGCAGCCTGGTCCAGCATGTGATACGCCTCCCAATGCGCGCCGGCCCCGAAGGCAAGTTGTTCGGGTCGGTCACAACAACCAACATCGCCGAAGCCATCGCTGAGCAGGCCGGTATCGAGATCGATCGCCACAGGCTTCAGCTCGATGAGCCCATCAAGGCACTCGGCACTCACCAAGTACCGCTACGGCTCCATCCCGAGGTCGAATTCCCCGTGACCGTCGAGATCGTAAAGGCTTAGCGACTTACCATTCCACCGAGCGAAGGCCACGACGTCGACCACTCGGGGCCAGTCAAACTTTGGTACTCAGTGAGACCAGCCGGGCCACGCAGGCGAAGACCGGGCGTGGAGCCGATCTTCCCTCATCGTTCTTTTCGGCGTGAGGGAAGAGCGGTCCACGTCTTGGCCTTCGTAGGCGGAACATACAGCGGTTAGACGCGGGCCATGTTGGCAAAGCGCGTGAAGTGATCCAGGAAGGCGAGCTGGGTCATACCGGTCGGGCCATTGCGGTGCTTCGAGATGATTACCTCCGCCGTGCCCTTGTCGGCCGAGTCCTTGTTGTAGACCTCGTCCCGATAAATGAACAACACGACGTCGGCGTCCTGCTCGAGGCTTCCCGACTCCCTCAGGTCCGCCAGGACTGGCCGCTTGTCCGCTCGCGCCTCGAGGCTGCGTGATAGCTGCGAAAGCGCGACGACTGGTACAGACAACTCCCTCGCGAGGATCTTCAGACCTCGGCTTATCTCCGAGACCTCCACCTGGCGGTTCTCGGCCGGCCCGTGGCCAGACATCAGCTGCAAATAGTCGACAACAATGAGGCCTAAGCCTTCCCTGCTCTTCAAACGTCGAGCTTTAGCCCTTATCTCCATCACGGTGAGGTTCGGGTTGTCGTCTATGAAAAGAGGTGCTTCGCCAAGTTTGCCGATCGCGTGGACGACCTTTGGCCAGTCCGACTCATGGAGCTTGCCATTGCGCATGCGCGAAGAGTCGACCCGTGCCTCTGAGCACAACAACCTCTGGGTGAGCTCGAGATGGCTCATCTCGAGCGAGAAAAACAGCACGGGTAGGTTCTTTTCGATCGCAGCGTGAGCAGCGACCCCCAGAGCGAAGGACGTCTTGCCCATCGATGGCCTGGCTCCGACGATCACAAGTGCGCTCGGCTGAAGACCAGAAAGCCGTTCGTCCAGGTCGGCGTACCCCGTTGGCACCCCTGTGATGGTGTCGCCACGGTTATAGAGAGCCTCCAGGTGGTCCAGGCTCGCCGCCAACAGCTCCCGCAACGGTTTCAACGAGTCCGTCACGCGGCGCTCAACGACCTCGAAGACCATCGCCTCGGCCCTGTCCATCGTGGCCACCACGTCCTCAGGAAGGGAGTAACCCATCTCGGCTATCTCTCCGGCAACGGTTATAAGCCG
>PMHU01000045.1:28127-28559 GCA_003156795.1 Acidimicrobiaceae bacterium
GCTCGCTTCAGTTCGTCGGCGACGGTGACCGGGTCAGCGGGTTCACCTTGCGCATACAGCGAACAGATCGCATCAAAGATGTGGCCGTGCGCGGGCCGGTAAAAATCCCCGGTTTTACATAGCTCGACGGCGGCGGCGATGGCGTCACGCGAAAGCAACATGGCCCCGAGCAGTGACTCTTCGGCCTGCAGGTCGTGGGGTGGCACCCGGTCGAGGCGAGGTCTCGCGCTCTGGGCGCGTTCACGGATGTCGGCGATTACTTGAGCCATGGGGTCCTACCCTTGTCGGCAACGCCTGTGGAGCAAAAGACTGGAAAAGTTGTTCATTCTTGTGTGGATCATGTCCGCTCGCTGTGGGCCCGGCCCGCTGTGGGCGGCCCGCTATCGGCCGTCACTACCACCCATAATAGCGAACTTACGTGCGACTCCGCAT
>PMHU01000086.1 GCA_003156795.1 Acidimicrobiaceae bacterium
GGCTGCGACCCGCGAACCGGATGGCACGAGCAGGATGGCGGCTAAGACCGTCCGGCTTGCCGCGGGACCTCGCGTCCCGGGGGTGGCCCCGATGGCAAGGTTCCACGTGCCGTCGACTTGGGATCGATTGGACGCCCGGGAGGGACTCTCACCCCCGTGTCGCGGTCTGCAGCCGCGCGCCTAGATCCTCGGCCACCGGGCGATGCGCTGCCAGGGGAGGGATCGAACCCCCGCCTTCCGGGTAACGGCCGGACGTCTTCCCGCTCGACTACCTGGCATCGAGTACCGCGACGGGGAGTCGAACCCCGCTCTCCGGGTTGAGGGCCCGGTGTCGTAACCTCTGGACCATCGCGGCATGTTGGAGCGGAGGAAGCGGTGGGACTCGCACCCACAAGGGCCTCGCGACCCGTACCTGTTTTCGGGACAGGCTCCTCATCTGGCCGGATCGCTTCCAAGACTTTGGGGCCCTCGGTGGGAGTCGCACCCACGGCCTCGTCCCTACCACAGACGCGCTCTGGCTCGCTGAGCTACAAGGGCACAGCCTCGCCGGCACGAATCGAACGTGCGACCCCCGCCTTCGGAGGGCGGTGCTCTGGTCCTGCTGAGCTACGGCGAGTGGGTGTCGACGGCAGGGGTCGAACCTGCATCCTCCGGTTTCGTAGACCGGCACCTTGATCCATTCGGCCACGTCGACTTGTCACGGCGCGCCACCGGCGGGGCTTGCACCCGCGACCTCCGGCTTGACGGGCCGGCGCTACCACTGGCTGAGCTACGGCGGCATGGTGCGCGCCCTGGGCCTCGAACCCAGTCTTATCCGGGGTAAGGGCCCGGTGCCCTACCAGTCAGGCGTGACGCGCATCGGTGGGCCGGGAGGGAATCGAACCCCCTCTGTCGGAAAGACGGCTGGTCTACAGCCAGCTGCGCCCCATGGCGCGACCGACCCCAATCTGGGGCCAGATGGCGCTGGCCCCATGACGATGTCTCTGCAGTTGTCAAATAGCGGTTGTCCGGGCTGGATGCCCGGCGCGCACGCCCGGAAGGAATCGAACCCCCGGCCGGCGGTTTTGGAGACCGCGGCGCCACCAAGGCTCGAGCGCATGAAAGAGATGACGCGCATGACGTTGTGCGCGATTTGAACGGAAGACGCCGGGGCTGAGCGAAAGAGCCGAGCTACCAGCTGCCGCCGGGCCTGCCGCTATTGGCAGAATCCCGGCGCCCCAGCACATGCTCTTGATCGAGCAAGCTGCCGGGTCGGCACGCGTACGCGCCGAAGCTCGACAGGGATATGCCCCGGAGCATCGTTTCGGCGGTAAGAGTGCAAGCCATAGGGACCAGATGATGAGCCATCAGCCTGCCGATGTCAACGGAATATCCAGTAGCTGCCGAAACCCGAAACTCGGCGCGCTCTCATACACGCGGCCATCAGCCGACGACGGTTCGGACATGACAGCGATCTCCTCCACCGACAACCACGCGCCCGGGAAGCATCCGCAACAGGAGCCAGGCCGGTCCAAATCACCTGGACCTGAGCTGGGCTAACGATCCTCTATGGACTCGACGACCCTCACGCCAGTTGTCCATATCGACCATGAGGTGCGATAGATCGGGGTTAGCGAGGAGCGGCTCCTCAGTGTTCTGGCTCGAGAGAGCAACCTGGTTGCTGCCGACCCATCTGGCCAAAGGGTGAGGGCCCCCCCACTCCCGTGGCCGCTTCGGTACTGCACTTTCGGAGCAGATCAGAGGGTTCCCTTGCTCGGTCTTTCGCAAGTCCGTTTGTCCGAGTTGCGGCTGCGACTGCAACGTTCGAATCGGATTGAGAGAGGGATGTGCATGAGCTGCTTCGTGGCCGTGCCTGTCTCGCAACTGGTCGACGGGCTGTGTACAGGGTCCCAGTAGCGAGGCTGGGCTTAGCGGCCGAAGTCTCAGTTGGCTCAGGTCGATGAAGGCAGGACACTACGCGAGCGCGATTGACTTTCAACAATGTCAGGCTTACCCTGACTGTCAAGTCAGGCCTATCCTGACAACCTGTGGCCGCGAGGAGGAGACGGGTGTCGCGCACCGCAAGTCATGAGGCGTTGGGATGTTCGTTCTGCAACAACAGCCAGTTCGATGTCGTCAAGCTGGTCGCTGGTCCGGGTGTCTACATCTGCAACGAGTGCGTAGACCTTTCCGTTCAGATCATCTCCGAAGAACTCAAGGCCAACAAGGGTCGGATCGCCAACGCCGGCTCCTCAACCAAATCGCGGGATCCGCGGACGATTAGGGCCTGGGAGGGGCTGTCCGACGAGGCCCTGCTGGCTGAGGTGGTACGTGCCCATGCGGCTCATCAGAATGTCGACCGTGCGGTCGCTCATCACGTCGCCGAGCTCAGGGCACGAGGTGTCAGCTGGGCACGTATTGGTGATGCCCTCGGAATGGCCCGCCAGTCGGCTTGGGAGCGATTCTCTGGAGGGGAGTAGTAGAGATCGCGCCTGCAAGCCGGCGTTCGGTGACACGTTGCTGGCGGTTACTCACTGAACATTAGGGGGCATCGTCGGTGAGAGCGGCCAATTCCAGGTGAGAGTGCGAGACTTTGCGATCGTGCTGCGTGTATCTCATCTTCTGGAGAACAAGGCTCGGTCGGCGGGAGCAGAGCAATGGCTTTCCCAACTGCCGGACCTCGTCGCCGGCCTTGAGGTCGATTGGTCGATCACCGTCGGAGCACCGTTCGAGGATGCCACTGAAGCGTTCGTCGCCGAAGCGGTACTTGCAGACGGGTCCCTGGCGGTCCTCAAGCTCCTCGTCCCGCGCTCTGGTGCCGCAGCCTTGAACGAGATCACTGCACTCCGCCTTGCGAGGGGCGAAGGTTGCGTGTCGCTGCTTCGATCTGATGTCGAACGAGGAGCCCTTCTCCTCGAACGGCTGGGACCCTCTTTATTCCAGCTCGGCCTCCCCATTCGTCAACGCCACGAGATCCTGGTTTCGGCGGCACAGCTCATCTGGCGTCCCGCGCCCGGATCCGGACTACCCACCGGGGCAGACAAGGGACGCTCACTCATCAGCTTCATCGCCGCCAAATGGGAGGAGCTTGATCACCCCTGCTCAGTGAAAGCAGTCGCTCATGCTCTTGCGTGCGCCGAAGGCCGCGTCAGGCTCCACGACAGCGAGCGAGCTGTTCTCGTCCACGGTGACGTGCACCAGTGGAACGCCCTGCAGGCTGGCGATGGTTTCAAGCTCGTCGACCCTGACGGGCTTCTCGCAGAGGCGGAATACGACCTGGGCGTCATCATGCGTGAGGATCCCGACGAACTCCTGAGTGCGGACCCCCAGGAGCGAGCGCGTTGGTTGGCAGCTCGCACCGGCCTGGACGAGCAGGCGATTTGGGACTGGGGAGTGGTCGAGCGGGTCTCGACCGGATTGCTGTGCACCGAGATCGATCTGCAGCCCGTGGGACGCACCATGCTGGCGGTCGCCGATCGGCTGGCCACCAAGTGAGGACCGGTATCCGGCGTTCGTGGAAGGACCACGTCCGGCTTTCTGGGATACATGTTCTGGGACGGTCGACCGGACTTGCTGTCCGAGAGCTCGATCCCGCAAATGCCTGATTTCCGAGCCGCGGACACGAGTTGTAGCCTCACTGTCGACTGGTGTCGCTCAGTGGTCCCATCTGGTGGGCGTCCGGGACGCGGTATTCAAGCAACCAATACGCCGAGCTGGTCGCTCGGGACTGCTCGAGTCGCATGCTGGCGGCCCCAGCAAGGGCGTTGAACTCCTCAAGAGAGCGTTCTCGACTCCCAAACAGCGTCAGCATGCGCAGGTCCATTCCGGTCAGCTCGCGCTGATCGCCGTCGTTGGTCACCACACGCTCAACGACGAGCACGCGGCCGGCTTTGCCTGCCGCCTCGGCGCAGCGTCGAAGGATGGCTACTGCCTCCGGGTCGGGCCAATCGTGGACGATGTTCCGGAGCAGATAGATGTCGCCGCCGGTCGGCAGCGGGGCGAAGAAGTCGCCGGCTGTCACCTCGCAGCGGTCTGCCACTCCTGCCGCTTCGAGCACTGCTAAAGCTTCGGGGGATTCGGCCACCAGGTCGAACAGAACTCCCCGTAGATGAGGGAACGCGCTCAATAGCCGGGATAACAATGCGCCAGTACCTCCACCAACGTCGACGACCAGCCCGGCCTTGGTCCAGGGGTAGCTGCTCACAACATCGTCGGACAATGCTAAGGAATGGGCCTCCATGAGAGAAGAGAAGGAAGCGGCCAAATGGCTCTCGGCGGCCAAGTCCTCCCAGAAGCTGCGGCCGTGGACAGCGGGGTAGGCAGGCTTCCCAGTTCGCACGGTCTCGAGCAAACCGCCGTACGCCCGGTCCATCGCGCCAGCGGCGCCATCTAGGTCGAGCCAGCGCCGCATCCGCCCCGGATGGTCGTCTCGGAGCAGGCGAGCCGGGGCGTTGAGGCCGAACACCCCTGGGGCAGGTTGAGTGAAGACGCCTCTGGCCACCAGGAACCGCAGAAGGCGCTCCAGCGCGGTTCGATCGGCACCCGCCAACGAAGCGATGTCCTCGACCCGCCCGCCCTCGTCGCTCATGACGTCTGCCAGATGCAACGTAGCTGCCACCCGCACCGCCCAAGGCTCGGTCAGGCGACTCAGTCCGATAAGCGTCTCCCACGCCTCCGACTCAGAGGGTCCTTCTTCGGGCACAACCGAAGCCTAAAACTCAAGCGTCCCGGCGTCGCAATCTCCGAGGCTTCGAGTCGATCACCGACTTAGATCGCACCATGATGCTCATCGCTCCGCTCCCAGTGAACAGCCTGGGTCCGATAGCCGGCGTTTTGGGCTACCCCGACTCCAGCGGCAACGCTCCGTTTTCAATCTAGCTTTGCCGTAACTCGGCCTTTAAGACCACCGCCGCTGCGGCCCAGCGGGCATTCGCCAGCCGGGAGGATGCGACCCGCAGGTCAGGGGGACCATTTCTAAAGCAGGGTCTCCATAACTTATAAGTTCTCTTTCTCATTCGGGCTGCGGCGAGGTATACCCGGTCCAAGTGGTTCCGTCCCACCACCGCAGAACTGGTTGGCCCTCCGGATCCTGAAACCAACCGGCTCCTGGTAGGGGTGCGGACGCAGGCACCGGTGAATACGTCGACTGAGGCGACCCAACGGGGCTGTTCGCCTCCTGGGCGATGTACCGCGCGCGGCGAATCCACAGAATTCCGTGATACACGACATGACCGTCTTCGAAGTTCAGTTGCCCGCGGCGGATGAACCTGGAGAAACCGCCCGTGTTCGGGCTGCCGA
The DNA here is from genome assembly GCA_003156795.1 of Acidimicrobiaceae bacterium. Classification (GTDB taxonomy): domain Bacteria; phylum Actinomycetota; class Acidimicrobiia; order Acidimicrobiales; family Palsa-688; genus PALSA-688. The sequence goes on from PMHU01000086.1 coordinate 5,278, forward strand.
GCTTCACCAGTCCGGCGTGGCGCGGGTAGGCGGCCAGCTGCTTGCCGGGAATGTGGAAGGGCCAATCCCGATACACATACACGTTCTGATCGGT
>PMHU01000335.1 GCA_003156795.1 Acidimicrobiaceae bacterium
CTGAACCAGCCGCACGCGGTCGGCCTGGGCGAGGAGATCCCGCCGGTGCTCACGGGCCACTTGCTCCAATATCCAGGGCTGCATTCGGTGCTCCTCTCTTGGTGGTTCCGTACTCGTTGAGATCAGGCTACCGGGAAATTGTCCTTGCGATACATGTTTTTTAAGATATAGTTATCTAACTATGCCAGTCGCAGACGAAGCCACCATGGTCCTCACCGAACCCAGAGTCCACTACCTCGTCAGGACCTCTCTCGTCATGGACGTGTTGTGGGCCCTGGTCCTCCACGACGGCGAGCCCGACCCCGACAACTACCCGATGCGGGCGGGGCGGTTCGTGGCCGCCCCGGGCCTGGAAGAGCGCATCGGGGCGTTCTGGGACGACGGCGAGGCCTGCTTCACCGAGCTGTTCGTCGTGGCCGAGAGAGGCGGGGTGCTCGACGAGGACGACCCGGACCGCCTCCTGGCCGGCTTGGAGGTCGGCGCCGCCGCCGAGGCCGGCTTCGAGCAGCTCTCCACCGAGGCGCCCGAGGACCAGGCCATTTTCAGGCGGCGGCTGGCCCGGCTCCGCGACGACGTCGACTTGCGCCGAGCCTGGATCGAGCTGGTCCGGGACGTATGGTCTGCCGTGTCGGTGGCGTGGGAGCTCGAAGGGCGGCCCGCCGTCGACGCCTACGCGTGGGACTTGCGGGGGAAGTTCGCCCAGTGCAGTTCCTACACGGACCTCGAGGGACTGTTGCAATGCGACTTCAACGGAATGCTGCCTCGCGTGGTGCGGGAGTACTCGGCTGCCGGTTTGCCGGTGGTCGTGGTGCCGGCCTGGTTGGCGCGCAAGGTGTTCGTGATCGGCCTGGGCGACCGGTTGCTCATCGGCCACGCGGTTCCGGCCCGGCCGATCGGGCCCACCGCCGAGACTCGAAGCCGGGCTCGGCGCTTCAAAGCCCTCGGCGACCCCACCCGGTTGGCCATCCTCGAAGCGACCGCCCGGCGCCCCAGAACCGTGGGGGAGCTGGCCGCCGAAATGGGTGTGGCCCAGCCGACGGTATCCAATCACGTGCGGATCCTGCGCGACTCCGGGATCCTGACCCAGGTCAAGGACTCGGCTCGGCGGCTCGAACCAGATCCCGAGGCCCTGCAACGCCTGGCTGACGAGCTTCTCTGCTCGGCCATCCGGCCGGCTCGGTAGCTCCGGCTGGCCCGGTAGCTCCGGCTGGCCCGTGGAGCTGTTACAGAGTTAGACTAATTGGGCTCCGTCGTGTAACATCTGCGGCGATGGTCGCCACCATGGTCCCGCCAGCGCGGGTACTCCCCGACGTTCTACCCACCGAGCGCCTGACGGCGTCGGGTCGCCCGGTGCCGAGGCTTCGCTCCGAGCTGCGCCGCATCCCCGGTGGGCGCAACGCGGTGACCGTGATCGGAGCGTGGGCCCAGTCGTTCGGCGTGGTGGCGCTGGCCGCCTACATCGATCGCTGGTGGGCCTACGCCGTCGCTTTCCTCCTCATGGGTCGGGCCTTCGCTCTGCTCAACATCCTTGGACACGAGGCGGCCCATCGCCTCCTCTTCGCCCGGCGTCGAATCAACGACTTCGTCGGCCGCTGGCTCCTTTCCTACCCAGCGTTCACCCCATTCGACCTTTACCGCCGGGTCCACATGGCCCACCACAAGGACGAGATGGGCCCGGAGGAGCCCGACGTGGGGCTCTACTCGGGCTACCCGATCTCGCCGGAGTCGATGCGGCGAAAGCTGATTCGCGACGCTTCGGGGATCTCCGGCTGGAAGAACTTGCGCCCCCTTCTCAAGGCGACCCTCAATAGATCATCGCGGCGATTGGCGGTGCGGATCCTCGGGATACAGATTGTGATCTGGGCCGCCTTCTGGGTGGCGAGCGGCCGATGGTGGCTGTACCCGCTGCTGTGGCTGGCGCCGTGGATGACAGTATGGCGGGTCCTCAACAGGCTGCGGGCCATCGCTGAGCACGCCGGGATGGAGCGATCCGCCGATCGGCGCAAGACCAGCCACGTGGTTCGCCAGAGCCGCCTGGCCCGCTTCTGGATGGTCCCGTACAACACCGGATGGCACCTCGCCCACCACGTCGACAGCGGGATCCCTTGGCGGCGGCTCCCGACGTTGCACCAAGAACTGGTGGCGGCCGGCTGGATCACTCCGGAGCTCGAGTATCCGAGCTACCCGGCCCTGTGGCGCGCCCTGGCTTCCGGATCGGGCCTTTAGCCCCGCCGGCCTCTCGGGGCGGGGCCGGGGCGGGACCGCTCCCGTCGCATCAGCTTGCCCAGCTCGACCTCGTAGCAGTCATAAGCGCGACGCAAGCGGGCCCCCGGCCAGCCGCGGGGTAGCAGAGCCGTGGGCAGCACGGGATCGTCGCGGAAGTGGCGTACCATCGAAGCGGCCACGACGAAGCGCTGCGCCGGGTTGGAGCTTTCGTCGAGGGCTTCGATCAGCGCCTCTGCCCTGGACGCCCAAGTTGGCAGATGCCAAAGCCTGCCGGCCATCGGGGCCGGCGATTCCCCGTCGAAACCGGCCCTGGCCTCAGATTTCCACACCCGCTGAGATACGGCCTCGGGCCAGCCCCGTAGGAGGTTGTTCGGACGAGTCCAGACTCCCGGTCGCAGCTCCGCCAGTCGCATCGCCAACATGTCGGCGCCTAGGGCCGCCCGGTCGACAGCCCCCCGTACGGCCGGCTTGGCGATGGCGAGCTCCCACCCGCCCCGCCACGGCTTGGTTTGCGGGTGGACCCCTTGGTCCTGGCGCTGCTGGCGATTGACCAATCGCGAGCTGAGCCGGTAGGCGCCGTCCTCGGCGACCACGTCGCCGTCGGCGGTCAGCCTGGACAGGGCGACTCGCGTCGTACCTTCCGATATTCCGAACAGTTCGGTGGTGCGCACCAACGAACTGACCGCGAGGAAAGGGGGATGACTGCCCAACAGGATCGAAAGGATCACCGACCGGGCGGTCAGGGGCCGCAGGTCCAGGCCGGCGGACGCCCGGCTGCTCAGGGGACCCCGATGGCCGTCGCTTCGCGGCGTTGGCGCTGTTCCCACGAAGACGCACACGCAGTGGAACAAAACCGATGCACGCTGTTGTCGGACCCGAAGCGGGTGTCGAGGCCGGCGATCGCAGGCAGAACCAATCCGCAACACGGGTCGGTCGTCATGGGCTCGCCCCGGCCGACCTCCAGGACACACGCCTCGAGGGGGTGGTCGAACCCAGTAGCCGGATAGGGGAGCATGGCGCCCGCCGTTACCCATCGCGGCGCCAGGCTCGCCACCTCCCTGGTCGCCAGCACCTGGCCCGGGGCCGCGGCGTCGCACAGGCGCGAGGCCACGTTGGCAGCCCGGCCGATGTAGTCGTCGCCCTCGAACATGATCACCGCCCCTTGGGCCAAGCCGGCCCGGATCTCCAGATGTACGCCGTCGGGGACGCAAGCGGCCAGTTCGATGACCATCGCCACCACCGCCTCCGCGTCGCTCGAGCTGAGCATGGCCCCATCGCCCAGCCACTTGGTGACCCTGACCCCCCGACGCGCCGCTATCTCGCGGACCCGGGTGCGGAAGTTGGTCAGGACAACGACCGTCTGCTCGTCGCCATAGTGCTCGGTAAACGCGGTGAAACCACTGAGGTCGACGAAGGCAAAACAGCGCTCTACCCGCATGGGATCATCCTGCCGGGCAGCGTACCGGGCCCCGCGGTGGACGCGAACTGCCCGGCTACTCGACCCGGCTGGCGAGCACGAAGAACGAGCTCAACGGCACGACCTGAACATCAGCCCCGGTGTAAGGAGCCTGAACGATCATGCCGTTACCCACGTACATGGCGACGTGCTGGCCGGGGTCCGCTGGGAAGACCAGGTCACCAGGCTCCAGGTCGGACATCGGAATGTGGGTGGTGTCGGCGTATTGGGCTCCACTGAAGTGGGGCAGCGATATGCCCACTTGGGCGTATGACCACATGACCAAGCCGGAGCAGTCGAACGAGTCCGGCCCCGCTGCGCCCCAAACGTAGGGATCGCCGACCCGGCTCTCGGCCGCGGCTACCGCCCCGGAGGCGCCGCTGCCAACCGGTGGGGGTGGGCCGAAGGAGGTAACAGGGGAGCTGGACGAGGCGCTGCTGAGGGCCTGGGCTTGGGCGGCTGCGGCCTGCGCCGCGGCCAGGCGCTGCTGGGCCGCCTGCTGAGCGGCGACGGCAGCTGCGGCTTCCTGCTGGGCCACCAGGGTGGCGATCTGACCGGTGACCTGGCTCTGCTCGGCCGTCAACTGTGAAGCGAGACTTGAGACTTCTTGCTGAGCCGAAGCTACCCTGCGAACCTCGGCCTGGGCCGCCGCGGTCTGATTCTTGAGGTTGGTTTCGGCGGCCTGCTCCTGCAGTGACGCCAGGTGGTACTGGTCGATGGCGTCGCTCTGGTCCGTGGCCAGGGTGTTGACGTACTCGGCGCGCAGCAGGCTATTGGTCGCGTTCTGCATGGCCGAGGAGCCCGACGCGAGAGGATTGGCTCCACCGTTGACGTAGGCGTTGATGGCGTCCTGGAGGAGCGCGGCCCGGGCCCGGCCGGTCGAGGCCTCGCTGGCGTTGAGCTGCAGAGTGGCCGAAGCCACTTGACCTTGAAGGGTCTGCACCTGGTTGCGCGCCTGGTCGTATTGCTCGGAGAGCGCTTCCTCCTGCTGGCCGAGGGCGCTGATTCGAGACACGAGCGCGGCCGCCTCAGCCCTGAGGTCCGAGACCGAATCTGCGGACGCTCGAGGAATGACGAGACCGGAAGTCAGCGCGACAACAGATGCCACCGCCAGGACCCGACCCGCGTGCCGACGGAAAATCCACGTGCACGTAGTCACAACGGAGCCCCAACCTAGGTGAACGGCAGGCGCAGATCAAGGCATTGCGCTGCGGCGAGCCCTCCGGCGGTCCCGCCGGGCGCCTGGCCCTGACGCAAAAGCGCAGGTGGTTGACGCTTTTCCGTACCCAACCCGTCGTTGGATAGCCTGACGGAGATGTCGGACCTCTCGGTCTCCCCGGTCCATACCGATCCGACTCTTGACGGCGATCACGAGCGCATGACGCACATCGTGCTCGAAGGTTGGAAGCCTGAGGAGGGCGACTTTGTGGCGGCCGGACCGACGGTGGTGGAAGGCCTAGTCAACGGCACGGCCGTCAAAGCTCTGTGCGGGAAGGTCTGGGTGCCGGCGCGTGATCCGAAGCGGTACCCGCTGTGCCCGACGTGCAAGGAAGTGGCCCAGTCCATGGGTTGGAAGGTCCCCGCCTTCTGATGCCAGCTGATTCACCGCGGCCCGATCGAGTCACTCGACGGGAGGGAAGGGCGCCCCCTCGTCGATTAGCTTCTGCAGCGCCATGATCCGGGCCGGACGGCGCATGCCGAGGGCGGCGACGAGCCGTCCGCGGCGGCCGTAAGCGGCCACGAAGCGGCTGTCGTCGAAGCCGCCTTCGATCATCATCACCTCGTCGCCGGGGTTCGTCTGCCCGACGAACTGCAGCTTCACACCGTGCTGGTCCGACCAGAAATAAGGCGTCGGGCCATATGGTGTTGACGCGTCGCCTTGGATGAGCGAGTGGGCGGCGGCCTCGGCCTGCTCCGCGGCGTTGGTCCAGTGCTCGACCCGTACGCGCTTTCCGTAACCGGGGTGGGCCCAGCACGCCACGTCGCCGGCCGCGACCACGCCGGGGATCGGTCGCCCGCCGCTCAGAGCACTCAATCTCTGGTCGCACAAGACACCGTTGTCGAGGTCCACCCCCGATTTTTCGAGCCAGGCCGTAGTCGGAGACACGCCGACGCCGACGACCACGACGTCGGCAGGAACCACCGTCCCGTCCGAAAGTCGCACGCCTTCGGGCCGACCCGACCCCTCGATCGCCTCGACTCCCACCCCGACGCGGACGTCGACGCCATGGGCGCGATGCCATCGGGCCAGGGCTTCGCCCATCTCGGCTCCGATTGCTCGCTCCAACGGTACGGGCAAAGCTTCGAGCACCGATACTTCCAATCCACGCTGGTGGGCGCTCGCCGCCACTTCGAGGCCGATGAAGCCGGCTCCGATCACGACCACTCGCTGAGCCCCGGCCAGGTCATCCCGTAGGGACGTGGCGTCGTCGATGGTGCGCAAGTAGTGCACCCCGGGCCCGGCCGGGGCCATGGGCAGAAGGCGGGGGTGGGCGCCGGTGGCGATCACCAATCGGTCGTATGGGAGGTCGTCGCCGCCGCCCAGTTTCACCCGCCGCCCGACCAGGTCGAGCCCCGTCGCGGTGACGCCTAGCAGCCACTCCGCTTCGAACCCCGCTTCGATGTGCAGTTCGGCCTGACCCGGTTCGATCTTTCCGGTGAGAACCTGCTTCGAGAGAGGCGGTCGGTCATAAGGCCGGTGACGCTCGGCCCCCACGACGGTCAGAGGGCCGTCGTGGCCGCCGCGTCGAAGCGCCTCGGCCGCCCTCAATCCGGCGAGCGAACCCCCGACGACGACGGCTCGTGGCTGCATCACCACGACCATACCGGCGGGCCGGCCGTGCCAGCATGGGCGGGTGCGATGCGCGGACTGGTTCTCGGCTCGTCTCCCCGCTCACTGGGATGCCCGCGGCATCGACGTGATCGAGGATCAGGACGAGGTTCTCGCCGTCGTCGACCTCGGCGAGGAGTCACTCGACGATGCCGGCATCCGGCTGTTTCGCGAACGCACCCGGGACGAGCGGATGCAGATAGCCCAAGCAGCCGAAGCCGAGTTCGGGAAAAGGGTGTCGTGGGGGGCGAGGTCCGGAGAGCTGGTCATGTCGTTTACGACCACGTCGGTTCCCGTCATGACCCGCCTTCGCCTGCCCGAACGTCGGGTCCTCGACACGCTGATCGATGCCGGGGTGGCGAGGACCCGTAGCGAAGCGCTGGCGTGGTGTGTGCGGCTGGTGGCCAGCAACGAGGAGCGTTGGATATCCGAGCTCCGCAGCGCGTTCGAGGCGGTCGATGCCGTGCGGGAAAGGGGGCCGGAAAGCCGCCGACGAGATCGCTAGGGCTGCACGGATGACAGGTGGTCCAAGGCCTGCACCAGAGTGTTCCAGGAGAGGGTGGCGCACTTGATTCGCACCGGGAACTTGACCACTCCCTGCAAGGCTTCGAGGTCGCCGAGCGATACCTCGACCTCGTCCTCGGCGTCTCCGGAATCGTCCTCGCTGCCGTCCTCGGCCCCGTCGAGGCGCTGCTCGTGGATCGACATCATGGCCTTGAACTTCCGGATGGTGGCCCGGGCCTCAGCCAGGCTCTTGCCCTTGACCGCTGTCGACATCATTGAAGCGGAAGACTGGCTAATGGAACAGCCCTGTCCGGTCAGCTTGATGTCGTCCACGCAGTCCCCATCGAGCTGTAGGTACAGGGTGATCTCGTCACCGCACAGCGGGTTGAAGCCGGTTTCGGCGTAGGCGGGGGGAATCGGCAGCTCGCCCCGGTTGCGGGGGTTGCGATAGTGGTCGAGGATGATTTCTCGGTATAGGTCTTCGAGACCGGGCATGGGCTGTCCTGTGCTCGTAATCAGGCGAATAGGCGGTCGGCGGTGGCGAGGGCGTCCACGAGGGCGTCCACGTCCGCCCCATCGTTGTACACCGAAAAGGATGCTCGCGCCGTGGCGCCCACGCCTAATCGGCGCATGAGCGGCTTGGCGCAGTGGTGACCGGCCCGCACGCAAACTCCTGATTCGTCCAGGACTTGCGACAGGTCGTGGGGGTGTACGTCCTTGTAGTTGAACGAGATCACCCCACCCCGCAACGAGGCGTCGAGAGGCCCGTGGATGACCAGGTCTGGGTATCGGTCCCTTAAGGTGGTGAGGGCGTAAGCCGTGAGTTCCCGTTCGTGGTCGCGCACCGCCGGGAGCCCGATCGCGGTCAGGTAGTCGACGGCGGCCGATAGACCCACCGCTTCGGCGATCGGGGGGGTGCCGGCCTCGAACTTCCACGGGATGTCATTGGGTGTGAAGCCGTCGAGACGGACGTCGCGGATCATCTCGCCTCCGCCGAGGAACGGCGGCATGGCGTCGAGGAGTTCCGCACGCGCCCACAAGGCGCCGATACCGGTGGGTCCGAGCATCTTGTGACCCGTCAGTCCGAAGAAGTCGGCGCCGAGGGCCTTGACATCGGTAGGCAGGTGCGGCGCCAGCTGCGCGCCGTCGACGAGCACCATGGCGCCGGCTGCGTGAGCTGCGTCGGCGATCAACCGGATCGGGTTGATGGTGCCGAGGACGTTGGAAACGGCGGTAACGCCGACGAGCTTTGCCCCGTCGAGGATCTCGTCGAGGTTCGACAGGTCGAGCAGTCCGTCGTCGGTGACGGGAAGGTAGCGCAGCTCTATGCCCCGTTCGGCTTTGAGGGCGAGCCACGGGACCAGGTTCGAGTGGTGCTCCATCTCGGTCAACACCACCACGTCACCGGCGTTGAGGTTGCTGCGACCCCACGAGTAGGCAACCAGGTTGATGGCTTCGGTCACGTTCTTCGTGAACACCACTTCGCTGGTACTCGACGCTCCGATGAACCTCGCCACCGACGCCCGCCCCGCCTCGAAGAGCCGGGTGGCCTCCTCGGCGATGGTGTACACGCCGCGGTGGACGTTGGCGTGGGTCGTCTCGTAGTACTGGCTCATGGCCTCGATGACCGCGGTGGGCTTCTGAGAGGACGAGGCCGAGTCGAGGTACACCAGGCGCTTGCCGTGGACCAGCCGGTCCAAGATCGGGAAGTCCTTCTTGATGAGGACCGGATCTATCGCCATGCTTCGTACCCTTCTCGTTCGATGAGGAGCGCCAGCTCCGGGCCCCCGCTCGTCACCACCCGCCCGTCGACGAGCAAGTGGACCACGTCGGGATTCAGCTGTTCGAGGATGCGGTGGTAGTGGGTCACGACCACGACCCCGAGGTCCGGGCGGGCTTCGCGGACCGACGTCACGCCACGGGCGACGACGCCGAGGGCGTCGATGTCCAGCCCGGAGTCGGTCTCGTCNNTCGCCGAAGGCGGGATCCATGCCCAGCTTCTTCATCCACTCCATGATCGATACCCGAAGCTCGAGCACGGAGAGGTCCATGCCCTTGCGGGCCGAGAGGGCTTGGCGCAGGAACTGGGCCACGGGCACTCCGGGGATCTCTTCTGGATACTGGAACGCCAGGAACATCCCGGCCTTCCCTCTCACGTCCGCGGGCCACGCCGTGATGTCCTCGCCTTTGAAGAGGACCCNNCCGTTGGGTCCCATCAAAGCGTGAACTTCTCCGGTCCCGACCACCAGGTCGACACCTTTGAGGATCTCGGTGCCTTCAACGGAAACGTGGAGGTCGTCGACCTCGAACAGAGGGGGAGCCACGCCCCAATTCTATTACCACTACGCCGATAGGGGAAAATAGGGGGTCAGTGGCGCGGAGCCACTGTTTTCTCCGGGTAGCCTGCCGCGCAATGGCTGACCCCTGGACCTCGCAGGCGAGCGTCTCACTGGGGGGGCCCGGCNNTGGTCGAGGGATCCGCCTTCCTGATCTCTTCACCCGGCGGTGAGGTAGCCCCCGAATCAGCGGAGGGATTCTTCTTCCGGGACACCCGCTTCCTGTCCTTGTGGGCCCTCCGCATCAACGGCGACATCCCCCAGACGCTGGCCCGATCCACGCCCGATCCCTATTCGGCGACGTTCGTTTCGCGGGCCCGCCCTCATTTAGGTAGAGCCGACTCGAACATCATGATCGAGCGCCGCCGGTATGTGGGGCGGGGCATGCGAGAGGACCTGGTGGTTCGCAACTTCGGGGAGGAGCCCGCCTACTGCGGGGTCGAGTTCAGATTCGGTGCTGACTTCGCCGACCTGTTCGCCGTCAAGGAAGGCCGGGTGTCGTCGGAGACCGACGAGCAGGTCGAGCACCTAGACGGGTCGATCGTATTCCGGCACAAGAACGGGACCCACCGCCGGAGCCTCCGCGTTTCTTTCTCGGAGTCGGCCGTCCTCGACGGCCCGATCGCCCGGTGGGAAGTGATCATCGCCTCAAAGGGGACTTGGACGCTCTGCCAACAATTCTCGTGTGGCATCGACGGAGCCGAGATCGAACCGAGGTGGCTTTGCGGTCAGCCCGTGGGGCGGGCCAAGCCGGCCGAGCGGATGGCCGCCTGGCGACGCAACGTTCCGATTCTCGACACCGATCACGATGGCCTCCGGTCGGTCGTGGCGAGAAGCGCCGAGGATCTCGGCGCCCTTCGCATTTTCGACCCCGACTACCCGGAGAGGACAGTCGTGGCGGCTGGAGCTCCGTGGTTTATGACCCTGTTCGGCCGGGACTCTCTCATAAGCGCATGGATGGCCCTCATCGTCGACCCCGAACTGGCCCTGGGAACCCTGCAGACCCTCGCCAGGTTCCAAGGGACCGACGTGCGTCCCTACAACGAGGAGGAACCGGGTCGGATCCTCCACGAAATGCGCTTCGGGGAGGCCTCGTCGCTGTCCCTCGGCGGTGGGACCACCTACTACGGGACGGCCGACGCCACGCCGTTATTCGTGATGCTGCTCGGCGAGCTGCGTAGGTGGGGTCTGGCCCGCGAGGCCGTCGACGAGCTCCTACCGCACGCCGACCGGGCCCTCGAGTGGATCGAGAAGTTCGGTGACCGCGACGGCGACGGCTACGTCGAGTATCAGCGGACGTCGGACCGCGGCCTGCGCAACCAAGGCTGGAAGGACTCCATGGACGCGGTGCGGTTCGCTGACGGCCGCCTGGCCGATGCGCCGATCGCGCTGGCCGAAGTGCAGGGCTACACCTACGGGGCGTATCTGGCCCGGGCCTTCTTTGCAGCCGAGCACGGCGACACCGCCCTGTCCACCGAACTACGCGGGCGCGCCGCCGAGCTGAAGGCCAACTTCAACCGGGACTTCTGGCTCGAGGACCGGGGCTGGCTGGCCATGGGCCTCGACCGCGACAAGAAGCCGATCGACGCGCTGACATCCAACATGGGCCATTGTCTCTGGACGGGAATCCTGGATGCCGACAAGGCAGACCAGGTGGCCCGCAAGCTGGTCGGCCCTGACCTCTTCAGCGGCTGGGGGGTACGCACGTTGGCGGCGTCCATGGTCGGCTACAACCCGATCAGCTATCACTGCGGCTCGGTATGGCCGCATGACAACGCCATCGTGGCCGCCGGTCTGATGCGCTATGGCTACGTCCGGGAGGCTCAGCGGGTGGTTATGGCCGTCATCGACGCCGCCGTGGCCCAGAGCGGCCGCTTGCCTGAGCTGTACAGCGGGCTCGAGCGCATGGAGCTTCCGCTGGTCGTCTCCTACCCGACGTCCTGCTCCCCCCAAGCGTGGGCGGCCGCCTCGCCGCTGCTCATGCTGCGCACCCTCCTCCGACTGGACCCGTGGGTGCCGCGGGGCAAGGTGTGGCTCCACCCAGCCTTGCCCGAACAGATCCACCACTTGCACGTCGGGCGCATTCCCTTGGCCGGGGCCCGGGTGTCGGTCACCGTCGACGGCGACTCGGTCTCGGTTGAAGGGCTACCTGACGATCTCGAGCTCGTCGACGCCCCCCGTCACCCTCTCACCGGTTCCTGAACCCCCCGTGCCCGCGGGGCGGGGGCGCGATTTTGAACATTCGGAAGCAATTCCCTGACGATTCGTGGCGGATTGCTTCCGAGAGTCGAAAGTCGCGCCCAGAGTTGATCCAACCAGAGTTGATCCGAACGGAGGCCCTGGCGCCTCCCCCGGGCCCCGGCGCGTTCCCGGGACCGGCCCTGGCCCGCGACTACCAGCCGCGGTCGACCCACTCCTGGAGGTGGGGTCGCTCGGCCTCGATGCTGGTGTCGTCGCCGTGGCCGGGCAGTACGACGGTCTCAGGAGCAAGGGCGGCGAAGAGCCGGTCCTCTATCGACTGGATGATCGTCGGGAAGTCGCCTCCCGGGAACTTGGTCGCCCCCGGACCCCCGGGGAAGAGGGTGTCGCCGCTGAACAGGACCGGCGAGCCCTCCACCCGAAAACACATCGAACCCGGGGTGTGGCCAGGGGTGGCGATGCTGTGGAGTCGCAGTCGACCGACTTCGATGACGCCTTCGTCCTCGAGGACGAAGTCGTATGAAGGCAGCATGGCGGCATCGGCCGCCGTCACTCCCACGTTGTAACCCGCGTCGCGTACAGCGGGCACGGCTTGGATATGGTCCCAGTGGCCGTGGGTTTCCAGCACCTGGCGCACGTTGAGTCGCTGGCAGAGCTCGAGCAGCTTCTCGTGCTCGTTGGCCGCGTCCAGAAGGACCGCCTCGCCCGTCTCTTTGCATCTGAGCACGTAAACGTTGTTGTCAACCGGGCCAACGACGAGGCGGTGGATCTCGGCTTGGGTGTCCTCGTAGTGCATTGCCCGCAGCCTATGGGCTAGAAAGACAGTCCTACGACCCGGTGTTTTAGATCCAATGTGCCCGAGGGGGACAAAGCGTGAATTTCGCGTTCAGTGAAGAGCAGGAAGAGCTCCGCAAGGCGGTCCGTCGCTTTCTCGAGGACAAGTCCCCCGAGACGGAAGTCCGCCGCCTGATGGATACGACCGATGGATACGACCCGGCCGTGTGGAGTCAGATGGCCGAGCAGCTCGGGCTTCAAGGGCTGGCCATCCCCGAGGAGTTCGGTGGTTCGGGCTTCACCTACGTCGAGCTGATTGTCGTACTCGAGGAGATGGGTCGAGCCCTTCTGTGCGCCCCCTATTTCTCTAGCGTGGCCCTGGCCGCCAACCTGTTGCTGGTGTCGGGTGATGACGGCGCCAAGAAGGACTACCTCCCCGGTATCGCGAGCGGGACCACTATCGCCGCCGTGGCCCTCGCCGAACCGTCGGGGCGTTGGGACGAGGAGGGCGTGACCCTCCCAGCCACTCGATCTGGCGACGCTTGGACCCTCACGGGCGAGAAGCTGTACGTGCTCGACGGCCACACCGCAGATCTGATCCTGGTCGCGGCCCGCACCCCGGCTGGCGTCTCGGTGTTCGCGGTCGACAAGGGCGCGGCCGGCCTGTCGGCCACGGCTCTTTCGACCATGGACCAGACCCGCAAGCAAGCCCGCCTGACCTTCGAGTCGACCCCGGCCCGCCTGGTCGGCACCGACGGCGCCGGTTGGGCATCGGTGTCAAAGATGCTGGACCTGGCGGCGGTGGCCCTCGCGGCCGAGCAGGTCGGTGGGGCCCAGAAAGTGCTGGAGATGGCGGTCGAGTACGCCAAGGTCCGGGTCCAGTTCGGGCGGCCGATAGGCAGCTTCCAGGCCATCAAGCACAAGTGCGCCGACATGCTGCTCGAAGTCGAGTCGGCCAAGTCCGCCGCGTACTACGCCGGGTGGGCCGCCGCGGAGGACAACGACGAGCTACCGGTCGTGGCCAGTCTGGCCAAGTCGTACTGCTCGGAGGCTTACTTCCACGCCACCGCGGAAAACATCCAGATCCACGGCGGGATCGGGTTTACGTGGGAGCACCCGGCGCACCTTTACTTCAAGCGGGCCAAGAGCTCCGAGCTCCTTTTCGGCGACCCGACGTACCACCGCGAGTTGCTGGCACAGCGCATCGGCATCTGAGGGGCGGGCCCAGGACCCGACGGGTCATGAGGCCGCCACCCGGGCCCCTTTTCGGGCCGCGTCGTGCTGTCCGCGACGCGTTGTACATCGCCTTAGCCCCGCCCGAGTCCTGCGGCGCGCCGCGATAAGCGGCATTTGCCGATAAATGCTTGGCCTAGGACCCGACGATCGATAGCATCGGTGTCACCGAGGAAAGGAGGTGGTCCAGCTGAGTAGCAAACGTTCTGGGACCTCGGAGGTGGCTGGTCGCTAGGCGACCGCTGGACCACCTGGTAATCCAAGCCAGTTACCCGGGGACACGCCGGCCGGGATTCTGGTCCCACCCGGTAGCAAACGGAATGCCCCGTCTATCCAGCATCATTTAGGTGTATCGGGGGGTCGCCCGAGGGCGGCCCCCCGGTGCGCGAGAGTGGACCGGTGAGCAAAGCGGCCCTCGATCTCGCGCCCGAAGCTGGCGGGCCGTTTTCGATCGCCTCTCGGGGCGTGACCTTGTCGGCGTACCTGGCCCGCCCGGCCCCCTCGGCCGCCGGCGGCTCTGGTCGTCACGGCCTCGTCCTGTGCCACGGTTTTCCGGTTGAGTCGACCCACTCGGAGACGCAGAGCCGGGGCTACCAGGAGCTCGCGGATCGTCTGGCGACCGACACCGGATGGATGGTCCTGACCTTCAGCTTCCGCGGGACAGCCGATTCCACGGGCAACTTCTCGCTCGGCGGCTGGCTCGAGGATCTCAAGGCGGCCACGAACACGCTCGCTACGGTCGCCGGGGTCGACGCGGTATGGGTATGCGGGTTCGCGGCCGGGGGCGCGCTCGCGTTGTGCGCGGCGGGGGAGGACACCCGCGTACGTGGCGTCGCCGCCTTCTCGGCGCCGGCCGACTTCGCCGAGCGCGCCGCTGACGCCCGCCGCTTCGTCGCCCAGGCGCGCGCCGCCGGCGTCATCCGGGACGCCGGGTTCCCGTCGGACCTGGATGCGTGGGCGCGCGAGCTGAGGGATGTCAGACCTCTCAGGCTCATAGGCAATATCCCGCCGCGGCCCGTCCTGCTCGTCCACGGCGCCAACGACGAAGTCGTACCGGTGCTCGATTCCCGCGCCCTGGCCGACGCCGGCGGTGAGNNATACTGCCCGGGGCTGGTCATCGCCTTCGCAACGACCCGCGGGCCATCGCCCTTCTGATCGGTTGGCTCGACCGCCAGCACAGCTGACCGGAGCCGGCCACCCGCGCCGGCCGCTCCGACAGCCGGCCGCGCCGCTCCACCCGCGCCGGCC
>PMHU01000028.1 GCA_003156795.1 Acidimicrobiaceae bacterium
AGCGTAATGGCGGGGGCAGGTATCTGGGTTGGCTTGCTGGATCTGGATGGTTCTGAGCCTGTCCGCGGCGTGAGTGGTCCGCTCGGTGACGAGCATGGTATGGCCCGGGTATTGATCCGCGTGCATCATGCGCCGATCGGATACGTCCAGCTGCCCGCGGCGCCAGCGGAGAGCCTGACGGCGCGAGCCGCTAGCCTGGCCGAGAGAACGCTGGCCGAGCCGCTGCGGGAGCATGAAGAACTTGATAAATCAGCTCTGAATGCGCAGACCTCAGCTGGCTGGCTGGCTGAGGTCTGCTGTCCGCACCGGTTCGCCGCGTCTGGCGCGGGCGTGACGGTCATTGTCTGCACCCGGGACCGCACCGAAGGCCTGGGCGAATCCCTGCGTTCCATCCAGCAGGTGAGCTACGAGCCACTCGAAATCCTCGTTGTCGATAACGCGCCGACCAGTGATGACACTCGTGAGCTCGTGACAGCCATGGCCGAGAATGACGCCCGGCTGCATTACACCCGCGAGCCGGCTCCCGGCCTGTCCCGCGCCCGCAATCACGGTATCGCCCGCGCCCAGTACGACTTGGTCTGCTTCACCGACGATGACACCCGGGTCGATCCTGGCTGGCTCTCAGCCGTCGCGGCCGGGTTCGCGGCCGATCCGGAGACGGTCTGCGTGACCGGCCTCGTGGCCACGAGTTCGCTGAACACCGGCGCGGAGCGGTTCTTCGACTCACGTTACTCGTGGGGAGAGGCCTTCGAGCCTCGCCGTTACGATCTCGCCACGCACCGTCATTCGTCGGTGCTTTACCCGTACAGCGCCGGGGTCTTCGGAACAGGTGCCAACTTCGCGTTCCGCCGCGACGCCGTAACCGACCTCGGCGGATTTGACCCGATACTGGGCGCGGGAGGGCCTGGCCGAGGTGGCGAGGATCTCGACATATTCCTCCGCATCGTCCTGTCTGGCGGCCGGATCAGCTACCTGCCGTCGTCCCTGGTCTGGCACCAGCATCGCTCGGACCTGGACGCACTGGGCGAGCAGATCTACTCCTACGGCCACGGGTTGGGCGCCTACCTGGCCAAGCACCTGATCAGCGGCCTGATGCCCGCCGTTCTCCTCAGCCGCGGTCTGCGCCAGGCAGGAGTGGTACTGGGCCGCACGCGACAGGCGTCGCGGGCCGGCCAGATGCGGGTAGGCGGCAGGCGGCTGGCGCTGGCCGAGGCGCGCGGAGTCCTGGCCGGTGTGCTGTGCTACCGCAGGGCCGCCCGCCGGCGTCCGGCGCTTACGGAAAGCCATGACCGCCAGCCCGTAAGCGTGGGCAAGGAATAATGGCCACCAATGACCGGCCGGGTGTAAGCGTCGTCATCTGCGCCTACACCGAACGGCGATGGGACCAGACGCGCGCTGCGCTCGAATCCGCGTTGCGGCAAGAACCAGCGCCGGCCGAAGTACTGCTCGTGGTGGATCACAACGCCGAGTTGGCCGACCGCGCGCGCCTCGAATTCACGTCAGTATCCGTCCTGGAAAACGCGGGTACCCAGGGGCTCTCCGGAGCACGTAACACCGGGCTGAAGGCGGCAACGCAGCCCATCACCGCGTTCCTGGACGACGATGCCGAAGCACGGCCAGGCTGGCTCGAGCATCTGGTAGCACCCTATTCGTCCCCGGACGTGGTGGCGACCGGCGGCAGCGTGTATCCCCGCTGGCCGGCGGCACGGCCGCCATGGCTCCCGGCCGAGTTTTACTGGGTCGTCGGCTGCAGCTACCGGGGACTGCCAGAAACCACCGGTCAGGTGCGGAATCCCATCGGCGCCAGTATGAGCATGCTGACTGATCTCGCGCTCGAGGTGGGCGGCTTCGATGAGTCGGTAGGGCGCGTGGGCGCCAATACGCGCGGCTGCGAAGAGACTGAGTTGTCCATCCGGCTCACCGCGAGCAGGGCCGGGTCTGTCATCCTCTACGTTCCCGCCTCCGCTGTCGATCATCACGTCGCGCCCGAACGCCTGAGTCTTAATTACTTCGTGCGGCGCTGCTGGCACGAGGGCCTGTCCAAGGCCGACGTGGTCCGCCTGGCCGGCGCCGCCGCGGGATTGCAGCGCGAACGGCGTCAGACGGCCGTCGTGATTCCGGCGGCGCTCCTCCGCGAGGCGCGCGGCCTGGCCACCGGTCACGTCGGCGCGGCGGCACGAATATCTGCGACAATAGCAGGACTGACAGCCGCCTCGGCTGGGTACTTCAGCGGCCGGACATCGCAGCGGATCCATCAGCGGCGCGACCGCCTTGATTCGCTCGTTGTCATCGCTTCGGCCCAGCAGCCGGGGGAACAGGTGCCTGGCATGGGACTCGGCGGCTCGTAGCCAATAGAGGCTCGTAGCCAGTAGAGGCTCGCAGCGAGTAAAGGTAGAGGTGTTGGGTGATGGACCGGAGCATGGCTTTGGCGAGGACTCGGCGGGCCATTCCGCCGTGGGCGCAGAGGGTCGGGGCGAAGCTGCTCCCGCCTCCGCCGCCGCCGCTCCGGCAGGGGGTCCATCCGGACCCAGCTGACCCTGCGACCCCGCCCTTGGATCCGCAAAGCTGGCCGAAGGTGCAGCAGGAGGCGTTCGCCAGCGCGGAAATGGAGCAGTTTCGTGCCTGCCTCCGTCTGCCCGGGATACCCGAGGTCCGGGCCGCGGTGCTCGACGACCTGAGCAGCTATTCAGGGCTGCCCCCCGAGGAATGCGTTGAGCGGTCCCGGAACTGGGAATCGTGGAGCGTTGAGGAGTGGCTCGCCGCTGACCGATCCGGCCCGGACCGACTTACCAGCTTTTACCGAACGACGGAGTCGTGGGCGTTCGACCTGCTGTGGTACGCCTACCTGCAGACCGAGGGCTACGGCTATCCGACCAGCGTCATGGCGCTTCGTGCCATCGCAGCCAAGGGCAACGGCCGAACGCATCTTGATTTTGGCTCCGGGGCCGGGGTGACCAGTCAGCTGTTCGCCCGGGCCGGGTACGAGACGACCCTCGCTGACATTTCAACGTCGCTGCTGGACTTTGCCCGTCACCGAATCATCCGCCGGGGTGAGGCGGCCCAGTTCATCGACCTCAACGACGAGAAGCTTGACACCGGCCGGTACGACGTCATCACCGCGCTCGACACGCTCGCTCACGTTCCCGATCTTGCCGACGTTATGGCCGGCCTGCACGCCGCGCTCCGGCCGGGGGGGCGGCTAGTCACCAACTTCGATGTACGTCCCCCGTCGCCGGAGAATGCCTGGCACCTCTACGACGATGACCTCGACCTCCGGGCGACCGTACACCGTGCGGGCTTCATGCCGTCCGCCCGGTTCGGTAAGTACGTGGTCTATCGCCGCGTGGACCCAACAGAGGCAGCTCAGCGGCTCCGGGTACTGTCCGACCAACTCGTCCTCACCAGCCGCCCCCGCCGTGTCATCCGCCGCCAGAGCCGGCGCTTGGCGGCCGCGCTCAGGCAGCAGGCCGGGTAGCTTCATTCGAGGCTGGCCAGGAAGCTCTCGGCCGCGTCCTGGACCCGGTCCCGGTCACCGGTGGCGAGCAGGTCGAGCAGCAGCCCGCGGATCGTCGCGATCACCAGCGTGGCCGTGCGCGTCGCGGTCGCCGGGTCGGTGTCCGGCCCTTGCTCGTCGACCAGGGCGCTCATCCAGTCGGCCACGACCCGGTCCAGGAACCCCTCGAACTGCTGCGGCGCCTGGAGAGCGCGTCCGTAGACCGCGAAGAACAGCCGGAACTCCGGCCACTGCTGCGGGTCTGAGGTCCGCTGCCAGGCCGCCCGCGCCGCCATGGCCAGGTCGGGCTGCTGGCCAGCCCGGTCGCTGGTGGCCGCGCGGATGCGCTCCCGCAGGCGGCCGAGGATGGCCACGAGCATCTGTTCCTTGGTGCCGAAATGATGCACCAGCGTCGTGGGCGAAACCCCGAGGGCAGCGGCGACGGGCCGCCACGACACCTCGGAGAACCCGTGCTCGACCGTGTAGTCGACCACCGCGTCGAGCAGCTCGGCCCGCCGCTGATGGTCGACGGGTCGCCCTGCCATCGCTGCCTCCAGGTGCCAGTCCGGCTTGACTTAGCCTGCCATTTCACGTACGACTGTACTAGAATCATTTCTAGTACGGATGTACAAAGAATAAGCGACTGACTTCAAGGGCCGCCCGGCGCGGATCCGCCCGGCCGGCGCCCCAACGTCTCGGAGGTTCCCCATGCGTGTTTTCGTCACCGGAGCGTCGGGCTGGATCGGCCGCGGGCTCGTCCCCGAGCTGATCGCCGCCGGCCACGAGGTCACCGGGCTCGCCCGCTCCAATGCCGCGGCCCAGGCCCTGCGGGCCGCGGGGGCCCGGGTCCGCCCGGGATCGCTCGACGACCTCGGCGTCCTGCGCGACGCCGCCGCTGCCTCCGACGGCGTCGTGCACCTCGCGTTCAAGCACGACATCGCCTTCTCCGGCGACTTCGCCGGCGCCACCGCCGCCGACCGCGCGGCGATCGAGACCTTTGGCGAGGCCCTGGCCGGCACCGGCAAGCCGTTCGTCATCGCCTCCGGAATCCTCGGCGTGCTCGGGCTCCCGCCCGGGGTCGTCGCCACCGAGCGCGACGGGCTGGCGGCGGCCGACGGGGACCGCGAGGTCCCGATCAGCGGCGCCAACGATCGGATGGCCAACGCCCACTACGCGACGGCGCTGGCCAGCCGCGGGGTCCGCTCCTCGATCGTGCGGCTGCCGCCGGCCACGCACGGCAACGGCGACAACGGGTTCATCCCGGCCGCGATCGGCTTCGCCCGCCAGAAGGGTACCGCGGCCTACGTCGGCGACGGCTCCAACCGCTGGCCGTCGGTCCACCGCGACGACGCCGCGCGCCTGTTCCGCCTCGCACTCGAGGCCGGGCCGGCCGGCTCGGTGCTGCACGCGGTCGGCGACGAGGGCGTGCCGATCCGCGAGGTCGCCGAGATCTTCGCCGCGCACCTGGGCGTTCCCGCGGTCTCCGTCACCCCCGAGCAGGCCGGCGAGTTCGTCGGCTTCCTCGGCAGGTTCTGGGGCTTCGACGGTCCCGCCTCGACTCAGATCACCCGCGACCTGCTCGGGTGGGAGCCGACCCGCCCGGGACTGATCGCCGACCTCAAGGAGGGCCACTACTTCGCCTGAGCGCCCCGGCCTGCCAGGAAAGCCGGGACGCCGGTGCGAGCGCGCCTACTCCGTAACGTACGCCAGCCGCGACTGCTGGCCCTGCTGGCCCTGCTCGCCCTGCTCGGCGGGCTGGCGGATCTTCGTCGGCCGGGAGAGCAAGGTGCCGACGCTGATCGCGGCGAGGATGGCGGCGCCGGCGGCGTACAGGAGCCCGGTGTGGATGCCGTCGACGAATGCCGTGCGGGCGTGGACGCCGACCGGCCCGCCCGTGTGGATGGCGATGGCGAAGGACTGCTGAGCCTTGGTCATCAGCGGAGCGGGAACGCCGCGGAGCTGCAGGCTGGAGCGGTAGACGGCGGTGACGATGCTGCCAATGACGGCGGTACCGAGTGCGCCGCCGACCTCCCGGGACAGGTCGTTCAGCGCGGAGCCCACCCCTTGCTGGGACTGGGGCAGCGCCTCGGTGATCGCCGCCGTGGCGGGAGTCATGGCCGCTCCCATGCCAATGCCGAGAGGGATGAGGCCGGCCAGCATCAGCAGGTAGGGCGTGCCGGTCCCGACGCGGGAGATGATCGCGAGCCCGATGGCCACCAGAACGAGCCCGGTGACGCACACGGCGCGGGCACCGAAACGGGACGCCAGGGTCGAGGTGACGCGCGACGTCGGCATCATCGCTGCCGTCAGGGGAAGTACCGCGAGCGCGGCGAGCAGCGGACTGTAGCCGCGAACGCCCTGCAGGTACTGCAGGGAGACGAAGGTGAACCCGAAGAAGGCGAAGAACTGGATGAGGATCGACAGGCTGCCGGCCGCGAGCTTGGCGTTGGAGAACAGGCGCGGGTCCAGCAGGGGGTAGCGCTGGCGGCGCTCGAAGAGCACGAAGGCGGCCAGCGCGGCCAGGCCGGCCGCCACGCCGCCGAGGGTGCGAGCGCTGATCCAGCCGGCGTCGGGAGCTTCGATGATGCTGAAGACGAGGGCGACCAGCCCGATCGTGGCCAGCAGCGCGCCGCCCTTGTCGACCGGCGGCGCATCCGGCGCAGCGGACTCCGGGACGAAGCGGACGGTGCCCGCGATGGCGACGGCGGCGAGGACCACGTTGATGGCGAACGCGGCCCGCCAGGAGAACCACTCCAACAGGACCCCGGTGCACAGCAGCCCGAGCACCGCGCTTCCCCCGGCCACGCCGGCCCAGACGCCGACCGCCCGGGTGCGCTCGGCGGGAGGGAACGTGCCGGTGATCGTGGACAGCGTGGCCGGCATCACCAGCGCGGCGCCCAGGCCGATCAGGCCGCGCAGGACGATGAGGGCGTTCGCGGAGGAGACCGCCATCGCCGCCGCCGAGGCGGCCCCAAAGACGACAAGCCCGGCGAGCAGTGCCCGGCGGCGGCCGTAGCGGTCGCCGAGAGCGCCGGAGGGCAGCAGCAAGACGGCGAAGACCAGCAAGTACGCGTCGATGATCCACTCGAGCTGGGTCTGGCTGGCGTGCGTGCTGCGGACCAGGCCTGGGATCGCGACGTTCAGCGACGCCATCGCCGCCGCTACCGCTCCGAGGGCGATACAGACGACAGCGGTGACGATCGTGTTGCCGGCCTGCCGGCTCCCGGCCTGCCGGCTCCTGGTCCGTACTTCACTGGGCATGATCTGCCTCCTAAACGAAGGAATGTTCTTTTTAGAATAGCGATGGCCACGCCCAAGCTGTCAAGAGGAAACGTTCCTTCTTTTTGCGTGGTAGGGTCGCGTCATGCCCCGGATCACCGACGAGCGCCGCGAGGCCCGGCGCGAGCAGGTCCTCGAGGCGGCCCGCGCCTGCCTCCAGGAGCACGGACTCGAAGCCGTGTCGATGGAGATGATCATCGCCCGTTCCGGCCTGTCGACCGGCGCCGTCTACGGCTACTTCAAGGGCAAGGACGAGATCATCAGCGCTGTCGTGACCGAAGGAACGGCCGCCATGGGCCGGCAGCTCGTCCCGATCCTGACGAACCCCGAGCCGCCGCCGCTTCCCGAGCTCATCGGGCAGCTACTGCGCACCATCGTGGACTTCGGCCAGCACAAGCGCGACGGCATCGACCGCTTGCTCGTCTCCCTGCACGGCTGGAGCCACTCCCAAAGCGATCCCGAGCTCAAGGCGGTCACCCGGGCCTCCTATTCCGGTCTGCGCAAACTGTTCGCCGACGCGGTCAGACGATCGCAAGCGTCAGGGACGGTCGACGCCACGGCAGAACCGGAGGCGATGGCCGAGCTGCTGACGTCGATCACCCTAGGGTTCGTAGCCCAGCGAGCACTGGCCGGATCGGCCCACGTCGCCGCCCACGTCGCCGCTTTGGAGACACTTAGTCACGTGTCGTCCGCCGACACCATGCGCCGACCCTTCAGTCGGAGTGATGTGTAGTCGTCGTGGTGTTCCAAAGCGCTGGGGCTGGCGCACCGATGGGGTAGGAGCGCGTCGCCGAGGTCTGTCCAGGATGCCTCCAGAAGGCACGAGATCGAGGACTTCTCGTGCTAATTCTCCCTGTTTGGAGGGGTTCAAGTAGCGTCCCATTACCCCCACTGTGTTGTTGTGACGACGTTCTCCCTGGTCAGAGCGGGAATTCGCCGTCTGGTCGGTCAGGGACCGAATGTTCCTCACTCGAACCCCCGATTGCAACCTTGCGGGGAACTTCGCTTGACCAATCGGGGTCGATGTTCAGTACTGGATGTCGAGGGCGTAGCGCAGTGCCTGGTCGAGTTGGATCCGAGCATTGAGGTCGAGATGCCCGACCGGGGAGCGCTCTAACAGGTCGGACGGTATCGTGATGAGGTTGTCGCACGTGATGGCTCTGGGTTCTGGCAATCCCTCTTGTGGACCGACCTCAACCTCTGATCGGATGCCACGAACGCTGCGTGTGATTGGGGCGCAGGTGACGGCGGTAAGTACTGCTATTGCTGCGTCGCGTGTGACTACGCACACCGGACGGCGACCGGCTGGTGGCCCGAGATCGGCCCAGATTATGTCGCCGCGGACGACCACTCAGCCGCCGTGCGGGCGGCCAGGCGGGCTGCTGCCGCGACGATGGCGGGATCCTGGGGGACCCGCCGATAGGCGTCCTGGAGTTGTCGATCAGCGTCCGCAACGTCGGCGGCGTCAAGGACAGCAGCAGCACCGCGGCGCAGCAACTCGGAACGGTTCGTTCCTTGGTGTTCGGCTAGCCGGTCCAACTTCTCGACAAGCTCGTCGTCGAGTTGCACGAGGTGCAAGCCACGCTAAAAGTGTTGTGCCTCCTGGCCTACGAGCCTCCTGCCCGGGCCCGGGTGCAACGTGTCTGTGCACCGGATGGGGTGAACGGGGAATGGGTCGGTGGGCCGGCGTTGCCGGGTCAGCGAGTGTTGTACTTCCTGCACGGCAGTGGTTACGTGGGCTGCTCGCCGGCGACACATCGCGGCTTGGTGTCTCAACTCGTCGCGAGGACAGGTCGCCCGGCTTTTGTGGTCCGCTACCGCAGGGGTCCCGAGCATAGTTTCCCGGCTGCGACCGACGACGCTGTACGCGGTTTTGAATGGTTAACCGATCAGGGATTCGATCCGTCGCAGATCGTCGTCGCTGGCGACTCCGCGGGCGGTCATCTTGCTGTGGGTTTGTGCGGGGAATTGCGCCGTCTTGGCTGTGTGCTGCCGCGGGCGCTCGTGCTGTTCTCGCCCCTGATCGACCCAACGTATTCAATGGCGGCTGACTATG
This sequence comes from Acidimicrobiaceae bacterium, assembly GCA_003156795.1. Taxonomy (GTDB): domain Bacteria; phylum Actinomycetota; class Acidimicrobiia; order Acidimicrobiales; family Palsa-688; genus PALSA-688. The sequence continues at coordinate 8,829 of PMHU01000028.1, forward strand.
CGAGGGTTTCGAATGATCCCCTCGTCAGCTTGCGGGACGCCCGTCGCATTACCGGCATGTACACCGCTGGCTCGAATCTCGAGGATGCACGGTTCGACGTGATACGCGATGTCGGTCCCGACCTTCCGCCCATGTTGATCCAGGCGGGCGGCCGCGAAATGTTGAGGGCCGACGCCGAAAAGTACGCCGCCGCCTTGCGTGCCGCCGGCGGGATCTGCGAGCTGGAGATATGGCCTGGTCAAATGCACGTATTCCAGATTGCCTATCGGATACTTCCCGAAGCGCGGCACGCCCTCGATCATGCCCAGAGATTTATTGACGAACTCCCTGAGCCCCGCCAAAACGCCAGCACCGATGGCGTTACGGCATGACAACGACAACTGCGACGCAGCGTTCCTCGAGCAGCGCTACGTCAGTCAGACTGCCCGAAGTTCAGCGACCAAGGCCCTGACCTGCTGCTTTCCTAGTTCGGCTGTCAGCGCAGCCCACCGCTTTCTGGCAGTCAAGGGGTTCGAGTCCAGTCCCTCAGCGCCCACCTCAGCGCCACTTGGCACAACGTTCTCCCTGGTGGACGGCACTTTTCGATGGTCCGTACGTCAAGGGACCGAATGCTCTTCACTCGAACTCACGGCTCACTTTGGGGCGGACCGCGTATGCTCCGCCGGTGGAATGGCCTCGCCTGCGAGCCGAGATCGTCCAGGTGTCGGCTCGGGTTGCGGACCTGCTCCGATGCTTGCCTCAATCAGCTTCCGTTCCACCTACATCGTGGAATGTCGGTGAGACTGGTGCCCATCTCGTAACCATCCCCAGGCGTTATCTGAAGGTGATGGCCGGCCTCCGGGCGTCGCCCGACAGCATGACCGAGTTGAATGACGCCGAACTGAAGGCCGTGGGATCGCGAACAGCAGCCGAGTTGGCCAACGAGTTGGAGGCGGGCACCGCCAGTTTGCTTGGGGAGCTGGGAGATGACGGAACTCGTGGCGTGCAGTTCTTCGGGATGACCCACAGCGTGGCGGGAGTGGGCGGGCTGATGCTCGGCGAGGTGTTGGTTCACGGGCGCGACTTGGCCAAGACGATCGCTCAGGATTGGCCTACCAGTGGCGACCAGGCGGTGGCGATCATGTCTGGGGTCGTGCCTACGCTGGCCAACTTTGCCGATCCTGATGTCGCGGCGAGGGCCACGGGTGTGTACCACCTCAAGCTTAGGGGCGGGCCTGAATGGACCATCGCCGTTCGGAACGGCGAGGTATCGGTTGCGCCGGGCAAGCCACCTCGAGCTGACCTGCACATTTCCGCCGAACCAGTCGCCCTCATGTTGAACGGATACGGCCGTATCAGCCAAGCGCGGGTCCTCGCCTCAGGCAAGATCGTCGGATGGGGCGGCAAGCCTTGGCTGGCTCTTCAGTTCAGGAAGCTCTTCACCGAGCGTTGAGACCCAGGCATGAGGACTATGTGCAGCTGGTTACCGAAGTTGGAAAGGTCACGTACGGAAGGAGTCCCTCTAATGCATAGGTCATGGCAAGGCGCGGCGGTGTGTCTTTGGCTCGCCGGTTCAAGGGCCGAGCGCGAACGGTGGCGGCCCCAAGGGGTAGGGCGCCACCGCCATACCGTGTCGGCCTTGAGGCCGCCAACCTGTGAAGGTTTCCGCTTGTCTACGTGACGGTGATCGTGGCAGCCACGAACTGTCCGCCTCCGGTAGCTGTGGGAACCCCACAGGGGACCGCGATGGGAGTCGCGGACCCCATCTCGTTGGTCTCGGTGTAGAGAGACATGCTCGTCGATGCGAAGTCGCCACTGACGGCGTCACCGACAATCTCTCGATTGGTCCCGGGACTGCCGACTGTGATGGGGCCGAGCTGGGCGATCTTGAACTTCAGCTTGGAACTCGTGTCGGTGCCACTGCTCGGGACTGGGATGTTCGTGGGAGCAATCGATATCGTGTTATTGGTCGAGGCGTTGTACGGCGAGGGTGTCCCATCGGTGCTGTCGATGTAAACGAAATCCCCCGAACCGGACACGTTGCCGGTATAGGACCTGAAGCCGGCTGAATATAAGGCGTAGTTCAAGGACCCGATAATCGTGACGGCATCCTTGCTGCTGGCCGTCTCTGAAGAACCAGCAGCTATCGAATTGTTGTAGGTGGTCTTGGTCTTGAAAGGGAGAGTGTAAGCGGTACCGAGAACAGTGCAACTCACGGTGCCCTTCTCCGTGGTAGTCACCGTGCTCGCGTACGCAGCCGATGGTGCAAGAGCGGCAACCGTCCCACCAATGACTACGGAAGCGCACACGAGACCCCCGAGTCTGGCTCGGTTGAGATTCTTCATAAGATCCTCCGCATGTGCTCGAGACCGACCATCGCGCCCAATATTACCCACTACATTACTGGAATGCTATAAATAAGATGACTTTAGTCAACATTTAGGGTCCGGAGGGCATTCAGTCCTCTGCGAGCTCGGCTCGCAGCACGTGCCAGCGTTCGCGGTGGCACAAGGGGTTTGAGTCCAGTCGCTCAGCGCCCACGACACCTCAGCGCCCACGACACCTCAGCGCCCACGACACCTCAGCGCCCACGAATTGTCATTTATGCGAAACTCAGCGGGCAGGGCTGACTCGGCTGACGGGCGACACCGTGCTCGGCCGTTGCCGACGGTGAGCGGGATCCTCTTCTTAAAGGACTGAGATTCGGGTACGCGGGCCGGTCGGGTCCTCGCCGAGCTCACCGTGGGCTCGGCATCGCAGTCGGCCACTGCGCCAAAGGCAGAATTCCAATCCGCCGACCGCTGCCTCGCATTGTTGTGGGGGCGCGGAAGGTCGGCAATGGGACACCCCCGCCCTTTCGCTCATGCGCTCTGTAGCGGGGACTGTCGAGAGCAAGCGGTGATCCAGTCGAATTCGGAGGTGATGCGGATCCCGACTCCGGGAATGTGCATGGGTTCGATGACGGTGCGCAAGGCGTCGCAGAAGTGGTCGAGGCCGACTGCCCGTATCGCCGGGACCGAGGGACCGGCCGAGACGAGCGCGCGGACGGCGATCTCGATGTCGGGCCATTCGTTGACGACGGTGACGGTCCCTCGCTCGAGGCGTTCGAACCCAGTGGCCGTCAACATGGCCTCGATCACGTTCTGGGTGTCGCCGTGTTCCACGTTGGCCGCGGCGTGGGAGGCCTCTGAGAGCTCGATCACCTTGACGAAGTACGGCAAGAGGCCGAGATGCTCGAACTGGCCCCAGAAGGTCAGGCCGAGCCGGCCTCCCGGGGCCAGTACCCGGCGCGCTTCGAGCAGGGCCGCCTCGCAGCCTTTCCAGATCCCGTTGAAGCTGGTGGCCGCGTCGAAGGACGCGTCGATGAACGGCAGGGCGAACATGTCACCCACACGGAAATCGCCTTTCGGCGTGCGGGCGCGGGCGATGGTCACGAGGCCCTCAGAGGCGTCGATGCCCGAGACGGCAGCGCCACGCTCGCTCGCCAGGTGCGCGGCGAAGCCTGACCCGCAGGCGATGTCCAGCAACCGCGTGCCATCGGCGACGGCGAGTTGGTCGAAGACCGCCCGGTTGGCCGATCGGGCGTAGGGCTCCCACAGGTACGCCCAGTCGGTCGCCCGGTCTCCCCAGGCCTCCCCGGCCTCCCGCCAGTCGTCGCTCGTGGTCGTTTCCTGGGCCATGGTCCTCCTTAGACGAACGGTCGTACAATATACTATGGACGATCGTCCGTCTAGCCTGGAACGGGAGTCGTAAGAACCGAGAGCCGATGGCAGACGAGCAGGGACGAGCAGCCAGGCAAACCCGGGCGCCGGGGGACCGGGCGCGGGCCCGGATCGTCGAGCATGCGGCGCGCCTCGCATCCATCGAGGGGCTTGAGGGGTTGTCGATCGGCCGGCTGGCGGAGGTCACCGGCGTGGCGAAGAGCAGCGTTCATGCGCTCTTCGGCTCGAAAGAGGAGCTGCAGCTGGCCACCATCAACGCGGCGCGGGAGAACTTCATCGCCGAGGTCGTCGGACCGGCGCTCGCTGCGACCTCGCCGGGTCGTGAGCGGCTCCTCGCGCTCTGCGAGGGGTANNTACACGACGAAGTCGCCCGCGTTCAGCAGCAATGGCGCGACCTCCTTCTTCAAGAGGCCCACGCTGCCGCCGACAAGGGCGAGCTGACCGCAGCCGACGAGCCCGCACAGCTCGCCTTCGAACTCGGAGTGATCCTCGCCGGGACCGACATCGTGGCCATCCTCCACGATGACCCCGGTGCTGTTTCCCGTGGTCGAGCCGCCGTGGTGTCCCGCCTCAGAGGTTCCCGGATCTGACGAGGCGGTGACGCCTGCTCGTGGGGCGGCCGACAATACCAAGCGGCCCGCCCGCGTCGCAGCAGAGCTTCTTTGCTCCCGTTAACAGCGAGTGATCAGCGATCGCCCGGTCCACGACGAACAACCGCGTTCGGTGGGGACAGGTGCAGGGGCATGCCATCCGCCTGGGAAAACGGTTTCGCCTTATGCCACCTCAAGACCACTGTTGTTCTTACGTTCGGTGCTCGCAGCCTGCGCGGGGAGATGATTGGCAGCTCAAAGCGAGCGAATAAAGGAGTTGTACCCACCGGACTTGATGTAGCGTCCGATCATCGTGTTCTTGTCAAGCGCGACAATGACACTGCGGAGAGATGCCGCGGTCGTGTCCATGTCGGCCAAGTTGGCGCCGTAACCGCTCGCATTCGGGTTACCGACCCCAGAGATGATCGACGCGGCCTGCCAGTATGAGAGAGCCCACATCGTGAGCGTCACGTTGTAGCCTGGGGCGGTGACATACATGCCGCCGCCCGCGTGGTACAGGTTGTCGAACATCCAGTAGCGGCCGAATGGGTCACACGGCCCATGGTCGGAGTCAAGCGCAATGCGGTGAGTGCCCATAATGTGGCGACTCGCCGGGATGAGGTTGAACGGCGTTGCGTCGAGGAGGCTCTCGAGATTCGCATTGCCCGTGTTGAGCGCCGGCAAGGTCGTATTGAGCGAGCCGGCGAAGAGCGGGTGGACGGTCGGAAACGGCGACGGCGGCAGCCCGATTGCCTCCAACAGCTCGAGCATCTTTGGGATGTAGTATGCAGAAGCCGCCAGCTCATAGGGGTGGCTCGAGTAGGTGATCCGGGGCACCGGCTGGCCGTAGACGTCGACGATGTTTGGGTCGAGGTCGACGGCGTTGGCGCTCTGGGGCATGTCCTCTCCTTGGAGGGTGAACGCCACGAGCCGTTTGGTGAAGGGCGCCAGCGACATGAAGGCCTTGAGCGCCGTGCCGTAGAGGAATTCGGAGACCTCGGTGGCAGACTGGATCGGGTTGAGATTCCCGCCCATCTCCACGATGCCGGCTCTCGGAATCGACGGGCCACCACCTGCGAGGTAGGCAGACGCCGTGGGACCGGGGCCGGCGAACGCGTCGATGGTGTGGGTGCTGGTGCGTCCCCGGTTGGAATGAATGTCGCGGTCGACGACTGCGAGCGCCGCGGTTTGGAGGTGGAACATCAGGTTCTGCCCCAACATGCCGCTCGGCTCGAGACTCGATCCCGGAGTGATCCCGCTCAGCAGCGAAAGGCGAGTGGCCTCGATGGGCGTGTTGGCAAGAACCAGCAAGTCGCCGTTCGCCGGGTTCAGGACGATCGTGTTGGACGATTCGGTCGTGGGCGAGAAGTACGGCGTGGCTCCGCCGGCCATGACGACGTCGGTTGGCGTCCCTGTGAAGAGGAAGCTCACCGCGTTGACGCCCTGGCGCCCACCTGTCGAGGGTGCATAGGAGAACCCTGTGACGTTCGCCCGAGAGATTAGCTGTGCCCCGGCTGCGATCGCATCGTTGACTTGCCAGACACCGCCACCCTTGGCGTTGATCGGGCAGCCGAAGTCGAGGCAGAAGCCGCAGTCCACACAGGCCGGCCGCCCGTCCCGAGAAGGGCGGGAGCACACGGCGGTCGGCACGGGGATTGGTTCATCCGAGTAGCCGAGTTTCACCCCGGCATAGGCCGGCAACAGGCTGTTGAGCTGGTCGGTGCCGGGGGGCATCGGGAAGGGTGTCGAGCGCAAGGACTCCCAAGGGTTGGGGTTGGACACCGCGCCGGGCTTCCCGGATGCCGGTCCCTGGATGCCGACCACCTCTTCGGAGGCCGCGTAGAACGCCTCGAGGTGCTCGTAGTGAATCGGCCAGTTGGCGTAGTTGGCACCGGAGACGGCCGAAGTGTCGGGCGATGGATCATCGGAGGGATCGGCGTAGCCGCGCATCAGCGAGTTGGTGATGAAGTCGACCTCACGGAACCGCCGAGCCTTCGCGTCGTAGTGGGTGGTGCCACCCCCGACGGTGGTGGGGAGCGTGTTGACGTCGCCCACGAACTGGCTCGAGCTGCTCGTGTACCCCTGAGTGCGGAAGCTGCGCGGCTCGAGCAGGGTGTCCTGGTCTTCGAGCCCTTGGCGAGCCTCATGGGCAAGCTCGTCGTTGGCCCAGTTGTTGGTGACACCCGACGCCGGACCGCCCAGGCCCTGGAAGAGGTTCGACCCCTTCTCCAAGATGACCACCTGGTACTGGCCGCTCTTCGCCAGCAGTCGGGCCACCATCCCCCCGGATGCGCCCGATCCCACGACGACGGCAGTGGGCTTGGCACTCACAGGGGTCCTCCTTCGATGACCGTGAGGATCCCGGCATCGACGAGAGCCGTGAAAAGAGTGGCGATCTCAGCGACGGTGGCCAGCGTGGTGTCGCTGTCGTCGAGTGTCGAGATCGGCCGGAATTCCGAATAGCCACCCTGGGGCTGGGGATGGCCGGCGGCGTCGGTGTAGGTCAGCGAAGGGTAGCCGGCGTTCAGGTCGTTGTGCGCGTCGTACTTGTAGACGCTGTTGCCGAGAGGCTGCGTGTCGCCGTCGAAGCCGACGTCGGCCCAGATCGTCCCGGGGGTCGGCTCGGTCCCGGTCCCGTTCACGGCGACGTCAGCCTGCCCGCGGTACTCGGGGAGACCGTACGTGCCCTGAATCGTATGGAGCGCGAGAATCGGGTACAAGGTGGCTACCGCGGCTGGGGGGACGGGGTTGATGAGAGGTGAGGGGAGTTGGGGCGGACTCTCGCCGGCGACAGCCTCAAGGGCGGGATTCCCGGCTTGCGCGATGAGGGCCTCTTGTTCGATTGGGAGAGCGGTGGCGAAACCAGTGCTGAAGTTCTGATTGGACCAGTCGTCCAGCGCCGAGAGCCCTGCCTCGTAGATTGGCTGGAGCGGCTGCGCGCCGGGAATCAGCCCCGATGCGACCGCGCTTTGCCATGCCGGGCTCGACCACGACGGCCAGGGCGGTGACGAAGTCGACGACGGTGGACCGTAGACGCGCAGGTACCACGCCGCGAGTTGAGCGTCGGTGAGCTCCAAGAATCTGATGGTCTCCGGTTGGCCGCTGCTCGAGGTTTCGAAGGTGTTCGGTCCAGACCCTTTCCGTTCGAGCTTACGAGCAGTCGGTGATGAGTCTCCGTAGTTGTAGCGGCCGCTGAAACCACCACCAAGGTAGATCGGATTGGTGCTGACGAGCCCTGAGCTCAGGAGGTTCGGCTGAAAGGCGGCCATGAAGAGGTCGATGTAGTTGACGGTGCCTGCTTCGTTGGCGCCAGGGCTCTTCACGTTGCCGGTGCGAAGGTTGGTAGCTGTCGGGATGATCTGGGCGCAGGCGGCGGCTGCGATGGCGTAGAGATCGTGGACGTTGCCCGTCGAAGGGTCGGTGTAGCTGTGCGAGAGAAAATAGGGTCCGCCGGGCAGTGGCGTCGGTCCGCTGGCGGCGTCGGCCAGCGCGTGCTCGCTGACGAGGCGTCCGGCAAAGAGCGACCTCGGCAACGCCACGGCGGCGCTCGATGCCATCGCGGCCACGAGGAAGCTGCGGCGCGACATGGCACCGCCCAGCGGGCCTTCGCCTGAATCGCTCACGCCGCCCTCCCTTGATGGTCGCTTGATACGGGCAAAAAACGTCCCCATGAGGTGCGACCCTCCCATTCGCAGAAGAGGCTCACCTGCCCGGACGGATGCTACCCAAAACGAGCAATTGGATGGGGAAGCGGCCCCTGACCACCCGTTCGAACTGCAGTTTTCCTGCCCGGACAGGTCCTCCCGGTCCTGGGCCGAGCCCCTGACTAAGTCGCCGCTTCCAGCAGGGCCGCCACGGCGGGTTCGGCGAGGAACCGGGCCGCCCGCTCGGGAGCGAGCCCGCTGGCGATCGACTGGGCGACGCGCGCGGCCTCGGCCCGCTCGGCATCGGGGTCCTGGCCGCCGTTCTCCAACGCGTCCGCCAGGGCGGCCCGCGCCTGCCAGACGATTGCCGGCGAGCCGAGCGAGGTAGCGGTAGCCACCGCAACCCTCAGCTCGCTCACCGCCTCGGCTGAGTGCCCGGAGGTCGTGAGGGCTCGCCCGAGGGTGGTCCGAGCGATCGCGTCGTATTTTCGCCGGCCCGATGCGACGGCCAGGTCCACAGCTCGCCGGGCCCACCTGATGGCCTCGTCGGTATCGCCCGTCGCCAGCTCGAGTTCGGCGCGGACGGCGGCGAGGCGGCCGCTGACGAGCCACCGCTCCCACGCCTTGCTCTCGACGGCGTCATCCCAGAGCACCCCCCAGGCGCGATCTGCACGCGAGTAGTCACCTCGCATGACCATCGCCGTGAACACATCGGCTCTCGCGTTCATCCACGGCATGTTGAAGTCCGACGGCCCGAGGTTGTCTGCCACCTCCTCGCTCCGGGCGAGAGCGTCGTCCAGGGCGAATACCTCGCGCAACGGGAGCGTCGAGTAGTTGAGCACGACGCTGGTCGGCCGGCCCATATCCCGGGCCAGCTCGATCGCATACTCCGCCGCTACTATCGCCTCCTGGTACCGTCCCACGCCCGCGAGAATGACCCCTCGCATTCCTGCGCCTCGGAGCCGGAACTCTTGACTGTGCAGGTCGACGCCAGCAGTCGTGGCCGCGAGCTCGGTAGCCTCGATGGCCCGGTTGTAGTCGCCGGCCCAGTAGTAATGGTTGCCGGCCATGTGGTGCAGCTCCGCCAGGTCCCTTCTGCGGGCGCCCGGCTGCCATAGCCGGAGCGCCTCCTCGCCGAGCTCGACCGCCCGAGCCAGATCGCCTGCCTCCCCGCGCATGCCATGGGCGGCGGCGACGAGTCCGAGAGCGGAAGCTTCCAGGTCGCGCAGCTCAAACTTCCGGGCGAGTTCGAGAGCCGCTTCGGCGCCTGACATCGTCTCCTCTGTGCGTTCGGTCCATAACGTGGCGTGGGCGCGCTCGATGAGGGCCTCTATCCTGCGCTCGCCTTGGAGTGACGGAATAAGCTGCTCGAGTTCGTCGTCAGCGCGGGCGTAGCTCTCCAGCTGTACTAGAGCCTGCGCACGCAGGAACCTAATCGAGTGACGTTCGGCGTCCTCGGTTGCCAGCTCGAGCGCCTGGCTGTAGATGTCGTAGGCCTCCTCGACCGCGATCGCGTCAATAGCTCTCCCTGCAGCTATGAGCAGGTAGGCGCGCGCCCGATCGGGCCGACCCCCCTCGCGCCAGTGATGAGCGAGGAGCGAGACGATCTCGGTCGGCTTTGCGGCCAGTTCTTCCATAGCTGCCGCGACGGCCGCGTGCAGCTCGCGGCGGGTCGCGCGGGGAAGCGTTCCGTATGCGGAGTCGAGCACCAGATCGTGCTTGAAGGAGTACTCGAAATCGGCGCCGGCCCCTGACGGGGGACCGCGCTGTATTAGCCCGCGCCCTTCCAGGGTATCCAGCGACGAGTCGATGCCGTGCGTGCCCCCGACCTTTTCGAGGACGGCCCTGGAGAACGATTTTCCGATCACCGAAGCTCGGAGGAGGGCCGAGCGCGCTCCTGGGGGTAAAGCGTCGATGCGTGCCGCGATGACCGCACTAATCGTAGGAGGAAGATCGGTTGCAGCCGGGTCTTCCCCAACGGAAGCGGCGAGCTCCTCGATGAAGAGGGGGTTGCCGTCCGCGATGGTGACGACTCGTTCGACGATCGCCGGCGAAGCATCCGGCAGCAACTCGCTGGCCGCGCGGCCTGCATCTTCCCCGCCTAGCGGGTTCAGCGACAGAGTCGTGTGGCCGGCGACACCCGAACCCCACGCAGGGCGGCTCTCGAGCAGCTCGGGGCGCCCTAAGGCGACGATCAATACCCGTCGGTCGCGTATCCGGCTGCTCAGGTACTCGACGAGGTCGAGCGACGCGTCGTCGGCCCAGTGCAGGTCGTCGAACACGACCATGAGTGGCGAGCTCTCCGAGAGATTCTCGAAGAACCGGCGCGCCGCGTAGTGGATGTCGATCGCTTCCCGGGCGCGCTCGTCCAATCCGAGACCCATGAGGAGCGACAGGTAACGACTGGCGGACGCGACCTCGTCAGGCGGGAAGATTGCCGCGACGAGCGACGCCATTTTCTCGCGCGCCGTCTCGCCTAGCTCTCCCTCGAGCACCCCGGCCGCCTGGCGGATGATTCCGGCCACGGCGTGAAATGGCGTCTGCTGCTCGTACGCGAGGCAGCGTCCCCACAGGACACGACCGCCCGAAGCCTCCACCTCGGCGCTCACCTCCCGGGCGAGGCGGGACTTGCCGATCCCGGCGGGTCCGATCAGAGATACAAGGTGGGGCTGGCGCTCACCGGCCGTCCTGGCCCACAGCGCACGAATCAGGAGCAACTCGTTCGTACGCCCCACAAGCGGGATGCCCGAGCGGTGCGACTCGCCAAAGCCGAGCACTCGCTCAACGACCCACGCCGGCACGAGCTCGCGCTTGCCCTTCGCAGCCACCGGTGGGAGAGCGCGGTACCGAAACGCTTGTCGCGTGAGTCGGTAGGTCTCAGGCCCGACTATTGCGCAGCCCGGCGGAGCCGACGACTGGAGACGGGCGGCAGTGTTGACTACGTCGCCCGTGGCGATCGCGCTCTCAGGAGGAGGGTCTATTTCGACCATCGCTTCGCCGGTGCAGACCCCGACGCGCACCTCGAGATCCAGGCCAAGGTGCTTAGCGTTCAGCTCCCTGATGCCGTCGAGCACGCTCAGTGCGGCCCGGACAGCGCTCTCGGCATCGTTGCTCTTGGCGAGCGGGACGCCGAATACGGCCATGACAGCGTCCCCGGCGTATTTCTCGAGGGTGCCCCCATGCTTTTCGATCCGCGCCCGGGTCTCCTCGTAGTAGACCCGGTTGCGGTCCCGCACGTCCTCCGGGTCGGCACCGTCGGCGCGCGCTGTCGACCCGACCTGGTCGACGAAGAGGACGGAAACTCGCTTGCGCTCCTCCCTGGGGCCCGGCCCTGCCAGCTCGGCGCCGCAGCCCGGGCAGAACCGAGACCCCACCGGAGCCACGACTCCGCAGCGGGAGCACGCCAACATGGGCCCGACTTTAGCGGCGGCCTAGACATCCGACTCGAGCGGACGACGCTCTAGTTGGTTCGCAGCTTCTGCACGATCTTCAACTCCCTCACGGACGACTGACCATGCCCGTAATGCCTACCGGGCATTACACGACCGTCGAAACGGACAGACCCACCACCAAACGCCGGCTGTCGGGGCCACCAACACGGGCGACGGGGCCAGATCGGCACACTCGACGGGGCCTGGAGCTCCGAGATCAGCGTCCTGATCTGGGTTTGAGTCCAGTCCGTCAGCGCCCACTCATTGTTGCTATCACAACGTTTTGGCTGGTCAACGACCCTTTCGCATGTCCGATCGCTCAGAGACCGAATTTTCCTCACTCAAACCCCCTGGTCCGCGTCGGAGCCGATCGGCGGGAGATACAGGACAAAGATCGTCCGGATCTGTCGTGCCCGGACAAGCGAATGATGGCAACGGGCGGGCTGATTAGCGGTCCCTTGTCCGGGGGGTGGCCTTGGGTCGTCGCCCCCGGGAAGGCAATTCATCGACCCGTCACGAGCGCGGCAACGCCACCCCGCTCCCGCAGGCCAAACTAAAAGGAGGATGCGAGTTCGGGTCGGATGTGAGTTCGGGTACCACGCCGAAGTGGCTACTCATGCCGTGATTCAGGTCGAGCCCCGCCTCGAGGGCGGGGTGCGGGCGCTCGACGAGCATTGGACGAACGTGCCGCAGATCGCAATGTCGCGCTACGTGGACGGCTTCGGCAACGTGTGTCGCAGGGCGACTCTCGCTCCCGGGGCTTCGTCGTTGCGATATGACGCCCTCCTGGAGGTGTCGGATGCTTCGGATCCGGCGCGCCTCGATGCTGTCGAAGTCGCCCCACCTGATCTTCCCGACGAGACCTTGGTGTTCACCCTGCCCAGCTTTTATTGCCCGTCCCAAGAGCTGGCCGACGATGCTTGGAGCCTGTTTGGGTCGTCCCCGCGGGGTTGGAGACGGGTGCAAACGATCTGCGATTGGGTACACGATGAGGTGAGGTTTGGGTATGTCGACACCTCACCACGCGCAACCGCGGTGGACGTTTTCGCCAGCCGTGCTGGGGTGTGCCGCGATTTTGCCCACTTGGCCGTGGCCTTTTGTCGGGCCCTCAACATCCCGGCCCGTTATGCGTTCGGTTACCTCCCTGACATCGACATTCCAGTTGCGCCGGAGCCGATGGACTTCGCCGGCTGGATGGAGGTGTTTCTCGACGGTGCGTGGTGGACGTTCGATCCCCGCAACAACCAACGACGGGTCGGTCGCGCCCTTATCGCTAGAGGTCGCGACGCGCTCGACGTTGCCATGATCTCGAGCTATGGGGGTCCCGAGCTCACCGCCATGACAGTGTGGGCTGATGAGGTGACCGAGTGACGGCGGGCCGGCGGCATCGCTAGGAGTTGATCTGGCTGGTCGGCATGTTCACAGACTTGTCACGGTCTGGATCCACCACGGTCGGACGTGGTCGACATACTGTCGGACATGCGGTACGGGCTTGGGCGTGATCAGGCGTAGTGACCCAGCGACGATCATCGGCCCCACCGAGTGACGACCCGACGGTGCGCACGTTCGTGCTCGGCCAGAGGATTCGCTATCGCTACAGCCAACCCGTCACCAATCTGCGCCAGCGGCTCAGAGTCGTCCCGCCAGCGTCTCACGGGCCGCAACGACGACGACGATGGCAGCTGAGCGTCGAGGGAGTGCTGTCGTCGAGCACGCGGACCTTCCTCGACCGCTTCGGCAACGTGACCGTGGATGTCTTCGTGCCGCAGGTCGATGATGAGGTTGAGTTCGTGCTCGATGTCGAGGCCTGCGCCGACAGCTCGGGATGTTGTGAGGCGGACGTCGATCGTCGGTACCTCCGACCCACCCGCCTGACCGAAGCCGATGAGATCATCACCGAACTGGCTTCGGGGGTCAGTGGTTCGGACTTGGCGTCCATTTGCACCTGGGTCCACCGGTCGATCGACTACGAATGGGGGGTCACTGGTGTCCGCACGACCGCATCGGAAGCTCTGGCCGGTGGGCGCGGGGTATGCCAGGACTACGCGCACATCATGCTGGCAATCTGCCGTGCGGCGGGCCTGGGCGCCCGCTACGTATCGGGGCATCTGACCGGCGAGGGAGGAAGCCACGCTTGGGTCGAAGTCCTGCACCCGCACCCGGATCGTCAGGCCGCCTGGATCGCGGAGGGTTGGGATCCCACCCACAACCGACGAACCAACGCCGACTATCTCGTGGTCGCGGTAGGACGCGACTACGCAGACGTCGCACCGCTGTCGGGCACCTACGACGGCAAGGGTGTAAGGAACTCCCTCGCCGTGAATAAGCACCTCGACCAAATGTGACGGCGACGCTGCGGATCGCGATCCTGGGCTTCGGTCAGATCTGGTCGGTCTTGGGGTACCGCAGGGCGTTCATTGTCACGACGAGGAGGACGCGGATGCCGCACCCGATTGCCGTCTCGTCGACGTCGAAGTCACCGCGGTGCAGGTCGGGGGCGTCGAGCGTCCCCGGCCGACGCACCCCCAGGCGAGCTAGTACCCCGGGCACCCGGTCGAGGAACCAGGCGAAGTCCTCTGCGCCCATGCTTTGCGCCGCCTCTTGTACGCCGGCCGGGCCGAGCAGGGACGTGGCGGCGGATCGGAAGGCCTTGGTCGCTTCCGGGTCGTTCACCGCCGACGGTACCCCTCGTACGTAGTCGATCTCGACCCGAGCCAGGTAGGGTGCGGCGACCTCGCGGATCAGTTGGGGGACCATCCGGGCCGCCGATACCCAAGCCGCCGCGTCCAGCACTCGAACGGTCCCCGACGCCTCTCCGTGCTCAGGGATGACATTGTCCGCCGACCCAGCGGCCATCGTTCCCCACACGAGAGAAAGACCCGCCCGGGGGTCCACCCGTCTTGACAAGAGGGCCGGGGTGCGGACCACCACATCGGCCAGAGCCGCCACCAGATCCACGGTCTGTTGCGGCCGGGCGGTGTGACCACCAGGCCCAGACAGCCTGACGGTCACCGAATCTGTCGCGGCGGTGATCGGCCCGGCGCGGACTGCCACCGATCCGGCGTCGACGCGCGGATCGCAATGCAAGGCGAAGACCCGCTCCACGCCTTCGACGGCGCCGCTCTCCAGGGCCATTAACGCTCCGCCGGGGAATACTTCCTCGGCCGGCTGAAATACCAGGCGGACCCGCCCGGGCAGATCGCCGGCGGCGGCCAACCGCCTCAATACGAGCCCGGCCCCGAGCACGACGGCAGTATGGACGTCATGGCCACACGCGTGGGCAACGCCTGGTGTGGACGAGCGGTACGCGACAGACTTTTCATCGTCGATTGGCAGCGCGTCGAGGTCGGCTCGCAGTGCCAGCATGGGACCATCCGGGTCGCCCACGACATCGCAGATCAGGCCTGTTCCCGTTGGCAAGCTGGAGGGCGCCAGTCCGGCTCGGAGCAGTTCATCAGCCACCAGGGCCGACGTGCGCACCTCGTTCCAAGCCAACTCGGGATGGGAGTGGATTTCCCGACGCAAAGCAATCATCTTCTCCACCAATCCATCCAGAGCGCGACCCACCCACTCCGGCTCTGTCTCCGCATGGTTGGCTTCTGTCTTGGTCATCCGACGATCTCCGAGGGCGATCCTCAGCCGCTCACAGTACCGATCGGGGCGGCCAAGGGACGACGCCGGAGCCAACCGACTGGTCGGAGATCTCTGCGATCAGCCTTCTCACCTGCTGCTTTGCCAAGTTGTCGAGGGGTGTAGCTCGTTCTGGCCCAGTATGGGCCGAAGCCGATCGTCAGGTTGGCGGGAAGCGGTGGACCGTCTGAGCGAACGCGCCCTTGGCGAAGGCGAAGACCTTCGTCGGTACGACGGTGTAGAGAAGTACCGCGAACCCGCCGGGGTGATGGAAGCTCCCGTCTTCCAGGTGGTACTGCCAGCGTCCGTCCCATTTCGCCCGCCACGCCTCACTGAGCCTTTTCATCACCGCCTCCTCGGTGACCAGCACGGCCTCACCTTCGACGACGACGTCGACCCCCTCCGACCAGGTATTGCAGCCAGTGGTGAGGATGACGCGGGAGTTGGCGCGAAGGTTGGCAGCCTTCTTCTCATCGGCGCCGGTCGTGAAATGGAGCGCCTCATCCGACCAGACTGCGACGAGTGGCGTGACGTGTGGTCGGCCATCGGCGGAGACCGTCGTGAGCCAGAAGAGCTCGGCCTCTGCAAGCGCCCGAGAGGTGTTCTCCCAGGTGGTCGGTACCGCCTCGGAATCGCTGTAGCGCGTATCCACGGTTGTCATCGGCTGGCCCATTGCAAACTCCTCATCTCGTATGCACGGTTGGACGCACGGCCGGGCGCGAACTCATCGCGGCCGAGACTCGGCTCCGACGGTTAGGAGGCGACCCTGTCTCTGTCGATGCTGACGTCGGTGCCGCCGGGCAATGAGTATCGCCAGATCTTCAGCGTTGTGGTGCCGAACTGGCGCGAGAGCGAAGCCGAGTTATATGGCAGTCCGTATCGGGAACACAGAGCCTTGACCCGGGGTGCCACCCTCTGGTAGCGGTTGCTCGGCATGTCGGGGAACAGGTGGTGCTCGATCTGATGGTCGAGATTGCCACTCAGTAGATGGAAGGCGGCGCCGCCCTTGATGTTGGCCGACCCGAGCAACTGCCGGACGTACCAGCGGGCTCGAGTCTCGCCTTCGACGTCGGCTTCATCGAAGACGTACACGCCCTGGGGGAAGTGGCCACAGAAAATGATCATGTAGGACCACAGGTTCCGAATGAGATTGGCACCGACGTTCGGGACCAGGACCGACACGAACGCAGACCCCGCGAGGGCCGGCCAGAGTACGTAGTCCTTGGCTACCTGCCGAGCGGCCTTGGCGCCCGTCGCCTTCAGCGACTGCAATTGATCGGCCCTGTCTTGGGCCGTGCCTTTTAGAAGCTTGTTGAAGTCAGTTTCGTGTACACCTACGCCCCACTCAAAGAGCCAACCGAGGAGTGTGTTGTAGACCGGTTGGGCCAGATAGACGGGGTTCCACGGTTGTTTCGGCGTGACCCGCATGATCTCGTAGCCAATGTCGCGGTCCTTGCCCATCACGTTGGTCCAGGTGTGGTGGACGACGTTGTGGCCGTGCTTCCACTGGTCCGAGGGACAGACGTTGTCCCATTCCCAAGTGACCGAGTTGATATCGGGGTCTCGCATCCAGTCCCACTGACCGTGCATGACGTTATGACCGATCTCCATGTTTTCCACGATCTTGGCCACACCGAGCCCGATCATGCTGACGCCGCCGATCATCCTCGAGGAGGCCCGTCGCCCAGGACTCGGCTGGCGGGCCCGACCGCGCACCGCGGCGCCGGCAAGCATGACCAGTCGCGAACCCAACGCCAGACTCCGCTGGGCCTTGATGAGTCTGCGGATGTAGCGCTCGTCCGCCGCACCGAGGTCGGCGATGGTGGAGTCATAGATATGGTCGAGCTCGCGTCCTAACTCGTCGAGTGCCTCTTCGCTGATCTCGACCGGCAGGGGAATGGGCATGAGGGTGGCCTCGTGTGGTTGTGGAGGTTGGCAGGTCAGAGCTGGAGTTCGCAGCTTCCGGCTGCAGCACTGACGCATGTCTGGATGCGTTGACCGGGTTCACCCGCGACGGCGCCGGTCCTCAAGTCGCGAACCTGACCGGACAGAAGCGGAATGTCGCAAGTGTGACAGATCCCCATGCGACAACCGTGGGGAGGGTTGAGACCGGCGTCCTCGGCGACCCGGAGCAACGGCGTAGAGCCGTCAGCGTCGACAACTACCGACTTGCCAGCCTGCCGGAACGCGACCGTGCCGCCTGTGACGTCAGCGCCGAGCGGCGCGAGAGCGGCTCGGAAGCGCTCCACGTGGAAATGACGGGCCCGACCGGCCGCGCCCGCGGTGGCCTCGACGGCATCGAGAAGTGACTGTGGTCCGCAGGCCCAGATCTCCCGCTCGCGCCAGTCGGGACAGAGGTCTTCGAGCTGCTCAGGACTGAAGTGGCGGTCAGATGACCGCTCCTCACCCAGCTCGCGCGTGTAGACGGTGTGGAGGTGGTAGAGCGATGGGTAGCGGCCAGCGAGCTGGCGCAGTTCGCTGCCGAAGATGACGTCGTATTCGTGGGGCGCGTAGTGCACATGCACGACATCAGGAACGTTGCCTACCGCCGCGTACGTTCGGAGCATGCTCNNGGCTCATGACCGGCGTGATCCCGCTACCACCCGTGATGAACAGTGGCAGCATCGGCATGGCCTCGGGCAGGCGAAAGTCGCCTTGAGGAAGTCCGATCGGCAGGTATGTGCCTGAACGGAGGTTGCGCACCAGGTGACCCGACATGCGGCCACCTTCGAGGACCTTTACGGTGATCGTGATGCGACCATCTCCGCGCTCGGGCGTTGAAGAGAGAGAATAGGTGCGCGTGTACTGCATGCCATCGATGGGCACGCCTACCCGAATATGTTGACCAGCGCGGTGTGAGCGCCAGTTCCGACCCGGCTTCAGCGTGATGGTACGGGCGTCGCTGGTCTCATCCCAGACGTCCTCCACGCGGGCTTGGAGGCGACGTGAACTCCAAAGGGGATTCACCAATTCTACGTAATGCGAGGCCGTTAGCGGGGTCGCGAACAGGTCAATTACAGACCCGATCCGCTCGCGGATCAACCTTTGTGCCTGTGCCAACTCGTCCCTCGCAATCTCGCATCCGACTGGTGAATGCCCGCCGTATCTCGGCGACGAGAACGCCCGGGACCTTAGCCGTCCCTGATGCATCAAAGTCTGGCCCTCCGGGTCGAGCATCACCTCTATACCCCGGCATGCCACCACTCACCGCGGTCGCACGCTATATTTGTTGTCGAGTCCGTCCAGACCCCGTGGCGATTTGCTTGACTGTCGGGAGGCGTCGTGGCAAACGAGCGTCAATTGTCTGAAGTACTGGGCGAATTCGCCCGAACGATGCTCACGGATTTCCCGATCCAGGCCATCTTGGACCATCTGGTGGAGCGCATCGTTGACATCATGCCGATCACGGCGGCGGGGGTCACGTTGATCTCGCTGGACGGCGAGCCACGGTACATCGCCGCATCCAATGATGCCGCCCTTCGCTTCGAGAAACTGCAGGACGAACTGGGTGAGGGACCGTGCGTGGCCGCTTATAAGACTGGGGCTGCCGTCTCAGTACCCGACTTGCGCCGGGATGTTCAGTTCCCGACTTTCACCCCGCGGGCTTTAGAGGTTGGACTAGCAGCGGTCTTCACCTTCCCTCTCGGTCAAGCCGACGGCAGGCTCGGAGCTCTGGACCTTTACCGGGACAGTCCCGGCCGGCTCACGGACCAGTCTATGAAAGCCGCGCAGACGCTGGCGGACGTTGCCACCGCCTATCTCATCAACGCCCAGGCCCGCGCCGACCTTAAGAGCGCGTCCGAGCTCTCGCGAGAGACGGCCCTGCATGACGCCCTGACCGGACTACCGAACCGCACGTTGCTGTTGCAGCGCCTCGAGCATGCTTTCCTTCGTAGCCAGCGCACGGGCTGGATCTCGGCGGTGTTTTTCGTCGACCTCGACGGATTCAAAACTGTCAACGACTCATTCGGCCACCAAGCGGGCGACGAACTGTTAGTGGCAGTCGCCGAGCGGCTGAGCGGCGTGCTACGCCCGGCCGACACACTGGCGCGCCTCTCGGGCGACGAGTTCGTCATCCTCTGCGAGGAACTCGCCAACACGACCCAAGCCGATGTGATAGTGAGCCGCCTAGAGGCCGCCCTGGCCCGCAGGTTCGAGGTGTTTGGCATTGAGATCGACGTCACCGCCAGCATCGGCATCGCCTTCACTGGTCGGGGCCCAGATACCGCGGAGAGTATTATTCATGCCGCGGACACTGCCATGTACCGAGCCAAGCGCGCCGGGGGCGGGCGTCACCTCATCCTGGACCTGCGGGACCAGCAACTCGGTAGTGATCATCCCGGCCGGGACCACAGCATCCACGGCGTGGTCGATTGCGACAAGTTACACATCGACTGAGGTGGCCCCTTAGAGACCAGTACGCGGTTTGGCGAGTACAGGATCAATGGTGTTCGAGCATTCGCTCCAGCAGCGTCGTCAGCCGATGCATTTCGGCGCGGTTTAGCGTGTTGGTCATCGGTGACAGGGACCCGGCGATTTCGGTGGCGCCGCGCGCCGCGAGTTCCGTCCCTTCTCTAGTGAGCACCACTTCTACGCTGCGTCCGTCCACCGGGTTGGCCTCCCGCTGGAGGAGACCGCGCTTTTCGGCGCGGTCGACGAGGCCGGAGATGGTCGACTTGTCCAGTCCCAGGTAATCGGCCAGAGCGCTCATCTTGGCCCGGCGGTCCCGGAGGATGGCGAGCATCCGTAGTTGGGTCAGGGAGAGGTCGTGCTCGGCGCCGATTTTGGTGAGCACGGCCATGGTGACGAACGACGTCCGAACTAGGGCGTCGATCAGGGCCTGCTGATCGAGCTGGGCCGGTTGCGTTGCCGACTCCGTGAACGGCATGCAAAGAGCCTACTTGATTTCGTTCGTAGTCGCAACTACTATAGTTGGTATTACCAATTAGTATTTCCCTGGAGGTCACCGTGCGTGCTGCTGTTGTGACGACGTTCGACTCTGCTCCGCGCTACCAGCAGTTCCCGACCCCGGTCCCGGCCGGTGACGACGAGATGCTCGTCGACGTCCTTGCTGCGGGGCTGCATCAACGTGTCCGATCGCAGGCCGATGGATCGCACTACACCAGCACCGATGAGCTGCCCCTAGTGCCGGGCATCGACGGCGTCGGACGGGGACCGGACGGGAGCTTGCGTTACTTCGTCCTGCCGGACACCTCGGTGGGCTCAATGGCTGAGCAGACGGTAATCAACTTGCGGCAAAGCGTGGAGCTGCCTTACACCATTGATCCCGTCGTGGTGGCGGCTGCGATGAACCCGGCGATGTCGTCGTGGGTGGCGCTGCGCCAGCGTGTGCAGTTCCAGGCCGGCCAGGACGTGCTCATCCTCGGTGCCACCGGTAACGCCGGCCAGATGGCTGTCCAGATCGCGAAACTCTTCGGCGCCAACAAAATCATCGCCGCCGGGCGCGACGCCGAGCGGCTAGCCGCACTGTCCGCACTCGGTGCCACCGCCATGGTGCGTCTCGACGGCGATGACCTTGCCGACAGACTCGGGAAGGCCGCTGGCGACGTTGATCTGGTCCTCGACTACCTCTGGGGTGAGCCCACCGCGGCTGCGATGACCGCGGTGCTCACCAATCGGGCCGACCGAGGCCAGCCGCTCACCTGGATCGAGATCGGCTCGGTGGCTGGCCGTATCGCACCGATCTCGTCAGCCGCTCTGCGGGCGGCCCGCATCCAGATTGTTGGCAGCGGGCAGGGGTCGGTCAGCGGACACGAGTATCTCGCCGAGCTTCCAGCTTTGGCCGATGCGATCGCCGCCGGCAGGTTCGCCATCGACGCCCGCGCCATACCGCTCGCGGAGGTCGAACAGGCCTGGGCGGCGGCAGCCGACGCCAGGCAGCGCATCGTTCTCACCCCACAGCTCTAACGGTCGCAAAGGTCTACGCCAACGCCCTAGCGAACGAAAGGACAGACCAATGGAACGACTCACAAAAACGAGACGGGCTCCTACAGCAGGAGCATTCTGCTAGTGGCGCCCGCGTCGAAGACGGATGTGATCATCTGCGGGTCCGGGGCGGCAGGATTGACGCTCGCTATCGATCTGGCCCGCCGCAACCTCCCGTTCCTGTTGATCGACAAGGCGCCTCACCCGTTCGTGGGGTCCCGGGGCAAGGGAATCCAGCCTCGAAGCCAGGAGGTCTTCGAGGACCTCGGCGTGATCGACAAAATCGTGGCATCCGGGGGCGAGTATCCGCTCCAGCGCTTCTACTTGGAGGACGGTTCAGTCGACAAGGCGGCCGTTGAACCGTCGGATCCGACCCCAGACGCCCCCTACCAGATCGCCTTGCTGGTACCTCAGTTCCTGACCGAACGTCGCCTTTGTGAGCGCCTGGTCGAGTTGGGGCACACTCCCCAATACAGTCACGAGCTTGTCGGCATTGAGCAGGGCAGCGAAGCCGTGACGGCTGTCATCACATCACCGGAAGGCGAACGCTCGGTGCAAGCGAAGTATCTTGTCGGCGCCGATGGAGGGTCAAGCTTCGTCCGCAAAACGCTGGGCATCGAGTTCGCCGGCAAGACCCTGGACGTTCGTGCCATTGTCGCAGACGTCCTCGCCGACGGTCTCAGCTTCGATGTCTGGCATCGCTGGGGTCAAGGAACGCCGGCACAAGTGTCTCTTTGCCCGCTCTACGGGACACACATGTTCCAATACTTGGCGCCGATCCCCTTCGACATGGAGACCGATCTGTCCGCCCGTGGACTCACCCGCCTCTTCCGCCAACGAACGGGTCGCGATGACGTCGTGATCGGCCAGGTGTCTTGGGCTTCAGCTTTCGAGATGAACGCCAGGCTGGCGGCCACCTACCGGGTCGGCCGGGTGTTCTTGGCCGGTGACGCCGCCCACGTTCACCCGCCAACCGGTGGACAAGGTCTCAACACGAGCGTGCAAGACAGCTACAACCTGGGCTGGAAGCTGGCAGCCGTGCTCTCGGGCGGTCCGGACTCGCTGCTGGCCAGCTATGAGCAGGAGCGACGCCCCATAGCCGAGGCGGTATTGGGGCTATCCGAGAGACTGCTCGAAGCCGCCAAGAACCGCAACACTGGACGCACCCGCGAGATCAACCAACTCGATCTCGGCTACGCCGACTCGCTGTTGTCGAAGCACTATGCGGCCCGCAACAAAGGAGTAGTAGTGGCAGGCGATCGGGCGCCTGACTCACCCGTGAGAGGTGCCGGCGGGTTGCCGACTCGGCTGTTCGAGCTGTTCCGCGGCCCCCACTGGACTCTGCTCGCCTACGACGTGGCGGACGCCACCGTCGTGAACGGACGTTGCGGATTGCACATTCACGCTATCGGCCCTTCGGGCGACATCATCGACACCGACGGTTTCGTTCAGAACGCCTACGGCCTTTCGTCGGGAGAGTGGGTACTGGTCCGCCCCGACGGCTACGTGGGCGCGGTATTCCCGGCCGGGGAGGTCGGTGACATCGACCAGTACCTCGACGCCGTCGGTCTACGCCGCTCCGAGTCGCTCATCCTCAATGGATAAATGGGCCGCCAGCTGGCCTACACCGCAGAACCGAGGAGCACCACGTCCAGTTCCAACTCGAACAACATCAGGTGCCATCCGGCGCGGCCCGGAACCGTCGCGCCAGACAGGAGGGACCGGCTAAGAACGTGACGAAGAGCTCCGTGGCTGGAGTTGATCTCGGCGTTGCCGTTGTGCGCATCACGCTCTGCGTCGCCGGAAAGTATCGGCCCGGTGATCAGAAGCCGAGTGTCTCCGCCGCCTCGGCGGTTTGTTTGCCGGCCCATAGCCTGCTGTAGTTGTCGGTGGTCGAGAGCGATCGGGTCTTAACGCTGTCGAGGTAGAGCTTTCCGTTGAGGTGGTCCACCTCGTGCTGGACGATCCGGGCGGGCCATCCGGTGAACACGCGGTTGATCGGGCTGCCGTACTCGTCGAGAGCGCGGACACGGATGGAGCGGTGGCGCTCGACCGCACCCGTCAGACCGGGCACGCTGAGGCACCCTTCGAAGAACGTTGCTTTACCGGCGTCCTCGATCGATTCGACGGCCGGGTTGACGAGGACGGTGAAGGGCAGCTCGGTGCGTTCGCGCTCATTCGTCTCTTCCGCAGTGAGGCGCGACCATCGGTCGGGGCCGTCGTAGAGAACCGCGAGTTGGATCGGCACTCCCACTTGCGGTGCGGCGAGACCGACGCCCGGCGCGGCATCCATCGTGACCCGCATGTGCTCGACCAACTGCAAGAGCGCCTCCGAGCCCAGCTCGGCCGGGTCGACCGGTGCTGATTGGCCTCGCAGGACCGGGTCGCCGCATTGGGCGATCGGGAGCGGATCGAGCTGCGTCACTCCGACGATCCTAAGACTGGGGAGTCAGTACCTCGGACGCCGGCCCTGCTGTTGTTCAGGGCCAGCGGTTTCTGCATCGACACGATCAGCTCGGCCAGTGTCTCTGCCATGGTCCTGTTCCTCCGATCGCAAATCTTGGATCAGCTAAACCTCCACCATGGCGTGGGACAAGTCAAGGCTCCGTCCACGCCCACTCCGTTGTCGTTACGACAACGTTCGGTCGGGGACCGAATGTTCGTCACTCGAACCCCTCCTTGGTGGGAGCGGACGAACTGAATCAATGGCAGCAAACGCAATCTCGCTCCTCAGGGGTACGGGTGGTTGAATCGGAGGGTGCCGGCACACCAACACCTCCTCGTTGATCGAGATGTACACCTCGACGGCCTCGTGACGATCACCTTGGACCGGCCCGAGAAGCTCAACGCGCTCAACGTCGCCCTGCATGACGAGTTGCAGGGCGTCTTAGTTGATTTGGAGACGGACTACTCGGTAAGAGTGGTGATCCTCACCGGTGCCGGTCGGGCGTTCTCCGCTGGTGCCGAAGTGGGTGATCGGCGGCCCGACCCGCCGGTCAATGACATCGACCGGCGCGCTCGGGTCCACCTCGGGGGTAGGACTTGCGAGCTGCTTGACCGTCTTCCCCAGGTCACGATTGGTGTGGCCAACGGACTCGCTATAGGTGGAGGGGTGGTCCTGCTCAGTTGTTGCGACCTCAGATTGGCCGCGGCGTCCGCCTGGTTCTCGATCCCAGAGGTGGAACTCGGCGTACCGCTGAGCTGGCAGGCCCTGCCGAGACTGATGAGAGAGCTCGGCCCGGCCCGCACGAAGGAGCTGGCCCTGGCCTGTGACCGCTTTACGGCCCAGCAGGCGGAGACTTGGGGTTTCCTGAACCACGTCCACCCCGACGACGAGTTGCCCGGAGCGGCACGGGCCTTGGCGGAAAGAATGCTGATGATGGATCCTCTGACCCTCGCCATGACAAAGAGTGCCTGCGCCGCGCTGGAGAATCTGATGGTCCCCAAGGAGGCGACGTGGAGCGATGCCGAGCTGATGCTTCTGGCCCACCGTCAGGCCAGCATCCGCCGCCGTCACGATGATCGCGGCGACGGCGGGCAGCGCGATCCGGCGCAGCCGTGAGGTCGTAGCACAGGTGACCGCTAAGGGGCCACTAGGGCGCAGATCTCGTCGAGGATGGACGGCCAGAGGGGTTTCGGGAGGTCGTGTCCCATGCCCGGATAGGTGACCAGCCGAGCGCCGGGAATGGCGTCCGCTGTTGCCCGGCCACCCTTGGGTCGGATCACTGGGTCTTGGTCGCCGTGGATGACGAGGGTGGGAATATTCAGTCCCGCGAGCGCCTTGCGGCGGTCTCCTGAGGCGATGATCGCAGCACGCTGACGTAGGTCGTCCTCGGGGGCGCCGGGGTCGCGCTGGTAGGACCTCCGGGCGATTTCGCCCACGGCCGCTTCGTCGAAAGGGTAGTCCGGGGAGCCCATCGCTCTTTTCAAAGTGACCGCTTGGTCTGCGGCCTCGTCTGGACTGGTCACCGCAGTGCCGGCGATCTTCGCGATCGCCCGCATAGTCGCCATTGTGGGCATGGTGGCAA
>PMHU01000313.1 GCA_003156795.1 Acidimicrobiaceae bacterium
ACCGTGGTCGGCGGAACCGTGGTCGGCGGAACCGTGGTCGGCGGATCCGTGGTCGGCGAAACTGGGAATAGGTCCGGACGGGAGTGCCACCAACCCGGGGTCAGCCATGATTTGCCTAGCTGGGCCCAAGTGGCGGCAACGTGCGGCGGGGACAACTTCGGCTCAGTCGCGGCCCCGGCGGTGGCCACGCCCGTGAGCAATCCGACGGAAGTGACCCATATTGCTGCCGTTTTTCCGGAAAACATGGAATTAATATCGGCGCTCGGCTGAGCACCTAAAGGTGGAGGGCCGCGGCGGGATCAGAGTGGTCGTGCGAACGGAAATCGGCCCGGCAGCTATGGGACGCATCTCGACAAATAGTAGACAAGTATGGCGATACGCGCGTTAATCGGAGGCCAGTGACGTTCGCGACCGGTCGTGGGCGCGCCCGGCGCGTCGCGGCTGCCCCCGGGCGGCTCCAGCGCCGTCCGGACGCGTTCAGGCATTCGCCGCGGGGGGAGAATTCCTGTGCTCTGGGCCCGCTCCGAGCAGCTACCGTGCCGGCCGTGGACGACGCCGAAGCGATGGGGCTGGCCCTCGACGAGGCCCGAGCGGCAGCGTCGAGGGGGGAGGTCCCGGTCGGGGCGGTGGTCCTGGCCGGCCATCGGGTCGTCGGGTCGGCCGGCAACGAGCGCGAAGCGACCGGGGACCCGACGGCCCACGCCGAGATCGTCGCCCTGCGTCAAGCCGCGGCCGCGCTCGGTTCCTGGCGTCTGACCCAGACGACGTTGTACGTGACGCTCGAACCCTGCCCGATGTGCGCCGGCGCCCTGGTGGCGGCCCGCGTCGGGCGCGTCGTCTTCGCCACGCCCGACCCAAAGGCCGGAGCGTGCGGATCCCTGTACAACCTCTGCGCCGATCCCAGACTCAATCACGAGCTGCCCGTCAGGGCAGGGGTCCGGTCGGAGGAGGCGTCCGAGCTGATCAGCGGCTGGTTCGCGGCCCGCCGGGACGACGGCAAGCCGTCCGGGTGAGATTCCGCTACGGCCGTCACCGCTCCTGTCGCGTCGCTCGCCAAAGGCTGTATGGGAGGAACACCGCCACCGCGACAGGGATCGCCCACCAAGCGGGCGCCGATGTGCGGCTCAACGCGTAAGTGGTCCCAAGGGCGAGCACAACGGCCACCGCGACGCGCCAGTCATCTCCGACGACGAAGTCGTACCAGAAGGCGAAGAAGGACCTTAGGCGCGCCATCACGAGGCGCTCGCCGGCACTGTGAGGCCGCGGCGAAGGACGACGGTCAGGAAGAGTCCAAGCGTGGCTACGGCAGCCACGATGGCGGGTAGTGACGCGTCGGAGCCTGGCCACCGGGCCCCGGCGCCTTCCCCACCCCAAAACATCCCGAACGATGTGAGCATGATCCCCACCACAAACTTCATGGTGTTTTCCGGGACCCGGGAGAGTGGTGCGTGTACGACGACGCCTACAACGGTGACGGCGACCACCGCGGCCAGGGCCGCGAGCGCGGCCAGGGGGACGTCGTGCTGGTTGCTCCCGAAGGTCAGGACGATGAACACGACTTCGAGCCCTTCGAGGACCACCCCCTTGAACGACAGTGTGAACGCATACCAATCCGCCACGGCGCCGCGCCGCTCG
This sequence comes from Acidimicrobiaceae bacterium, assembly GCA_003156795.1. Classification (GTDB taxonomy): domain Bacteria; phylum Actinomycetota; class Acidimicrobiia; order Acidimicrobiales; family Palsa-688; genus PALSA-688. The sequence continues at coordinate 1,636 of PMHU01000313.1, forward strand.
GCGGCCGAAGCCTTGGCGGCAGCCAACTCGTCCAGGAAGATCTGGACCTCATCGTGAAGGGCCTTGTGGCCGCTGGCCCGAAGAATAGCTTTTCGCAACCACTGGAGCCCGAAGATCAGCAGCAGGCCGCCGACCACGAGTCGTATACCTCGCAACGGCACCGCTGTCACAGCCGGCCCAAGTACGGCTACCACAAGGGCCAACACTCCCAGCCCGGCTCCCGAGCCGAGCCAGGCTGACCGCCAGCTCTTGTGTGCGGTCCCGGCTGCCAAAATGATCGTCGTCGCCTCCACCGCCTCGACGGAACACGCGAGGAATACGGCGATAAACAGAGCGCCGCCCTTCATTGACACCTCCTCATCCGCACATGCTAAGGACCGGCCAGCCTTGTGTCATGACGGAACTCGGCGTAGCCGTAACGGCCGGCACGCTTCGTTTCGCTCAAGCCCGCGGGAAATACGGTCGATATGCCCGTGAAGGGGTCTGTAGGCGAAATGCCTGACCTTGTACGGATCGGACAAGTCCAAGGGTGCTCCGGCCTGGTAGTCGAGCAGCAGGAGAAGAGACCGAGAACGTCAGCGACGAGACTGGCTCGCGGCTCGGTACCGGCCTGGAGAGCGCGACCCGACGGCTACTCAGCCCCCGTCGCCTGTCATACCTGATGGGTCCGGCCGCCCTGGTGGCCATCCTGGTGCTTCGGCGATTCGACCTTCTCGCCCGAGAGCCGGCCTGGCTCTGGCTAACCGTCTTCGCCGTCATTCCCGTACTCAGCGTCGTCGTCGACGCTCTGTACCAACGGCATCCCATCGGGCTGCTGCTCCACACCCGGGTGGCGTGGCACGCGGCAGCCGTCACCGTTGTCATCTACCTTACCGGTTGGGGTCCCGTCATGGTCGGAGCGTTCGCTTTCGTGGCCCTGGAGAACCTCGCCCGCCACGGATCCCGGACGTGGCGAGTGACGACAGCGTGGAGTCTCGTCGGGATCACCGCCGGACAACTTGCCATCTGGCAAGGCTGGGCGCCCTCGTTTCTGTCCCTGTCGAAGGCGCAAACCCTCGCCATCATGGGGACGTTTCTCCTCATATTCGTGATCCGCATGGCGGCGGCCACCATGGCGCAGAAGGAAGATGCGGAGTCCTCCCTTCGTTCGAGCGAAGAGCGCTTCCGCTCGCTCGTCCAGAACTCCTCGGACACGACCTTGGTGATCGGCCCCAACCGCACGATCTCCTACGCCAGCCCAGCCACCGTCGCCTTGCTGGGACGGACGCCGAAGGATCTGGTCGGGATCGTCAGCACGGATCTCGTACATCCCGACGACAGGCAACGGGTCGAGGTCCAGCTGGCATCCCGGCTCCAGCCCGATGCGGTGACCGACCCAATCCAGTTCCGCATGCAGCACGGCGACGGCAGCTGGCGCCAGGTCGAAGCCGTTGTCAACGACTTGCGGGACCGTCCGTCGGTCTCGGGTTATGTAGCCAACGTCCGCGACATCACCGAGCGCAAGGAGGCCGAGGACCTCCTCGCCCATCGGGCCTTGCACGACCCACTCACAGGTCTGCCCAATCGCACCCTCATTCTCGACCGAGCCGGACAGATGCTGGCCCGATCACAGCGCGAGCACCAACCCGTCGCCGCCCTCTTCATCGATCTCGACAACTTCAAGGACATCAACGACACCCTCGGCCACGACGTCGGCGACAGGATCCTAAAGGCCGTGGCCAGCCGATTTGCCGGGGTGTTGCGCGCCAACGACACCGTCGGGCGTTTGGGCGGTGACGAGTTTGTCGTCCTAGCTGAGGGGGTTTCACTGGCCGCGGGACCAGAGTTGGTGGCCGAGCGGCTGTTGGATGTGCTGCGCGAGCCGTTCGGCATCGAAGGCTACGAGGGCGCCGCTTTCGCCATGTCGGCCAGCATCGGCATCGCGTCGGGAGGCCGATCCTCGGCCGAGGAGCTCCTTCGTGAAGCCGACATAGCGCTGTACCGCGCCAAGGCGGCAGGAAAGAATCGCTGTGCGCTCTTCCAGCCTGAGATGCAATCGGAGGTGCTCGATCGGCTCGAGCTCAAGATGGACCTGAGCTCGGCGCTCGCCAACGATGAGTTCTTCATGCTGTACCAGCCCGTGTTCGAACTGGACTCTCTGAGCGCATGTGGAGTTGAGGCTCTGCTGCGCTGGCAGCATCCGGTTCGAGGGGTGGTCGGCCCCGACGAGTTCATACCAATGCTGGAAGAGACGGGGATGATCGTCGAGATCGGCCGCTGGGTCCTGCTACAGGCCTGCAAACAGGTCGCCACGTGGCAAGGCCGCGGCCATCGCCTCAACGTGTCGGTGAACGTCTCTATGCGACAACTCGAGGCAGACGCCTTCATCGACCATGTCAGGGAAGCCCTGGCCGACTCCCAGATCGAGCCGGGCACGCTCGTCCTGGAGATCACCGAGACGGCCTTGATGCGCGATACCGACGCCACCGTTCGGCGTCTGCGCGATCTCAAGAGTCTCGGCGTTCTCGTCGCCATCGACGATTTCGGGACTGGTTACTCGTCGCTCGCCTACCTGCGCCAGTTCCCGGTCGACGCGCTCAAGATCGACCGGTCGTTCATCGCCGCCATGGCCGATTCGGCGGAGTCGGGCGCCCTAATCCATACCCTCGTCGAGCTCGGACGAGCGCTCGGTCTTGAAACGCTCGCCGAAGGGATAGAAGACCGCATTCAGCTCGAGCGTCTCCGAAACGAGCACTGCGTGCTTGGTCAGGGATACCTCTTCTCCCGACCGATCGAGCCGGAGGCCATCGAGGACTTCCTGTCCCAATCGGGGCGCGGTACCAAGCAAGGATCGAGCTACACGTTCACGCCATCACCGATGGCTGGCTGAGATCTGCGTCGGATCAACCCGGAGGTTCAGGTTCGCTTTCCGAGGGAGTCCCACCGGCGGGCCGGCCCGGCTTGCGGCTCCAAGATTGTTGGAATGAACCGATTTGCCACGCGGTCCACACTGGCCCGGAGGCCAACTCCGCCAGCGGGGGTGGGAACAATCGGTGGGTGCGGGCCAGTTCAGCCGCGCGTTGCTTCGACACGTCCAACCGCTTGGCCACCTCTGCTACCCCGAGCAGCTTAGGTAAGCCTGGCAGGTCGTCGGGCTGATCGGCGCGCCGGGCCGACAGTGACACGATGGACCACGCCGACTCGTCATCCAGTGCCTTGTTCCACGTCTTCCGGGCCGTCTCGGTTGCCTGCAAAACTAGGCGTGCGTTGACGGTGAAGGTGGCCACTATGCGGCCGTCGCCGAACGCAACGGACCCGTGTTGTCCGGCGAGCCGGGCAAGAACCCTTTCGGACAGGTCTTCGACATCACCTCTATAGGTGTCGTTGACCGCCTCCACAGTGCAGGCCCAATCGGTCATCAGGCTCCCTTCGTTGAGCGCCAGACTACTATAACTCTTGACACCATCAAGGGATCGAGCCGCCACCGAGCTCGCCAACGGTCTGCCCTCTACACCGTCAACCCCGGAGACTTCTCTGGGATCGACGGACTCGACCTACGACCCATTCCTCACCTCAACGGGGTGTCACCGTCGAGGCGGGATTCGCCGGCCCGGGACATGCGGTGTACCCGAACGAATTGACATTGCTTGCGTTGACCAGCCCCACGAAATGCCGAGCCGGTCCGACGGAGTCTGGGCGCTTACCGGCGCGGAGGTCTGACCGGCACCTCGGAGGACATTCGTAGCGACGGTCGGCTCGGAATGTTGGAATTGGTCTAGGTCTTACTCAGCGGCTATAGCGGCCAAGACGTCGAGCTTGGCCGCCCGCCGGGCCGGCCAGCCCGCGGCGATCAGGCCGAGCACGGCCGAGAGGATCAGGAAGACGATCATGCTCGACACCGGAACCACGGTGTCAGTGATTGACGACCGCAGCGAAGAGACCAGGGCGATGCCGAGGCCGGTGCCGATGACGATGCCGACGACGGCGCCGAAGATGGCGAGGATCACCGATTCCGAGCGGATCATGGCCCGGATCTGGCGTCGCTTCATACCGACCGCCCGGAGCAGCCCGATCTCCCGGGTGCGCTCGAAGACCGACAGCATGAGGGTGTTGACGATTCCGATCAGGGCGATGATCACCGCCAGGCCCAGCAGGGCGTAGACCAGGCCGAGGATAGTGTTGATGCTGGCCGTCTGCGACTTCTCGAACTGGGCTCGGCTCTGGACTTGCATGTTCGGATAGGGCGCCAGGGCGGCCTGGACCCGCTCTTCTACCGACGTGCTGTCACCGCTGGTCCTGAGGAGAACGCCACCTGGGAGCGGGTCCTGGTAGTGAGAAAGGAAGAACGAGTCGCCGACCAGGTAGCTGCCGACGAGCACGTTGGTGTGGAAGATCCCTCCTATCCGCATGGTGGACGAGCCGGTCAAGGCGAACTTGACGGGGACAGTGTCACCGACCGAGAGATGATCGGAGTTGGCCGTGGTGGAGTCAATGAGCAGGTCGCCCGCTCCCAGGGATTGGGCGCTGCCGGAGGTCACATGGAGGACGACCGTCTCAGATAGATCCTGGGTCGACAGGGCCCGGAGGGTCTCCACCGACTGACTGACCTCGAACTGGCCGCCGTAGACGTTGGTGGAGGCCGTCACGCCGGGGACGGTGGACACCAACTTGGCCAGGGCGTCGCTGAAGTTCCCGGTACCGCTGCCGCTGGCGTTGGTGACGATCAGGTTGGCCTTGACCGTGTCGTCGACGCTGCTGGTGGCCGACTTCTTGGCCGACGCCCCGAACACCGAGATAGCCGAGACCAGGGCCAGGCCGACCATCAGGGCCGACGCGGTCTGGGAGGTGCGGCGGGGGTTGCGCATGGAGTTCTCCCGGCCCAGCTTGCCCGCCTCTCCCAGGGCCCGGGCCAGGGGGCGACCGATGGCGCTGGACAGGGGGCGGGCGAAGGCGGGGGCGAGCATGGTCACGCCGATGAAAAGGCCCGCCGCTCCGAGGCCGACCACTTGGATGGCCGGCTGGGCCAGCCCGACGCCGATCATGACCACGCCAATGGCCACCAGGGCACCCCCCCATCCGAAGCGACGCCGGCTGGAGGTGTCGCCTTCGGACTGGTCGTCGCGAAGGGCGGCGATCGGCGTGATGCGCACGGCCCGCCGGGCCGGGCCGATGGCCGAGACGAGGGTCACCCCGACGCCCACGGCTAGGGAGACCACGAGGGTGCGGACCTCGAACACGAGCGGGCCCGAGGGCAGAGTGATGCCGAAGCCCCGCAGGAGCGCCTCGATACCGATGGCGGCGACCACACCGAGTCCGACGCCGATCAGCGATGACACGGCCCCGACGATGGCGGCCTCGGCCAGCACGGAACGGAACAGCTGGCGACGCGTGGCGCCGACGACACGGAGGAGGGCCAACTCACGGGTGCGCTGTCCGACGATGATCGAGAAGGTATTGAAGATGGTGAATCCACCGACGAAGAGGGCGATCAAGGCAAAGACAAGCAGGGATGTGGAGAAGAAGGAAAGGGCTTTGGCAATGGAGCTGGTCTGCTCGTCCAGCACCGTATGACCGGTGACGACCTCCACCCCGGACGGCAGGACCTGAGCGATGGCTCGCTGGACATCGGCCTGGTCGGCACCTGGTTGGGTGACGACGTCGATCGTGTCGAACTGGCCGACCTCGTCGGCGATCTGCTGTGCGGTCGGGAGGTTGAAAGCGGCGAGGGTTATCCCGGCCAGCGAGTTGGCCGTGCCGTACTGGGCGATGCCAGAGATGGTGAAGGTTCGCTCTGGACCGTCGGTGAGCACGCGGACCTGCTGCCCGACCTTGAAGTGGTACTTGTCGGCCGTGGCGGCGTCCATCACGACGTCGTGGGAGGAGGTGGGGGCGGCGCCCTTGACGATGCGCAGCTCGGAGATCTTCGAGTTGGGGTCGAAGCTGATTGCCATGGTGGGCTCGGCATTGTTGGCGATGGCCGTGCCATCCGGGGCCACGAACTGGGCGTAGCCCGAGACCGCTCCGTCGGCCGCCTCGACGCCGGGCACGTGGAGGACGGGGGCAAGCAGCGATTCGGGAAGGGGATTGCGCACCGCATTGGCGGCGTCGCTGGTCGGGAACTGGGCCACCCCCCGGACCTGGAAGTCGATGTTCTTGTATATGGTGCCGATTAGGCCGTCGAAGGTGTTGTGCAGGGTGTCGGTCAGTACGAAGGTCCCGGCGATGAAGGTGACGCCGAGGATGATGGCGACGGCAGTCAGGGCCAGCCGGAGCTTGTGGGCGAGGAGGCCCTTGATGGTGATCTTGCCCATCTCAGGCTCCCAGGGTCCGCATGCGCTCGATCACCGAGTCGGCCGTGGGCGCGTCCAGCTCGTCCACGATCGAACCGTCGGCCAGGAAGAGGACCCGGTCGGAGTAGGCCGCGCTGCGCGGGTCGTGGGTGACCATGACGATCGATTGGCCCAGGTCGGAGACTGACGTGCGGAGGAAGGCGAGCATCTCGGCCGAGGAGGCGGAGTCGAGGTTGCCGGTGGGCTCGTCGGCGANNCGGGCGCAGGCCACCCGCTGCTGTTGACCGCCCGACAACTGGTTGGGCCGGTGGGTCAGGCGGGCACCGATCCCGAGTTTGGCCACGAGATAGTCGAACCACGAACGGTCCACCTTTTTCCCAGCCAGGTCGATGGGCAGGGTGATGTT
>PMHU01000030.1:0-10366 GCA_003156795.1 Acidimicrobiaceae bacterium
TTGGCCCCGGCGTCCTGGTGCTGACCGGAACCCGCATAGGCGACAGACAGAACCTCGCCCGACGCTTTCGGACCCATCAGGTAGACGGCCGGGTACTTCATCGTGAGGCGCGATCCGATATTGCCGTCGATCCATTCCATGTGGGCTTCGGTGTCGCAACGGGCCCGCTTGGTCACCAGGTTGTACACGTTGTTGGACCAGTTCTGGATCGTCGTGTAAGTCACCCGGCTCGACGGCTTGCAAACGATCTCGACCACGGCCGAGTGCAAGGAGTCGGTGGTGTACACGGGGGCCGAGCAACCCTCGATGTAGTGCACCTGGGCGCCTTCGTCGGCGATGATGAGGGTGCGCTCGAACTGCCCCATGTTCTCCGCGTTGATCCGGAAGTACGCCTGCAAGGGCATGTCCACCTTCACGCCGGGCGGGACGTAGATGAAGCTCCCGCCGGACCACACCGAAGTGTTGAGGGCCGCGAACTTGTTGTCGTTGGCCGGGATGATCGTCCCGAAGTACTGCTTGACCAGGTCGGGATACTCGCGGAGGGCGGTGTCCATGTCACAGAACAGGACACCGAGAGCTTCGAGGTCCTCCCGGTTCTTGTGGTAGACGACTTCGCTTTCATATTGAGCGGTGACACCAGCGAGGTACTTGCGCTCGGCTTCGGGGATGCCGAGCTTGTCGTAAGTGGCCTTGACCGATTCCGGCAGCTGGTCCCAGGCGCTGACCTGCTTGTCGATGGGCTTGATGTAATAGAAGATGTCCGAGAAGTCGATCCCCGACATGTCCCCACCCCAGGAAGGCATGGGCCGGCGCTCGAAGTAGCGAAACGCCTTGAGGCGGTTCTTCGTCATCCAGTCCGGCTCGCCCTTCATCCACGACATTTCGCGGATCATCTCCTCGGAGATGCCCTTCTTCGGCTTGAAGACGTAGTAGTCCTCGACGTCGCTCCAGCCCAGCTTGTAACGGCCGAGGTCGAGGTCAGTAGCTATGGCCATACAGCGTCACCCTTTTGCTTCTGTCGATGCGGAGGGGGGATTTCTCCTATCTAGATAGTAACAACCCCAGTGGCCTTCCCGGAAGAGGAACTCCGTCCGGCCGCGTCGAAACAAGCTGCGAATCCCACAAACGATGGGAGCCTCAGGCGGAGGGGAGGCGCAGGAAGACCGGTCCGGGGTCCGGCGGGCCGGCTTCCGATGCGACCGCTCGGGTCAGCATGGCGGCCAGCTGCCGGCCTTCGGACCCCCCGGCGAGCCACTTGTGGACCGCCGCCGTGGTGGCCCGCGACACGCGAACGCGGCGGCGCGCGTCCATAGGGTTGAGTCCCATGGCGACCGTGACCCTTCGGCTCGGCTCGATGGCGAACACTGGGACGCCGCTGCGGCGGAGGGCCGCCACTTCGGCATGCAGGCGGGCCCGCAGGGGCTGGCGAATGACGGCATCGAGCGCAGGCCGGGCCGAGGCCTGAGACATGGGCGAGCTGACGATCACCAGGTCCAGACCCAGGCCGGCCACCAGGTCGAGGTTGACCATCGAGTGGATGCCACCGTCGACGTATCGGCGGCCGCCGATGACCACCGGTCGGAAGTATGCCGGTATGGCCGAAGAGGCAGCCACCGCCGACCCCACGAGTGCCGGGGGCGCGCCCGGCTGGCCGAACACCACCCGCTCGCCGCTGCGCAGGTCCACCGTGCAGATCCATAGCGCCCCGGAAGGCCACGTCCCGGCGAAAACGGCGTTGACCCCCGCCGAGATAGCGTCGGTCGGTATCCCACCCGCGGGCAGCAGGGCGGCGACGAGCGCAGCGGTCGGATGGGCGCACGGGTGGGTGAAACCGTGCAGGACGCCCGCAGGGTCCGCCAGCGGGTGAGTCCGCAACAGGTCGCCGAGCTGCGGACGAGGCCGGTGAGGTCGGCCCAACTCGGCCAGGTGGGCGCCTTCCTCGGAAAGGGCGCCGCCCTCGCTGATCCTGACCAGGTCCGCGGCGGGGACCCCAGCCCGCACCATCGCCGCTGAAATCGATCCCGCTGAGGTCCCCACGAGCACCTCGGCCGAGCGCGGGTCCCACCCCGTCGCCGCCTCCAGCGCCGCGAGGACCGCGCCGTGGTAGGCCACTCCGACTGACCCCCCGGCGCCTAGGACGAGCCCTATACGCACGGCCACAAACCTTAGCGAAGCTCAGTGCTTGGCACGATGCTGGATCTGCAACTGATAAGCATCGGAGTGCCGATCCGGGGGAAAAGGGAGGCCGCCATGGCTTATGACCGGTTGAGCCCGCAGGACGCCAGCTTCCTGCACATAGAGGATGCCGTCACCCACATGCACATCGGCTCCGTCTCCATCATGGAAGGGCCGGCGCCGGCGTACGAGGCGGTTCGCGACATGGTGGCCGGCAAGCTACCTCTGGTGCGGCGCTACCGGCAGGTGGTCCGACCGGTGCCGCTCGACCTCGGCCGTCCCGTGTGGGCGGACGACCCCCACTTCAACTTGGAATACCACGTCCGCCATACCGCTCTGCCTCAACCCGGCAGCGAGCAGGAGCTACGCAACCTGGTCGGGCGGTTGATGGCCCAGAAGCTGGACCGAGCCAAGCCGTTGTGGGAGATGTGGATGGTGGAAGGCCTCTGCGACGATCAGTGGGCGCTGATCTCGAAGGTTCACCACTGCATGGTCGACGGGGTCTCCGGGACCGACCTGCTCGGCCTCATCCTCGACACTTCCCCCGACCCGGTCAAGGAAGATCCAGGTGAGTGGATGGCGACCCCGGCTCCCGCGGGTTGGGAACTGGCGGCGGAGGCGGTGGTCGCCATGGTGACGAGCCCCTTCGAAATGGCCCGGCTGGCCCGGGCCCAGACTCGGGTCCCCCGAAGGGCTGCTGGCCAGATGGTCGAACTGATATCGGGTCTGCGGGACACCGTGGGCACCATGCGGTCGATGAGCTCCGACACCCTCAACGGTCCGATCGGGCCCCATCGCAGGTGGGTTTCGACGTCGCTACCAGTCGCCGATGTGAAGACGGTGCGCCAGACGCTCGGAGGAACTTTCAACGACGTGGTCCTGGCTGCGATCACCAAGGGCTTCCGTGACCTGCTCGAGTCGAGGGGAGAGAGCACCGAACATCCGATACGCACGCTCGTCCCGGTGTCCGTCCGACCTCGCGATGCCACGGGGCGAGCCGTGGGCGACGGAACCCTCGCCAACAAGGTGTCGGCGGTGTTCGCCGACCTTCCGGTCGGGATCGCCGATCCCGTGGAACGGCTCCGCAGCGTGTCGGCCCAGATGTCGGGCCTCAAAGAGTCGAAGCAAGCGCTCGCGGCCGAGAGCTTGACCCATATGACGGGTTTCGCCCCGCCGATCCTGCTGTCGCTCGCCGGCCGCCTGGGCACCAAGGTCTCGCAGCGCACGGTCAACACGGTCACCACCAACGTCCCCGGTCCCCAAATCCCGCTCTACGCGGTTGGGCGTCGCATGATCAAGATCTTCCCCTTCGTGCCCCTGGCAGTGCAGCTCAGGGTGGGAGTGGCGATCTTCTCCTACGACGGCGTCGTCAGCTTCGGAATCACGGGAGACTACGACGGCGCGCCTGACATCCAGGTCCTCGCAGATGGGATCCAGGCCGGTATGGCCGAACTCCTATCGATCGACGGGTCCGAGACGATCGTCGACTTGCGCCGGTCCAAGCGCGACCCGGAGATGTCGAAAAACTAGGAGGGGCCCTTCGCCGGCCGAAGACCGGCGGCGAGGACCACGACCACCATTACGGCCCCGACTGCGAACACGACCCACTTGGTGATGTCGGGCGTGACCCAGATGCTCCCGATTATCGGCGAGGCCGCCATCAAGAGCGCGAACAACCATTCTCCGGGGGCGTCGAGGGCGGTGGGCCGCATGGCGGCAAAGCATAGCTAGCCGTCCCCGGTGGCCGTCCACTCCGGGGGTGCCCGACGCGGGCGGAAGCGGCGGGCGCCGGCGTCGAGACGACAAAAAGCGCCACCTCTCGGCGCGACTTTCCTCTCTGGGCAGCAAACGGCGCCAATTTTCGTGGCGGATCGCTTCCGAGAGTGGAGAATCGCGCCCAGTCGTTCGCTTCCGAACTCCGCCCATGGCGACTCCGCCGGCGCCGGCGAGCGGCCGGGCGCGTGTCACGTAACGCCGGTGCGATGATGCCCCCATGGGCTACCACAGCATGACCGACGACGAACGGTCCGCATTCCTGCGGGATCCGATACGACCCGCCATCCTCTCGACCGTCCGCGCCGACGGCCGTCCTCACGCCGCTCCCGTCTGGTACGACTTCGACGAGGACGTGGTGGTCTTCATGACCGGAGCCTCGACCGTGAAAGGCCGNNAATACCCGCCGTTCTCCTTCGTGGTCCTCGAGGGCCGAGCGGCGTTGTCCGACGAACCGGATGAGCTCCGCAAGTGGGCTGCGCAAATCGGTGGGCGTTACATGGGGGCAGACCGGGCCGAGGAGTTCGGGGCGCGCAACGGGGTGCCCGGTGAGCTGCTCGTGCGCGTCACCGTCGAGCGAAGCATCTCGGCGGCCGACCTCTCCGCCTGAGCCCGAGCACACCAGCCCGGACGGCCTGCCAATATGTCGGCATGTCGATCGTGCGTATCAATGCCATCGAAGTCGGGCCCGATAGCGGGGACGAACTGGGCCGCAGGTTCGCGGCCCGAGCCGGGGCGGTGGACGACGCCGACGGCTTCCAGGGGTTCGAGCTGCTCAAGCCCACTGACGGGCGAAACACCTGGCTGGTGGTCACCCGGTGGCGCGACGAGCAGTCATTTCAGAGTTGGGTCGCATCACCTGCGTTCGCCCACGGCCATCGGGGCGCCAACGCCCCAAAGGACGGCGCTCCCGTCGCCACCCACAGCGAGCTGTGGTCCTACGAAATCGTGGACCTCAGCTGATCAGGTCTTTGAGCTGACCGATGAGACCGGCCGCAGTCTGATCTCCGGTCGGGATGGCGGTCACTTGCAGGTGGGTAACGCCCGCTTCGCCTAGGGCGGCGACCCGCTCCGCGACCCAGCCGACGGGACCGGCGAGCGACGTGAGATCCAGGATCTCGGCCGGGATGCGGGCCGCGGCTTCCTGCTTCTCGCCCGCCAGGTATAGATCCTGGATCTCGGCGGCCTCCTTTTCATATCCGTAACGGCAGACCAGGTCGTTGTAGAAGTTTCGACCTCGCGCTCCCATGCCGCCGATGTAGAGCGCGAGCATCGGTCGGGCCAGGTCGCGCAGCTTGACGATGTCCTCGCCCTCACCGATAGCCAGCAGCCCACCGCCGGCGATCATCAGCGGGCCGAGCGCCGGATCTCGCTTGGCGTATCCGTCGGTGAGCGACCCGCCCCACACTTCCTTGGCCTTCTCCGGAATGAACATCATCGGCAGCCAACCGTCGGCCACCTCAGCGGTCATGGCCACGTTCTTGTCNNGGAGCTTCCCGGGCCCATACCCGCCGGCATATCTCCGCGATCTCGCGGGTCCGACCGATGGGAGCGTCGTAGGTCACGCCGTGCCAACCTTCGATCACCTGAGGACCCGACGCCCCGAGCCCGAGGTGGAAACGACCACCGGACAGGGCATCGACGCCGGCTGCGGTCATGGCAATGAGGGTGGGTGTGCGGGTGTAGATGGGCAGGATCCCAGAGCCGATCTCCACCTTCTCGGTCAACGCGGCCAGATAACCCATGAGACTCGGACCGTCGAAACCGTACGCCTCGGCGACCCAGACCAGATCCAGCCCGGCCTTCTCCATCTCGCTCACCTGTGCGGCCGACTCTTTGAATCCCCCGGCGTAGTTAAGGATCGTTGAGATCTTCATACGAGGATGCTAGGTCGCGTCAGCCAGGCTCACCCATTTGAGAGTCGTGTTCGCGTCGGGTACACCTAAAGGGTGGACAAGCTCGACGCCTTTCAGCGGCGCTACCGGGTCACGGCGTTCGTTTTCGGAGTCCTGAAGAAGTTCGGCGACGACCACGGCAGCTACCTGGCCGCGCTCATCACCTACTACGCATTCATATCGATCTTTCCTCTGCTCCTCGCCGCCTTCACCATCGTCGCCTACGTCCTCTCCGGCGACAAAGCGGCGATCACCACTCTCGAGAGACACGTTGGCAGCTACCCGATCATCGGTCCCGCCGCCAACCAGCTCGCGGGCCAAAGCTTGAAGGGGTCACCGGCGGCTCTGGTGGTGGGCGTGCTGGGTCTGGTCTGGGGCGCCATGGGACTGGCGCAAGCGGCCCAGCACTCGATGAACCAGGCGTGGAACGTAGCCGGCCGCGACCGGCGACACTTCGGACTGAGACTGTTGCGCGGCATCGCCTGGTATGGCGTGTTCGGCGTCGGGATCGCAGCTTCGACGTTCGTCACATCGCTGGGTTCGATATTCGATTGGAGCGGTGGGCCGGTCTTGTCGGGCTTGCTGGCGCTGCTGATCAACGTGGGCTTGTTCGCGCTGTCGTTTCGGATTCTGTCTCCGGCGACGGCATCCATGCGCGACCTCTTGCCGGGGGCCGCATTCGGAGGCGCGGTCTGGACCATTCTCACCGGAGTCGGGGTGGGCCTGGCCCACGAGCTCGCACACTCGAACGCCCTGTACGGCTCCTTCACTCCTATCCTGGCCCTGCTCGCATTCCTTTACCTGTCGGCGCGCCTCACGCTGTATGGGATCGAGGCCAACGTGGTCAAGGCCCAGCATCTGTGGCCCCGGTCGCTCACCAACAAGGACCTCGGCCCGCCCGACCGGATCCAGCTGGCCGGTCTGGCCAAACGCGAGGAGCGCGTCGAGCGCCAGACGGTCGTGGTGGAGTTCTAGAGCTGACCGAAGAGCTCGGCCGCCATCGCCTGGGCCGCAACCCAGGAGGCCGGGTCGGATGTCGAGCCGACGAGGACTGCCAGCCGACCGGGGCCCGCCGTCACCCAGCTGACTGGTGGCGCCCCCTCGTCGACCAGCAGGACCACCGCCTCCCCGGCTGCCACCAATCGACGGGCATCTTCCGGGTCGTCGACAACCATGGCGGAAAGACGGTACCGCCTTCCGCGTGACAGGCTCTCCTGCCATGTCAAGTCTGCGCCCGCCAACGGCGCCCCGCCGACCCCACGAACTGTCTGCCCACGGTCACACCCGCGTCGACGATTGGTACTGGCTCGCCGATCGGGAGGACCCGGCTGTGCTGGCCTACCTTCAGGCCGAGAACGCTTACGCCGAGGAGGTCATGGCCCCGACCAGCCCCTTGCAGGAGTCCCTTTTCGAAGAGATCAAGCGGAGGGTGCAGGAAACCGACGCCGGGCCGCCCACCCGTCACGGGCCGTGGTGGTACTTCTCGCGCACGTTCGAAGGGCGCCAGTACCCCGTCATGTGCCGCCGACCGGACTCGGAGCGAGCTCTCACCGCGGCGCAAGTGGTGGACGACTCCCGGTCCGAGCGACCGTCCGCCGAGACGGACGAGCAGGTGCTCCTCGACGAGAACCTCATCGCCGCCGATGGCGACTTCCTTGCCGTGGGTGTCCTCGACGTCAGCCCCGACCACGCCACCCTGGCCTACGCCTCCGACCTGGACGGATCCGAGTCCTACACCCTGCGTTTCCGGGATCTCCTCACCGGCGTCGACCACCCGGACCTGGTCGAAGGCGTTTACTACGGCTCGGCCTGGGCGCTGGACAGCAAGACCTTCTTCTACGTCCGGCCCGACCACGCCATGCGGCCGTGGCAGATCTGGCGGCATCGGCTCGGAAGCGGCACCGCTGCGGATGACGTGCTCGTGTACCAGGAGGACGACGAACGGTTCTTCATCGACGTGGAGCTGAGCAGGTCCGAGAAGAGGATCGTCATCCACTCGGCCAGCAAGACCACCTCAGAGGTCCGCTGGATCGACGCGGGCGCGCCGGCTGATGATGCGCGTGTGGTCCTTCCACGCCAGGCGGGGATCGAATACGACGTGGAACACGACGGCGGGTCGTGGCTGGTGAGGACCAACCGACCCGGACCGGACGGCAGCCCGGCAACCAACTTCGCTCTGTACCGACTGGGCGACGACTCCAGCGACCCGGCCGACCTCGAAGAGCTGATCCCAGCCCGCGTCGACGTGAAGCTCGAATCGGTCGAGGCGTTCGCCGGGCACCTCGTCATTGCCGAACGCTTCGAGGCCGATGGCCTCGAACAGCTTCGGGTCATCGACCGCACAGGCGCCGAGCAGGTCATCGATCAGCCCGAGCCGGTGTACAGCCTGCTCGGAGATCCCAACCCAGAGTGGAACACCACGACCTACCGCTTCGGCTACACATCGCTCGTGACGCCGCGCAGCTCGGTCGAATACGACGTGGCGTCGCGGCGGCGGACCACCGTCTGGACGCAAACGGTTCAGGGAGGGTATGAGCCCGAGAAGTACCGCACCGAGCGCCTGTGGGCGAAAGCCGACGACGGCACCCGGGTCCCTATATCAGTGGTAGCCCGGCGCGACGCTCCACTCGATGGCTCGACGCCCTGCCTGCTCTATGGATACGGCGCTTATGAAGTCACCATCGATCCGACTTTTTCGGTGCCGAGGCTCAACCTCCTCGAGCGCGGCGTCTCGTTCGCCATCGCCCACGTTCGAGGAGGCGGCGAACTCGGGCGCTCGTGGTACGAGCAGGGGCGGATGGAGCACAAGACGAACTCTTTTACCGACTTCATCGCCGCTGCATCCCACTTGATCGATTCGGGCTGGGCCGATCCGCGAGCGCTGGTCGCCAGGGGGGCCAGCGCCGGCGGGCTGCTCATGGGTGCGGTCATCAACATGCGCCCTGACCTGTGGACCGCCGTCGTCGCAGAAGTGCCATTCGTCGACGTGGTGACGACCATGTCCGACACGAGCCTTCCGCTCACGGTCACCGAGTGGGAGGAGTGGGGCGACCCGGTGCACGATGCGGACGCGTACGAGCGGATGCTGGCCTACTCGCCCTACGACAACTTGCCCACCGATGCGGCCCACGCGACCGGGTACCCCGCTATCTTCGTGACGGCGGGGCTCAACGACCCGCGCGTGGGTTACTGGGAGCCGGCGAAGTGGGTAGCCAAGCTGAGGTCGGTAGACGCCGGATCGGACTCCCGACCGATCCTGCTGAAGACCGAGTTGGGGGCGGGCCACCAGGGCCCGTCGGGACGCTACGACGTCTGGAGGGACGAGGCCCGGGTACAGGCGTTCGTTCTCATGCAGACGGGGCGGGCGTGACCACACCCGTCTCGATGGCCAACTCGTCGCGGAGGTCCAGGACTTGGGAGTCCCAATCCGCCTGCGCCTGCTCGAGCACATCGGAGATATCCGTGCCGATCAACTCCTCGTGCTCGAGCAGGGCGTCCCTCAGCGCCTCCACCAGGTAGGCGCGCTCTGCGAGTATGGCCCGCACTTCGTCGCGCGCATCGTTGAGGATGGAGTCGACTCTCTCGCGGCAGGTCTCGTCACCGAGGACCTTGGCCACGATGTTGACGTTTCCGGCCTTCATGGCATCCAGTGAGATCAGCGATCCGGCCATGCCGAAGCTGCCGACCATTTGAGCGGCCGCTTCGGTGGCCGCCTGCAAGTCGCCGCCGACACCGCTGCTCGTCTCACCGAAGAACAGCTCCTCCGCCACCATGCCGCCCATGGCGATACGGATCAGAGCCTCGATCTCGGTTCGAGTGTGGGTCCAGCGCTCCTCCGGCTCGGAGTGAGCCAGCAAGCCCAGGGCCGAGTTGCGCTTGATGATGGAGAGGACCTCGAGCTTTCGGGTAGGCGTAACCAGCCAGGCAACCGTGGCG
The DNA here is from genome assembly GCA_003156795.1 of Acidimicrobiaceae bacterium. Lineage (GTDB taxonomy): Bacteria > Actinomycetota > Acidimicrobiia > Acidimicrobiales > Palsa-688 > PALSA-688. The sequence goes on from PMHU01000030.1 coordinate 9,780, forward strand.
TGCCCGGACTCGTGGGTGGCGATGGTCTCGCGCTCTCGCTCGGCGTAGGTGACCGGCTGGGGCAGGCCCAACTCGTTGGTCATCTTGGCCTTCTGTATGTCGTCCCAGTTCAGATGATGAGCCCCGCGTCGAAGCGCCCATACCAGGGACTCGTCCAGCAGGTGCTCCAGCATCACCGGTGAGTAGCCGTACGTGGTCGCAGCCAGGGTGTCCCGCACCGCCGGGTCGTCCAGCTCGTAGCTGTGCGCCTTGCGGGCCAGGTAGTAGTCCAGGATCTCGCGTCGCCCGGCTCGGCTCGGCAGGTCGACCGTGATGGTCCGATCGAAGCGACCGGGACGGAGCAGGGCGGCGTCCAGATCGCCGGCTCGGTTGGTGGCGCCGATGACCAAGATGTTGGCCGGTGCGGCCACGGGCTTGCGATAGCGACGGTCGGGCGGGAGCCAGCGGTTGACGAGGTCGACGAGGGCGCCCTGAATCCGCACCGAAGTCGGAGGCGTGTCAAAGGACTGGAGCTGAATCAGTAGCTCGTTGACCACTCCCGCGATCCCCTCGCGGCCGCCCCCCGACCCGCCCCCCGACCGGCTGGC
>PMHU01000030.1:10396-13398 GCA_003156795.1 Acidimicrobiaceae bacterium
GCCAGGTAGGTCTTGCCCGTGCCCGGAGGCCCTTCGAACAGCACCGCCCGCCTGGGGCTGCCGCCCATCCGGTCCTTGAACGTCTTGTAAGCGAGGAACAGGTTGAGGGTCTTGACCACCTCTTCCACGACCACTGCGGCGCCCTTGACGTCGGAGAGACGGACGTCGATCTCCTCCGGGCGGTACAGCACGTGCGGGGAGCGTCCGGCGCCGAGCAACGGAACGGCGATGACGGCCACCAGGACGAGGATCAGGAGTATCGATGGGGCGTAGGAGCCCGCGCCCGACGGCAGGTGTGGGATGGGCCAACGGAAAGCGGACGCCGCTCCGCTCAGGTCGCCGCGGGCGTACCGGAGCCCCCCGGTGACGGCCCTGACGACCAGTGGCAACGCGATCAGCGCAAGGAGGATCGACAGGTTGCGCAAGCGCCGCTGTTGAGCCACTTCTCTGGCGTCGGTCACGTCGGCAGAACGGAGTACATCCGATCGAGCCAACGACAGCGCTTCCATGGGGGCCCCTCCTGGGAAGTAAACGGGAAAGTCCCGTCCCTCTAAACTACTTTTCACCGCTGGCCACCGCCGATCCTCTTCAATACATTTCGCAGATTTCTGGGTACTGCAGATTTCGGACCGGACTGCACTTCAGACCCGTCGAACGGCTACCGATAAGGGCGCGAGCGGCGGCGTCTAGCGTGAGGGTATGACGCTTCCCTCGCCAGCATCCGACCGCACCGCTGTCGTCACTGGGGCCTCGTCCGGGATCGGCGCTGAGATCGCGCGCGAGCTAGCCCGACGCGGCCAAGGCGTGACCCTGGTGGCGAGGAGGAAGGAGAAGCTGTCGGAGCTGGCCAAGGAGCTCGGCGCGTTGGGTGTTCGAGCCGAAGTGCTCGCTACCGACCTCTCCGATCGGCCGGCCCGGGCCGGCCTGCACGACCGGATCGTCGAGCTGGGACTCACCGCCGAGATCCTCGTCAACAACGCCGGCTTCTCCACCACCGGCCCGGTCGCCAAATCGGACCCGGACGCCGAAATGATGATGATCGAAGTCGACGTCGTTGCCGTCGCCGACTTGTGCAGCCGGTTCCTGCCCGGCATGGTCGAGCGCGGCCGGGGGGCGATCCTCAACGTGGCGTCTACCGGCGCCTTCCAACCTCTTCCGGGGCAGGCGGGATACGGCGCCGGCAAGGCCTTCGTGCTGTCCTACACCCACAGCCTCATAGGCGAGCTGCGCCGGACTGGGGTGACGGCGACGGCCCTGTGCCCGGGGCCGGTCCACACCGGATTCGCCGACGTCGCGGGGCTGACCCGGGAAGAGGCCGAGTCGGCGTTGCCGGGCTTCATGTGGGAAACGGCCGAGTCGGTGGCCAAGACCGGCATCAACGCCTTGGACAAGGGCCGAGCGGTGGCGATCCCAGGCACCGCCAACTTGGCCGGCTCGATGCTCGGTCGCTATGCGCCCAGACGGCTTCTAGTGCCTCTGCTGGCCAGCCGTCATCCCAGCCTGCCCAAGTAAGCCCGCCACCAGGCCCCCGCCCGCGGGTTATCCGTCGCCCGAGCCCTTCGCGACCCGTGTCCTCGCGACCCGCCGCCAGGCGCGCCGGCCGCTCAGATGACTATCTGCAAACCCTCGTAAGCAGCGATCACCTCGGGCCCCGACACCCCGGCGAAGGCTCGGGCTTCGATCAGCAGCTCGTCGAGCCGCTCGTCGGAGTGCGAAGGGTCGTGGTGGAAGAGCACCAGCTTGCGGACGCCAGCTTTGCGGGCGACCGTGACGGCATAGTCGACGGTGCAGTGACCCCAGTGAGCCTTCTGTTCGAACTCGGATCGGGTGTACTGAGCATCGTGGATCAGCAGGTCGGCGCCGTCGGCGAGCTCGAGCACGCTGTCGGCGACGGTATCCAGGTCCAGCGGGGCCTGATGGTCGCTGACGTAGGTAACGGTGCGGCCGCCCCAAGTGACGCGATATCCGACGGTGGCCCCGCAATGGGGAACCGGGCGGACTGCGACCTTGGCGGTGCCGACGGTGAGGTCGTCCTTGAGGACTTCGTGGAACTGGATGTCACCGCGAAGCTCAGAGCACGTCACCGGGAAATATGGCGGGCGCATGAACCCGTCGAACAGGTCGGCCAGCGATCCGGCGTCTTGCTGAGGCCCGAAGATATCGAAGCGGGCCCCCACCCGATCAGCGGGCGGGAAGAAAGGCAGGCCCTGAACGTGGTCCCAATGAATATGCGTTATCAGGGCGGTACCGGCGAAAGTGCCGTCGACGGGCTGGGTGTCACCGAAAGCCCGGAGACCGGTGCCCAGATCGAAAATGATCGGGTCTTGCCCGGCCAGAGTCAAAGCCACGCACGCGGTGTTACCTCCGTAGCGCCTGTTCGCTTCCGAAGGGCAGGGGCAGGACCCCCTCACCCCGTAAAACGTGACTTCCACTAGCACACCCCCCAAAGATTCATCTTGACGTTACCTTCCACACGGGGCGCTGCGCCTTAGGTGTGACGGATGGCATACACGTGGGGGTCGCCGATAGCGATCAAAAGGGGCCGCGAGCGCGGAGACATCCGCATTTCAGGCCCAGGCTCCGTCACCGTATGGCCGCTGACGCACGGGGGCTCCGTCGCGCTTCCACACCATGACCCGCCGGCGGAAGTAGCACACTTCCTCGCCGCGCTGGTTGAAGCCTTTGGACTCGACCGTCACCACGCCGCGATCCGGCTTGGAGACCGACTCCTTCTTAGAAAGGACGCGGGTCTCGGCGTAAATGGTGTCACCGTGAAAGGTGGGTCGCTTGTGGGTGAGCTCCTCCACCTCGAGGTTGGCGATCGCGGAACCGCTGACGTCGGGGACGCTCATGCCGAGCACCACGCTGTACACCAGGTTTCCGACCACGACGTTTCGGCCCTGCACCGTCTCGTTCTCCGCGAACCAGGAGTTGGTGTGAAGCGGGTGATGGTTCATGGTGATCATGCAAAACAGATGATCGTCGTACTCGGTGATCGTCTT
>PMHU01000142.1 GCA_003156795.1 Acidimicrobiaceae bacterium
AGCTGCCCGTTGGGGTGCATGTACCACTCTCTGCAGAGCAGCACGAGTTGGCGCTTGGCGAACTCTGGGTCCAAGTGGGCCAGGGCCACGCAATGGAAGCCGAGGTCCCAGGACGCGTACCACGGGTACTCCCAAGGATCCGGCATGGAGATCACGTCTCGGTTGTCCAAATGAGACCACCCGCCGTTGCGTACATCACCGCGCCCGGGGGGAGGTGACGGCTGCGTGGGATCGCCCTTCAGCCAACGGGCGACGTCGTAGTGGAAGAACTGCTTCGACCACAACATGCCCGCAGCAGCTTGGCGAAGCACCCGGACCTCCTCGGCGTTGGCCCCGGCGGGGGTCAGGCCACGATAGAAATCGTCGGCTTCGGCGGACCGGTCCGCCAACACCTTGGTGTAGGCGCGGGCGAGGTCGCCCTCTCTCGCCGTGGGCGCCGGGCGGGCTCCTTCGCCCGGCTTCCAAAACCTCAAGCGGACCTCCGCGGTGGCTCGTGGGGCGACGGTCAGGTGATAGCGGAAAGCCCCTTTTGTCCCGGTCCGGGCGGGATTGACGGTGGCGGTGCCCGAGATCACGTGGTCGGCGATGCCATCCTTCGGGTAGGGCACCCCGGGGTCGCCGTAGAGCTTGAGGGTGTTGGTGTCGTTGTCGCAGAAGAGGAGTTCCGGGGAGCCGTCGCCAACAAGGGTCCACGGACCGATCACGGCTTCGTCGACCGCGATGGCGGCGGGGCCGGATTGACTGAGAACGGGCCTGACGGCTGCTTCGTCCCAGCTCCATCGATTCCGAAACCAGATCGTCGGGAGCACGTCGATGGTCGCCGGGCGGGAGCCGGCGTTGAGGATCTGGATGTGCCAGAGCATGTCCTCGGGTCCGGCCTTGGCCCACGTTACGGTGACCGCCCAGTAGGCGTCCTCGGCGAAGGCGCCGGTATCCAACAGCTCGTACTCCGGTTCCAGCCTGGACCTTGACCGGTTGGTGTCGCGCAGGTCCTCGTAAGGGAATCGGCCGTGGGGATAGTGGTAGCGCCACTGCAGCCATGAGGAGGTGGGCGTGGCATCCAAGTACCACCAGTACTCCTTGACGTCCTCGCCGTGATTGCCCTGCTCACCCGTCAGGCCGAAGGCCCGCTCTTTGAGGATCGGATCATGGCCGTTCCACAGGGACAAGGCGAGGCAGAGGTGCTGCTCGGTGTCGCAAATGCCACCTAAGCCATCTTCGCTCCATCTAAAGGCACGAGAGGCAGCGTGCTCGAAGGGAAAGTAGGACCAGGCGTCGCCGTGGGAGGAATAGTCCTCTCGCACCGTGCCCCAAGCACGCTCCGAGAGGTAGGGCCCCCACCTCCGCCAGGGCAGCTCGCCCCGGTCAGCCTGGTCGAGCCTTTCCCGCTCCGCATCCATGGACCGCCATGCTGGCAGATACTCAACCGGGAATCAGCCGCCCAGGACCTAAGTGTCTTGGGAACAACTTTCCTTCCATCGTCGTTATCCTGGGTCCACTTACACGATTACAAACGTCAGGAGCCCCGATGTCTCCGATCGCAACCTCTGCCCTGCCTCTGCTGCCCCTGGATGCCGGCGTCGTGCTGCCCGGCATGACGATAACGCTGGCCCTCGAGACCGACGACGCCCGCGAGGCGGCCGCGGCCGCGGNNCGGCCGGCGCGGGAGACCGCCTGCTGCTGGTGCCCCGAATCGGCCGCAGCACGGGGCCCGACGCGAGCAGCGGGAGCTTCGCCCGGGTGGGGACGGTGGCGACGATCGAGCGATCCGGGTCCCTTCCAGGTGGGACACCGGCCGTCGTGGTCACCGGCCACCAGAGGGCGACGATCGGCGCCGCAACTGCGGTGGCGGGGGCGGCCCTGTGGGTGAATGTGGATTTGGTGGAGGAGCCCGCGCCCGACGAGGACCTCCGTGAGCGGGCTCGCGAGCTGCGGGCCCTGTTCGAAGCGATCGCCGAGCATCGCGGCATCGGACGCATAAACGAGTTCCTCAGGGGCATTACCGATCCGGGTCAGCTCGCCGACACGGCCGGGTACTGGCCCGAGCTGTCCGTCGAGCGGAAGGTGGAGCTACTCGAGACCTTGGACACCGGCCGGCGCATCGACCTCGTCCTGGCGTGGGGCCGCGAAACGCTCGCTGAGATGGAGCTCAAGGATCGGATCCGGTCCGACGTCGCTGAGGGCATGGAGAGGACACAACGCGAGTACCTGCTCCGCCAGCAGCTCGCGGCCATACGCAAGGAGCTCGGTGATCAGGGCGACGAGGAGGACGGCACGGACTATCGCTCGCGACTCGAGGCCCTCGACGTCTCTGACGCCACCCGCACGTCTATCGGGAGCGAGATCGACAAGCTCGAGCGCACGAGCGAGCAGAGCCCCGAACACGGCTGGATCCGAACCTGGCTGGACACAGTTTTCGAGATCCCTTGGGGCCAGAGGTCGGACGACCGCCTCGACGTCGCCGAAGCCAAGGCCGTGCTCGACGGAGACCACACCGGCTTGGAAGACGTCAAGGAGCGAATTATCGAACACCTGGCCGTTCGCAAGTTGCGCATCGACCGCGCCATCGACGACATCCGTGAGGAAAGCGGTAGCGGCAGAGGGCGCGGCAGCGGCGGGATGATCCTGGCCCTGGTCGGTCCACCAGGCGTAGGCAAGACGTCGCTTGGCGAGTCGGTCGCACGCGCCATGGGTCGCAAATTCGTCCGCGTCTCCCTCGGCGGCATGCACGACGAAGC
>PMHU01000170.1 GCA_003156795.1 Acidimicrobiaceae bacterium
ACCGGGGCGGGGGCCGGGCCCAATCGCCAGGGGAAGGAACGGGTCCTGGCTCCGAAGGGGGTGAGCGGACTGGTCGGCGGAGGAAGCGCGGCGGTAGGTCCCGGACCCCGTCCGATCGCCGGCCGGTGGAAGCGGTCGTCGACGAGCCCGTCGAACTGGACGAGGAAACCCTGGAGCGGCGCCGCGGCAAGGAGCGCAAGGGGCGGCCGGTGGGCCGTTATCTCATGGTGGTCCACGCCCAACCCGGTGTGACCCAGATCGCCGTCCTCGAGGGCCGAGCCCTGATCGAGCACTTCGTGTCCCGCCCGGCCGACGACGCGACCCAGATCGACGGCAACATCTACCTCGGTCGAGTCCAGAATGTGCTGCCGGGCATGGAAGCGGCCTTCGTGGATATCGGCACTCCCAAGAACGCCGTGCTCTACCGAGGCGACGTCCGCTACGACAAAGACGACCTGGAGACCCCGACGGCGCCCGATGAAGGGGCCGCTCCCACCCGCGGGCGGATACCCGGAATGGGGCGCGACGCTCGCATCGAGCAGCTGCTCAAAACCGGTCAGTCGATCGTCTGCCAGGTGACCAAGAACCCGATCGGCACCAAGGGCGCTCGCCTGACCCAGGAAGTGTCCTTGCCGGGACGCTTCGTGGTGTTGATCCCCGGCAGCGACACCTACGGGATCTCGAAGCGGCTCGCCGACGACGAGCGCAAGCGGTTGAGGAGGATCCTCGACGAGGTACGCCCCCCAGGCCACGGGCTGATCGTCCGGACCGCGGCAGACGGGGCCACCGCGGACGAGTTGCGCCGTGATGTGGCCCGCCTCACCCAGCAATGGGACCGAATCGAATCCATGAGCAAGAGCTCGCGGGCCCCGGCCCTGCTCTACCGAGAGCCGGATATGGCGGTTCGGGTCATTCGGGAAGAGTTCAACCGCAACTACCGCGGCGTCGTCATAGACGATCGGACTCTGTATGAAGAGGTCCGTGACTACGTAGCGAGCGTCAACCCGGAGTTGACGGATCGGGTGGAGTGGGCCGGCGATTCAGACGACCCCCTTCCGGTGTTCGAGCGGTACCACGTGCACGAGCAGATCCATAAGGCCCTGGACCGTAAAGTCTGGCTGCCTTCGGGTGGATCGCTCATCATCGAACGGACCGAAGCCCTCACCGTCATCGACGTCAANNGACATCGGCGGGATCATCGTCATCGACTTCATCGATATGGAGATCTCGGCCAACCGAGCCGAAGTGATCAAGACCTTCCGGGCCGCCCTGGCCCGGGACAAGACCAGAACTCAAGTCTTCGATATATCGGAGCTCGGATTGGTCGAAATGACCCGCAAGCGCATCTCGGAAGGCCTGGTCGAGTCCTTCTCGGAGACCTGCCCGACTTGCGGTGGTCGCGGCATCCTCTTCGACGAGTCGCTCCTCTAGCCTTCGCCCGCGTCGGGAGCACTCTTGCGGCGCGTTTCGGTGTTCCCCGCTGCTCGCATGTCGACGGCCGGCTGGGACAGGCACCTCTCCAACCGATATACTTTCCCTCTTGTGTATGCGGTGATCAAGACTGGCGGCAAGCAGGAGCGGGTGGAAGAGGGTCAGACCCTTTCCGTTGAGTTGCTCGGTGCCACCGATGGTGACGAAGTGAGCTTCGATCCGATCCTGGTGGTCGATGGCGACACCGTAGTGTCGAGCCGGGACCAGCTGGCGTCGGCCAAGGTCGCGGCCCGGGTCGTCGGCGAAGTCAAGGGACCCAAGATCAAAGGTTTCACTTACAAACACAAGACGAGGGGACGCAAGTCCTGGGGTCATCGTCAGCGCTACACGACCATCGAGATCACCGGCATCACCCGGGAGGGATAGAAGATGTCCAAGACCAAAGGCGGCGGCTCGACTCGCAACGGGCGCGACTCCAACGCACAGCGCCTTGGAGTCAAGGTGTTCGACGGCACGGCGGTGTCCGCCGGTTCGATCATCGTGCGCCAGCGCGGCACCCGCTTCCACCCTGGCGAAAACGTCGGCCGCGGCGGCGACGACACCCTGTTCGCCCTCAAGGACGGCAAGGTCAAGTTCGGTAGCCGCAACGGCCGCAAGCTGGTTGACATCCTGACCGAGGCCTGAGGGTCCGCCAGGAGTCACCCCGTCCCTAGGCTGCCGGCTGTCACAAGTTTGTTCCGTGGCCGGCCCCGAGCGGCACTTTTCCGCGGCTGGCGACGGCCCTGCCGGGATTGAAAGCTGGTAAAAGTTAATGTCCGCCTTTGTCGACGAAGCCCAGGTGCATGTCAAGGGTGGCGATGGCGGCGCGGGGTCGGTGTCGTTTCGCCGGGAGGCCCATGTAGCCAAGGGCGGGCCTGACGGCGGCGACGGCGGCGACGGGGGAGATGTGTGGCTCGTCTCCGACCGCAATGTCTCATCTCTGTACGGGTTCCGAGATCATCCGCACAGGCGGGCGGGCAGCGGAACCCACGGGATGGGCAAAGCCCGTCACGGTCGGGCCGGCGCGGATCTCGAAGTCTCCGTGCCGGAGGGCACGGTCGTTCGCGACGCAGCCGGTGCGGTCATCGCCGACCTGGCGACGGAGGGCGAACGGTGGCTGGCCGCCCGCGGCGGCCAGGGTGGCCGAGGCAACGCCCGCTTCCTATCCAACCGCCGCCGGGCGCCGGCGTTCGCCGAGCAGGCCGAAATGGGCGAGGAGCGATGGCTCGATCTCGAGTTGAAGCTCATGGCCGACGTGGCCCTGGTCGGTTTTCCGAACGCAGGCAAGAGCACCCTCATCTCGAGGGTGTCGGCGGCCAAGCCGAAAATAGCTGACTATCCCTTCACCACCCTCGAACCGAACTTGGGGGTGGTGCGCTTCGACGAGCACGAGTTCGTGCTGGCCGACATCCCTGGCCTGATCGAGGGGGCGAGTGAGGGCCGCGGTTTGGGCCACCGCTTCTTGCGCCACATCGAGCGGTCCCGAGCGCTGGTGGTCTTGCTGGACCTGGCTGCGGCCGACGGCCGATCGCCCGCAGCCCAGGAGGAGATCCTGATCGAGGAGCTACGCCGTTACGAGCCCGAACTGGCGGCCCGTCCGCGGCTGGTGGTGGGGTCGAAGGCCGATGCCGCCGCTCCCGACGTGGTGTGGGACGGAGACCGGGTCTCGGCTCTGACCGGCGACGGGTTGCGGCCTTTGCTCGGAGCCATGGCCAGGTTGGTCGACGAGGCGCGCGCCCAACTTCCCCGCCCAGCCCGGTTCGTGGTCCACCGGCCCGAGCCGGCCGGGGTGGCGGTGCAGCGCGACACGGACGGGTCGTGGATCGTGCTCGGCCGGGCCGCGGCGCGTGCGGTGGCGCTGTCGGACCTGACCATCCCGGAGGCGCTCGCTTACGCTCAGGGACGCTTGAAGAGCCTCGGGGTGGACCGCGCCCTCTCGAGGGCGGGGGCGCGGTCCGGCGATCGGGTTCGCGTCGGTGGGTTCGACTTCGAATACGAGCCCGACGAGCTGCCGGGGAGCAGAATCGGGACATGAGCGGTCGGTTGGTGGTGGCCAAGATCGGCTCGTCGTCGTTGACCGACGAGGAGGGGGAAATCCTGCCCGAAGCGATCGCCAAGCTGTGCGCGGAAGTGGCCGAGGTGCGTCGAGGAGGCGACCGGGTCGTCGTGGTGTCCAGCGGCGCCATCGCGGCGGGCCTCCCGTTTCTGGGGTTGGGCGAGGCGCGTCCGACGGACCCAGCCGTGCTCCAAGCGGTGTCGGCAGTCGGCCAGGCCCACCTGGTCGGCCACTACAACCGGGCGCTGGCCGCTCACGGCCTGGTGGGAGGGCAGGTCCTGCTGGCTCCGCTGGACTTCGTCAACCGGCGACAGTACCTGCACGCCCGGCGCACCCTCAGCCTGCTGCTCGACCTGGGCGTCGTACCCGTCATCAACGAGAACGACGCGGTNNGCGGTCGCCGACGACGAGATCCGTTTCGGGGACAATGACCGCCTCGCCGCTCTGGTCTCGCACCTGCTCAAAGCCGATCTGCTCGTCCTGCTCACCGACACACCGGGACTCCTGACAGGGGATCCGAGAGTGGACCAGGCCGCGTCCTTGATCGAGGAGATCGAAGAGGTCGACCACGAGCTGGAAGTGCTCGCCGGCGGCACCGGCAGTCCGCGGGGCAGCGGCGGCATGGCGTCCAAGCTGGCGGCGGCCAAGATCGCGGCCTGGTCGGGGGTGCGGGCGGTCATCGCGTCGGCCGCCCGACCTAGGGTGCTCGCAGACGCCCTGTCCGGAGCGGCGGGGGTGGGCACCGTCGTGGTGCCTAGGGACCAGCGCTTGCCGGCCCGCAAGCTGTGGATAGCCTTCGCCGTCGGGTCTTCGGGGACGATCGTCGTGGACGAGGGGGCCCGGGCCGC
>PMHU01000175.1 GCA_003156795.1 Acidimicrobiaceae bacterium
GACTCGACCTACAGCCACAACAACCTGGCGGCCGCGGCGGGACTCGCCACCCTGGCTGTCATCGACGACGAGGACCTCATCTCCAACGCGGCCACCGTCGGTACCGAGCTGACCGCGTCGTTGCGGGCGGCGGCGGAGCGCTACGAACTCATCTCAGACGTACGCGGCCGGGGCTTGATGATCGGAATCGAATTCGGGCGGCCCAGCTCGATCCGCCTCCGGGCCCGATACTCGCCGTTGACGATGGCTCGNNGTCCTGACCCAGACCGCCGGCGATCACATGGACGTGCTCAAGCTGCTGCCGCCGCTGTCGACCACCAGCGAGGACGCAGCCATCTTCATGGAAGCCTTCTGCTCGGTCATGGACTCCATCCANNCTCACCACCCGGTCCGTCCGCAACTGAGGGGTCTCGGGGTGGGCGGCCAGGCCGGCGGGCGGCGAGCGGCGGCGAGCGCCCACCGGCCGGGTGAGCCCACCGGCCGGGTGGCGAGCAGCGGCGGCGGCAGCGGGGGGGGGGGAGCGGGNNGTGTTCGATTCGCCTCCGCGTGTTCGATACACGTCGCCTGCCGACGGCAAATGAACACGGCGGGACCGATCGAACACGCGCAGCCCGCCGAAGCACGCTCAGCGGGCCGGCGGCCTATAGCCGCGGCCTCGGGTAGGCGGACAGGAGGCGCTGGACCCAACGGCCATCTCGCGGCTGAATCGGCCGTACACTGTTTGGCACCCGAGTTCAGCCGAGCATTTTGGCTGGCAGCCGAATTGGAGGAGCAACACTGGCTCAAGGCAAGGAAGACGCAATCGTGCTGGAAGGCACGGTGAGCGAGGCCCTCAAGAACGCCATGTTTAAAGTGCTACTGGCCAACGGCCATCAGGTCTTGGCCCACAATTCGGGCAAGATGCGGATGAACCGCATACGGGTGCTCCCTGGCGACAAGGTTCAAGTCGAGATCAGCCCGTACGACCTCACCCGGGGACGCATCACCTACCGCTACAAGTAGAGGAGCGGAAGGTCCGATCATCTGATCCGGGTGTGCAACGAGCGGTAGCGACGAAGCGACGCTCCCACAAGGGGTTGTCCAGGTGCATCGCGGGGTGTACCGTTCGTATTGACACGGACTTCGTACCCGAACCGCGTTGGACTCTGCCGTTGATGACGACACCCTCCCGGGGCGTTGCTCCAGACCCTGGTAGCGCAGCAGTAAGTGCGTTAACCGAACAGGGAGGCCGCTCAAATGGCCCTCACGCCGCTCCCGCCCATTGCGGGCGGTGTCCGAAGCGCCGTGCCCGATCTATGGACCCCCATCGTGCACGCCGAAACTCGCATGGTGGTCGTTCTGTCGGGCAAAGCGGACGTGTCCATCAGGCCCAGCCTGTCCGACGCGTTATGCCGGCTGATCGCCGATCGGTCTGGGGATGTGGTCATCGACTTGAGCACGTCCACCTTCATCGACACCGCCATCGTCCGCGCCCTGGCCACCGCAGGTCAGTTACTCGGCGGCCAGAGCCGGAGGTTGACCTTTCGGTCGCCACAGACGCTGGTCGCCAGGGTGCCCGACAGGTTCGGGCTGACCGATCTGATCGAGGCCGAGACGGGGTTCAGGGCTGGACCGCCCACCAAGCGCCCGTAACATACCGACCCTAGAGGTACAGAGCGCTCCGATCCTCGCTCGCCGAGCGCGGGCCTTTGCCGGGAGCGGGCCTTTGCCGCTCGCCGTTCCGACCAGATCGCCGTTCCGCGTGCGCCTCGAGGGCTTGTCAGTCTTCTTCGTCTTCGCTGAGCAGCCCGTTGGCGGCTGCTAGCGCGGTGGCGGCCCGCACGGCCTCCTCGTAGACGGCGGTCAAATGGCGCACCGCCACGGCCGGATCCATGGCCAGAGGTGGAGCTCCTAGGGATCGGACGAGCACGCCCGGGTCACTGGTCGGGCGGATGCTGACTGCCATGGATGCGGGCTCATAGTTGCTACCCCAGAACTTCTGCTCCGCCAGCCTCTTGGTGGCCGCCGGTCGGCGTCGCTTGCTCACGCGGCCTCCTCCTCTCCGGGCTCGTCGGTGGTCGGTTCGTCCTCGACCAATTCCTCGTCGTGTAGACCCAGCGCGGCCCGCAGTTGCTCGGCATCGAGGTCGCCCAGGCTGCTTCTCGCCGGCAGGACCATTCCGGCCACTTGTCGCTTGCCGGCGACGATCTCCTCTACGCGCTCATCGACGGTGCCCGGGCACACCAGGCGGTGACACATCACCGTGTTCTGCTGGCCGATCCGCCAGGCTCGGTCCCTCGCCTGGTCTTCGACAGCCGGGTTCCACCAGCGGTCGTAGAGGACCACGTGATTGGCGGCCGTCAGGTTGAGACCGGAGCCCCCGGCCTTGATGGACAGCACCAAGGCTCCCGCACCCGACTGCGACTGGAAGTCGGCGATCAGCTGATCGCGCACTCCTCGACCAAGACCGCCGTGATAGCAGCCGATCTTCATGCCTGTGCGCTCGGTCAGGTAGGTCGCCAGCCGATCTCCCCACTGGGCGAAGTGGGTGAATATGAGGATCCGCTCGTCGGCCGCGAAAACGTCCGACACGATCTCTTCCAGGCGAGCGAGCTTGCCGGAGCGACCGACCAGACCGTCTTGGTCGTCGTCGTCGCGTAGGTACGCGGACGGGTGGTCGCATATCTGCTTCAAAGCCGTGATGGCGGCGAGCACCGCCCCCTTGCGCTGGTTCTGGTCGCCGGCCAGGTTGCCTTCCAGGAGTCGGTTGACGACCGCTTGGTACAGCCCGATCTGCTCCGGAGTCATGCTGCAGTGGTCGATCTTGTCGACCTTGTCGGGCAGCTCCGCCGCGATCTCCGGTTCGGTCTTGGTTCGGCGGAAGATGAGTAGGCCGTTGAGGGCCCGCAGCGCGCTCTCCTCGGACCGCCGAGGCTTCGCCTCGCCGGCAGAAGGACTTCCGGTCGCCCCGGCCGGAGCTCCATTGGCGTCGCTGGCCGGGGCGGCTTCGGAAGAGCGCGACAGGTTCTCGATGAACGCGGTACGGGGGCCGACCAAGCCGGGATTGGTGAAATCCAGGATCGCCCACAGGTCGCCCAGGCCGTTTTCCACGGGGGTTCCGGTGAGGGCCAGGCGAGAGTGAGCCGACAGGCGTCGAAGCTCGCGGGCCGTCTCGCTGTTGTGGTTCTTGATCACTTGGGCTTCGTCCACGACCACGCGACGCCACGACACTTTCGACAAGGCCTCGATATCGCGGACTGCGGTCGCGTAAGTGGTGAGCACCAGGTCCGACGTAGAGGCGAGGCGACCGATGGAGTCGCCCTCCGCCCGGCGCGGACCGTGATGAACAGAGGCCTTGAGACCCCGGGTGAAGCGGGCGGCTTCGCTGGCCCAGTTGCTCAACACCGCCGGCGGGCAGATGACCAGCGTCGGACCGTGCCCGCGGTCTACCAGCACGTGCGCCAATAACGTCGGTGTCTTGCCCAATCCCATGTCCATGGCCAGGCATCCGCCGAGGCCGGAACGGTCCAAGAAACCGAGCCAGCCGGCGGCCTCGGCCTGGTAGCTGCGGAGTTGGCCGGCGAAGCCGTCTGGGGTGTCGATCGGAGCCGGCGGGTGGGTGGTCGCCCCGCGCAGCAGATCGGCCGCCCATCCGCTCCCGTCCACTCGTACGGGGCCGCCGAGGGTGGAGCCCTCCAGCCCCACCGCGTGGCGGATGACCTCTGCTCCGGACAGTTGGGTGATCGACGAACGCTCGGCCAACGCCGCCGCGGCGGCGGCCAGGTCGGCCCGGTCGATGTGGACCCACTTGCCCCGCACCTGCACGAGGGGCTGGGCTTCCTTGGCCAGCTTCGCTACCCCGGCCGCGTCGAGCTCGAGGTCGTCGAAGAAGACGGACCATCTGACGTTGGCGAGTTGGCGGACTCCCACTTGGGAGGGCCCACCGACCGCTTCGGCATACAGGCGCAGCTGGGCCGTGGGCTTGCGGCGGGAGACCCGGGGCAGGAGGACTTCAAACCCGGCCGCCTGCAAGGCTCGACCGGTCGAGAACATCAGCTCTACCGCCTCATCCCCGTCGAGGACCACCTGGCCCCTCCGGGTACTAGGCCGACGCAGCGCGGGTATCAGCCGTTCGAGCCGGCGCAGCTGCGCTTCGACTTGTTGAGACTTGGTCCCGGACGCGACCACCAACGCGTGCTCGACGGGCATGGCGTGCTTGTCCACCCCTGTGGCTTCGACGGTCAACAGCCAGCCGCCGTCGGATTGAGGCGGGTCCAGCCGAATCGACAAGCCGATGCGGTAGTTGGCGATGACGGGGGCGGCCCACCTCTTGAGGTCCTCGCCGACCCGCGCTGCGGGCTCGACATCGGCCACGAAAGGGCGTCCGTCGAGGCCCGACAGAACCGCTTCAGCGATCTCGATTCTGGAGCTGGCGTGCGGAGATGCGGCGGGCGCCACCAGGCGTCCGGCACCTGCACGCGACACCGCGTCGACGACTGCGGCCAGGATCGACCGCGTGACTGAGTCAGGTGGGGCGGCCGTCTGCAGAGCCGATACGGCCCCGGGCATGCGAGAGACCAGGTCGTGCAATCGCTCCCGTCCGAGCAGCGCCGGCACCCACCGAACCCGGTGTCTCCCCGCGGCGGCCTTGGACGCGGAGCCGCTCGTGGTCGCAGCTCGTACGACCGGAACCATGTGGCCTTGAGCGACCAGCTCGGTGCCCCACATCGCCACCTCGCCCATCCACCGCAAGCTGGGACCAACCGCCTCCGCGCCTTGACCGGCTCCGATCCCGACCAGCCAACCCAGCGTTTGCGAGAGCGGCGCCGATCGGGCATCGGCGCTCGTCCGACTGGGCTCGGGCACGGGCGAGTGGCGCTCCCAACCGATTGCGGCCGCTTCGGCGGCTCCGAGAAGTTCGTCCAAATCGTCTGCTGTCGCCTCGACCCCTGGCCCCCCGGCCCAGACGACCACGCGACCCTCGCCCCACGAAGCTTGTAGCCGCGGCGGACCAGCTTCGACCGGATCGGGCGCCCGGTGGGGCCCGGACCTGGCGGTGGAATCGACGGCGTTACCGAGGGCGACGGACGGGTTGGCGCCGACGGCCTTTCCGGCGGCCCCATTCCCACCTGACGTGCTGACCGGAAGGGTCGGAACGTCGATCGAGTCGTCCGCCACGCGCAACAGCGCTCGGGACAAACGGTCTCGCTCGCCCGTCAGATCGGCGACCACTACCTCCCTGAGGTCTGGCTTAAGGGACGCGGCGGCCCGCAAGCCGTCGTCGGTCTCGTGAATGAGACGGCGCAACGCCGCAACCCAGGCTAGGGGATCGGCCGCCAGGGCCGCCCTCTCGGGTTCCGACGCCCATCCGCCAGCATCAGCAATCACCGCTGCCTCTATGGCGATCTGGTCCAGCTTCCTCTCCACTCTCGTGTGGGATGGTCGGGCTCGGGCTCCTGCCCAACCGGCAAAGAGCCGGCAACGCCTCCAACCATCACCGAAAAGGGCCTGCGAGATATTCCCCGACCCTTAGGCATTCAACCTGCTCGGGCTTCCTTCCATTCCCAGCCGCTGACCGGCGGCGCCCCGCTAACCACGACCGCAGCCGCCCGCTGAGATCACCGCTAACTGCTCCGTCGCCCCCGACGAGAACCAATGCTAGCGCGCCGCCACAGCCTGGAGCGAGCATCCCCGACGATAAGATGGCACGGCTTTCTGATTTCGACCAATCTGGGCTCGGTCGCGGGCCGTCAAACGGCCGCCGGGAGCTCGATTTCGGGGTGTGACGAAGCGACCATGCGACGCATCCCCCCCCGCCAGTGGACCCGCGACGGCCCGATCGACGCATCCATGCGGGTGACGTCGACCGCCACGCTTGGAAGAGCGAACTCGGTCTCTTCCATGATCGCCGGCTTGCCGACCAACTGGCCCAGATACGCACACCAGTCCTGCACGCTGACCACGTCGGGCCCGGCCCAGTTGAGCGTGGTGGCAGGTACAGACGCCGCCTCGAGCAGCAACGGGATCTGGCGGATGATGTCGTCGCTATGGATCGGCGAGTAGACACTGGGTTCCCCGGGCAGCACTTGAATAGCCTTGCCATCCAGGATGCATTCGAGGTGGATGGACGGCCACGCCACGCAGTCGCCGTAGGGAACGTTGAGGCGAGCGATGACGGTGGGTAGGTCGTACAGCCGGGCCGAAAGCCGCGCCACTGACTCGGCTGCGATCTTGGAGATGCTGTAGGTCGGCAACAACGCCCGGTGGTTGTCGCCCAAGGGGTCTTCCTCTCTCATCGGGTGTTGCCCGTTGGGGGCGTACACACCAGTTGAGGAGCAGTGCAGGAAAGCTTCCACCTCTCGGTAATGCGACATGACCAGGCCGAGGCTCTCGGCATTGGCCGCGAGAGCTGACGAAAATTTCGAAGAGTGGGTGACGGCCAGGTTCACCACGTAGTCGATGCCGGTGGGCAAAGCCGACAGATCTGGGTCGGCTAGATCGAGGACGACCGTGCGCACGCCTCGCTCCTCCAGGTCGACCTTGGCCTTGGCGTTGTGGAAGCGGGCCGCACCCCACACCTCGTTGTGCTCGGCCAGTTGGTGCACCACCGGGGTGGCAACCATCCCGGTGGCGCCAAGTACCACGATCTTCTTGCCTTGCAGTTGGTCCATCCGTCGCCTCCGGACTGGTCTAGATGGTTTCGTTCGCCATGATGGCACCGAGTTGGAGGAGACTCGCCGTCGCCCCACCCAGGGTCAACTCGATCTGCTTGGCCGCAAGGAAGTAGCGGTGCAGCGGGTAGGAGCGGTCCACCCCTACGCCTCCGTGGATGTGCTGAGCGGCATGCACGACGCGCTGGCCCCCTTCGGCCGCCCAGAACTTCGCTATGGCCACGTGCTCGTCGGCGGGAAGTTCGTTGGCCAAACGCCACATTGCCTGCCGGGACGTCAACCCCACGGCTTCGGCGTCCACATAGGCGTCCGCGGCGCGCTGGCCGACGGCCTGGAACGTGGCGATCGACCTATCGAACTGGTGGCGGCTGAGCGCGTACTGGGCCGTCAGGGCGATCGCGGCCTGGCAGGTGCCGGCCATGAGCGAGCAGAGGCCCGCCGTGGCCCGGGGCAACAGCCAGCTCAGTACCTCGGCGCCGCCCTCCAACTCACCGAGGACGTCGTCCGGGCCGACCGCCACCTCGCTGAAGTCCAGGCGGGCTTCGGGATCGCCGGACGTGGTCGCCAAAGCGGTCACGGTCACCCCGCTGGCGCCGGGGTCGACGACGAAGACCGCCACCCCACCTCCGGCGACCCGCGCCGGCACCAGGACGGCTCCTGCGATGGTGCCGGCCGGGACGCAGATCTTGGAGCCGTCGAGTATCCAGCCGCCGCCGGCAGCCGGGCTGGCCGTCGTGGCCGGATGGGCCGGATCCGTGCCGACCTCGACCAGGGCCGCGGTCAGGACCACCTCCCCGCTCACGAGAGGAGGCAAAAGTCGGGCGCGCAAGGCCGCGGACCCGAAGCGCTCCACTGGTAGCGCGCCCAACACCAGGGCCGCCCACAAGGGCACCGGAGCCGCGACCCGGCCGGCCTCCTCCAGAAGAACGGCGACCTCGCCGAAGCCGAATCCGCTGCCCCCAGAGTCCTCGCCGACAGCCAGGCCGAGGAGGTTGGCGCCAGCCAGGGCGGCCCACAGCTCACGGTCGAAACCGTCACCAGCCGCTTCGACCGCGCCGCGCCGCTCGTCGGTCAAATGCCCGTCGAACAGCTTGGCCGAGGCCTCGACCACGGCCGCCTGCTCTTCGGTCAGAGAGAAGTCCACAACCCCTCCTACCTGGACGCCCGAGGGAACCCAAGGCCGAAAGTGGCTATCAGATCCCTCTGAATCTCGTTGGTGCCGCCGCCGAATGTCAGGATGAGGAGGCTGCGGTAGAACCGCTCCAAGCGCCCCCCGAGGACGGCGTCGGGAGAACCATCTCGCAGGTACCCGCGCTGACCCACGATCTCGAATAGAAGCCGGAACGCCTCTAGGTAGAACTCGGTGCCGAAGACCTTGATGCTCGAAGCGTCTGCCACGTCCAGGTGTCCCTGCGTCGCCGTCCAAGCCACCTTCCAGTTGATGAGGCGCAGGAACTCCAAGCGGGCCCGCACCCGGGCCAGATTGAGCTGCACCCACTCCTGATCGACCACCCTCCGGCCGTCGACGAGGCGGGAATCCTGAGCCCACTTCTGGACTTCGGCCAGTAGGCCTTCGATGACCCCGGACGAGCACAGAGTGACGCGCTCGTGATTGAGCTGGTTGGTGATCAGGGTCCAGCCCTGGTTCTCGCCACCCACTAGGCAGCTGGCCGGAACCCTCACGTCGTCGAAGTAGGTCTGGTTGATGTCGTGCTCGCTGAGCAGGCTCATGGGGGTGACGGTGATCCCCGGCGTCGACATCGGGATCAAGAACATCGAGATCCCCTTGTGCTTCTTGGCCTCTGGATCCGTTCGAGCCGCCAGCCAGATGTAGTCCGCTCCACCGGCCAGGCTGGTGAAGACCTTCTGACCATTGATGATGTACTCGTCCCCGTCGCGGATCGCGGTCGTCTTCAGGCTGGCCAAGTCCGTGCCGGCACCCGGCTCGGTGTAGCCGATGCAGAAATGGATCTCGCCCCTGAGGATCCTCGGAAGGAAGTCGTCCTTCTGCTCGATCGTTCCGAACTGCATGATCGTCGGTCCCACGGTGTTGATGGTCAGCATCGGCACCGGTGCGCCGGCTCGCATCGACTCGTCGAAGAAGACGAACTGCTCGATGGCCGAACGCCCCTGCCCTCCGTACTCGACCGGCCAGCCGATGCCGAGCCATCCGTCCTCGCCCATCTGGCGCACCACCCGACGCAAGGCGGGACCCACCCCGCGGCTGTCGGCCAGCTCGGCCTCGACGGAGGGGGTCAAGAGCTCCGCGTAGTAAGAACGAAGCTCTTGTCGGAGCTTCTCCTGATCATCGGTGTAACCAAGGCGCACGGCTGTCCTCCCTCCCCGGAACATTATAAGAACGCGTTCTAGTTCGCTACTCGCGTTTGAGCGTCGGCTGGAATCCTGTTCTACTGAGTGCCCGTGGAGGCGAACCTCGCTGATCTGTTCGAATACGCGGTTGACGCTTTCGGCGACCGCGACTACCTGTTGGAAGGGTCCGAGCGCCGGACCTACGCCGAGATGGAAGCCCGGTCCAACCGGTTGGCCCACTACCTCTTGGAGCAGGGCGTCGAGCCCGGCGACCACATCGGCATCTACGGCTACAACAGCGTGGAATGGGTCGAATCGCTGTGGGCCATCTTCAAAGTGCGTGCCGTGTGGATCAACGTCAACTACCGCTATGTCGCCGACGAGCTACGGCACATACTTTCCAACGGTGACCTGATCGGTTTGATCCACGCCCGTGAGTTCTGTCCTCGAGTATCGGAGGTCGCCGACGTCCTCGGAGGACTTCGGTTCTCGCTCGTGATCGAGGACGGCACCGACCACCCGGACGTCCGAGACGACGCCGTGTCCTACGAAACCGCCCTGGCCAGCGGAGACCCGGGTCGGGACTTCGCCCCGCGGTCGGGCGACGACTTGTACATTCTTTACACGGGGGGCACCACCGGGCTCCCGAAAGG
>PMHU01000243.1 GCA_003156795.1 Acidimicrobiaceae bacterium
GCGTCGTCGAAGGTCTTCGAGCAGAGAAGTCCTATCGACAGAGCCAGCCGCCGTCCCGGCTTCCCGGCCTTGCGGGCCCGCATGACCCCAGGGATCGAAGATTGGCAGCTCATGCCGACCAGAGCCAGGCGCTCGGACCCTTCGGCCACCGCCTGGACGTAAGCCAAAGTGTTGGCCGAATAGGTGTAGCGCGATCCTGACGCGGCCAGGATCTCGGCTCGGGTGCGGGCGATACCCGGCATGGCCTTCCACGAGCTGCCGTCGCCTTCGAGGATCGACACCAAGGCCGCGTCGATCTTGTCGTGATGCAGGCACCACAGAAGGATGGCTGAGACCAGGCCGCCGTCCTGGCCCTGGGCCAGGATTTCGGGGTCGGTGGCTCGAGCGAGGATCACGTCCTTGGCTACGCCGGCCATCTCGTCGGGTTCCCGCTCACGGCCGAACAGGTAGGTGTCGGTTTCGGTCTCCCAGTTGCGGAATCGCGGGCAGGCCCTGGTGCAGCTGGTGCAGCCCTTGAGCCCGTGCCCGCAGTCGCTGGGACCGAGCTCGTCTTCGAGGTGGAACGGCTTGTAGACCCCGTTCTTGTCGTCGTAGCCCAGGACGTCGTGGGGGCAGGCCACCACACAGCCGGCACAGCCGGTGCACAAACCGCTGGTCACTACTTCGGTGAAGAGCTCGGCCCACTGGGCCCGCCAACGTTCCTTGACGGACGCGGTCTCAGTCGCTGTCACTCAGGCGAGGCTAGTCGGCTCGATCCTCGACAGGATGGGAGGTGATACCGAGTCCGACAGGTCCCGAAGACCGACTCGTTACCCCTAGCGATACTGAAGATTCGGCCTTCGGCCGCCCAAGTAGTTTCGGCGAGGGCTCTCAGACCCAGACCACTTCGGAGGGACCCGACTCGCTCAGGCGGTCGCAAGTGGGGCACCACCAACGAGCGACCAGGGCGGTGCCGCAAGCCGGGTGGGTCGGGGTGTTGGCCTGGCCGCCGCCGTGGTCGGCGCTCCACTGAGCCAGCAGTCGCACGGCTCCGCCGAGGTCCCGTCCGGCTTCGGTCAACTCGTAGGAATAACGGACCGGGCGCCTCGAGTACGGGACCGCCATCAACACCCGGTTGGTTTCGAGGTGTCGTAGCCGTTGCGCAAGCACGTTGGTCGCGATCCCCGGAAGCGTCGTTTGCAGGTCTCCGAACCGCTGCGGCCCGTCGATGAGGGCGTCCACCACGAGCAGCGACCAACGGTCACCGACGCGGGCCAGAGCGGCGGAGAGTGCGTTCGAAGTGTCGGGCATCGTCTTTTTATACCTCTTTGCTAAAGACTCCAGAGGGTGTAACTTGCAACTTGCAAGCTACCTCAGAGGAGTAACGATGTCACTGATAGACGAACTGGCGGGCGCAACCGCTCGGGTCGCAGCCGCGGCGGGCGCCGCGGTCGTGCGGATAGGCCGGGACGAAGGTCGCGGCGCCGGAACGGTGATCGCGCCCGGCACCGTGCTCACGAGCGCGCACAATCTGCGGGGCGAGGCCGTGACCGTCACCTTCGCCGACGGTCGATCCGTGGCCGCCACGGTGAAAGGGGTCGACGCCGACGGGGACCTGGCGGTCCTGGACGTCGACACCGGGGCTGTCGAACCCCTGACCTGGGCGCTCGATGACGCCGACCTGCCCATCGGGGCGGCCGTCTTCGCCCTGGCCCTGCCGGCCGGAAGCGGAGGCGTGCGCGTCACCTTCGGTGCCATCTCCGCGGTGGGGAGGGCGTTTCGCGGTCCGAGGGGCCGGCTCATCACCGACGCCGTCGAACACACCGCCCCGATCGGGCGCGGCTCCTCCGGCGGCCCGCTGGTAGACGCCGAAGGCAGGATCCTGGCTGTCAACACCCACCGCCCGGGCGACGGGCTCTACTTGGCCGTGCCCGCCACCGCCGCTCTGCGGGCGCGCGTCGAGGCGCTGACCCGAGGCGAAGCTCCGGCTCGTCGGCGACTGGGGGTGGCCCTGACTCCCCCGCACGTAGCCCGACGGATGCGGGCCGCAGTGGGATTGCCCGACCGAGATGGGGTCCTCGTCCGGGAGGTGGGCGAAGGCACACCGGCCGCGTCCGCCGGCCTGGCCCGCGGGGATCTGATCGTCTCCGCCGGTGGCGCGGACGTGACGTCCATAGATCAACTGCTGGCGGCGATCGACCGCGTCGGCGCCGACGGAGCGCTGACCTTGACGGTCGTCCGGGGCAACGAAGACGTCACCGTGGAGGTGCACCTAGACGGCCCGTGAGGGCCTCTCATCCGACGCCGGCGCCGGCGCCGTAAACGAGTCATGCCAGCGACGGTAGATCCGGGAACGTTCCTCGGGCATCGTTTGGACATCCGCGATCTGGACCTCGACACGGCGTTCCGCGAACGTCCTCTCGACTCCGACACCTTGCGCTGCCTGCAGTACATGCACGACATCGAGAACCACACCGTCTGCTATCTGCGCGACACGCTCGTCACCCCGGCCCACGAGGACCCCCGGCTGACCACGTTCCTCACGATGTGGAACTACGAGGAGCACTGGCACGGTGAGGCCCTGGCCGCCGTGCTGGAAGCCCACGACCGCCCGGCGGGGCGGACCCGCGTCGCTCAGGTCCGCAGACAGCTCGGTCGGCGTCAACGCTTTCGGCCCGCGGCCTTTCTGTTCGGTTCGATGATCGTTCCGGACATGGTGGCCGTCCACATGACGTGGGGCGCCGTGAACGAGCTCACCACCCAGGCCGGATACGCCCAGCTCGCCCGCAAGGCAGATCACCCGGTGCTGTCTGACCTGTTGCACCGGATCATGCGCCAGGAAGGGCGCCACGTCGACTTCTACACCAGCGAGGCCCGAACCCGCCTGGCCCGCTCGAAGCCGACCCGACGGGTTACCCGGCTGGCCCTGCGCCGCTTCTGGCGACCGGTGGGCCACGGGGTGCGCCCGGAATCCGAAGTCGGATTCTTGATCAACCACCTGTTCGGTGACGCGGCGGGGCGCCACGCGGCGGCGCGAATCGACCGCCACGTTGACCGCCTGCCCGGCATGAGCGGCCTGCGCCTGGTCAGCTCGGCGCTAGAGCGCTACGGGGCCGCGCCAGCAGCGGCCCGATGATCCGGTAGAGCGAGATCCGGGCTGCGTCCTCGTCGTCGAAGTCGACCACGGAGTCAGGCATGAGGATGAAAGAGATGGCCAGGCGCACCAGAGCCTCGGCTACCAACTCGACTGCCTGCCGGTCGGGGCCCGATAGGCGGATTCCGGTCACCGCTTCGTATCGATCGACCAGGGCGGCGCGGCCCAGCGCCACGACCGGGGTCGAAGTGAGCACCGACAGGGTCATCTCGGTGTCGCTGCGGACGAGGGTGGGTAGGAGCGACTGGCGCGCAAACCGGACTCCCACCAGGAAACCTTCGACCACTTTGGCCTCGAGGTCGTCGTGGCCGGACACGGCGGCGGCTATGGCGCCGAAGAATCGGTGGGCGTCGCGAGCGAGGGCGGCGTGGACCAGGTCGTCGCGCCCTTCGAAGCGCCGGTACACGGTCGCCCGGCCCAGCCCCGAGCGCTCCGCCACATCGTCCATGCTCCATCGGCGCACGCCGTAGCTGGACAGCAGGGAGGTCGTGGCGTCGAGCAGGGCCGCGGTCGCTTCATCGCTCGGGTCCTGCGAACCCAACCGAAAGCTGGCCAGCACGCCATTGACATCGATCGAAGGGGAGCGGCGGGCCACTCACGCCGTCCCGGTCGGCTCGGACTCAAACTGCGCCGCTGCCGCGGCGGCCGCCGTGCGGTTCCGTTCGCGGAGGGCTCGGTTGCCGGCCGCAGCCGTCGGGCCCAACCTCATGGGGCCAGGGATCAGGCGCCAGGCTTCACGGATACCGATTTGCAGGGCGCGATACTCCACTTCCTCGTCGATGCGCCACGGGATTCCGAAGCGTTCCCGCACGGCTCCGGGAAGGCCCCCGATGGCCGTCAGGCGAAGGACCGGGGTGACCGTCAGCGGCTGGAACGGGCGGGTCCACGCCGGCAAAAACGGGACGTTCAGGGAGCGGGAATGCAACGCGATGTCGATGGCCCGCTCCGCCGCCGGGGTCAGCTCCAGCACCTCGGCGCAGCATCTCTTCCACTCGGCCCGAAACTCCCAATAGCCGGCCGGTACCGGCCGCATGGTCACTCCGTAGCGGCGGTACCACTCGACGCCATCGAGGTACAGGTCGTCTCGTTCGGCTGCGGTCAGCCGGTGGGGATCGAATCGGTCCGCGACCTGCTTGACCGCGTGTTGGAAGGTGGCGTGGGCCCACCAGAAGGTGGCGGGCTCGAGGGCTCGATAAGGACGGCCCCGATGGTCGATGCCGTTGATCCGGCGGTGGTGGTCGCGGACGCGGTGTCCGGTGGCCTCGGGATCGGGGTCGTATATGACTCCCAGGATCTGGGGAATGGACCTCACGATCCGATCCCACGGATCGCTGAAGAAGGCGGAGTGCTCGGCCACGCCCGCGCCGATGGCCGGGTGGAGCAGCTGCATGATCCCCGCGGACAGCCCGGCCAGCGCCAGGCGCCGGTCACCGGCGTAGCGCCAGAGCAGCGAATCCGGCCCGATGGGTCGCGGTTCCCAGCGAACCTGGTCCCGTCGGGGTCGGTCCGGCTGGCGGCGGTCCGGCTGGCGGCCTTGAGACATAGAGATGAGATTAGTACCATTGAGTCAGGTTGGGGCAGGAATCTGGCGGCTACCGTTCGTATCCGTGACGCCTGACGGCGAGGGCGCCGACCACCCGGCGCCAACGCTCGCCGGCCCGCGTACCGACCGGGACCGGCCCCGATTGGTGGCGTCGGTCTGGCGGGCGTTGGTCGGTCGGCCCTTGCGTTTCAGGGAAGCCGAGCAAGAACAGATCACTCCAGTCGAAGGGCTTTCGGCGCTGTCGCTCGACGCCCTGACTTCGGTGGCCTACGGGCCGGAAGCGATCCTCATCGTGCTGGCAACGGCTGGTATGGGGGCGCTCAACAAGGTGCTGCCCATCACCATCGCCATCGTGGTGCTGCTCGTGCTCTTGGTCCTTTCCTATATGCAAGTGATCGATGCCTACCCCGGTGGTGGCGGCTCCTACGCGGTTTCCAAGGCCAACCTGGGTGGCGGCGCCAGCCAGCTGGCCGCCGCGTCGTTGATCGTTGACTACACACTCACGGTCGCAGTATCGATCGCCGCCGGTGTCGGCGCCTTGACCTCGGCCTACCCGGCTCTACATAGCGCGACCGTGCCGATCTGCCTCGGGATACTGGCGGTGGTGACGGTATTAAACATTCGCGGCCTCGGCGAAGGGGCCCGCGCCTTCCTCTTGCCGACATTTCTTTTCATCGTGGGCCTACTGGCCGTCATCGCTGTGGGGCTGTTCCACCCCCTCGCCGAGCACGCACCCCAACCCGGCGCCGTGGTGGTGTCAACAGGGGTGGGGACCGTGGGCATCCTCCTCGTTCTAAAGGCTTTCGCGGCGGGCTGCAGCGCCCTCACCGGGGTCGAGGCCATCGCCAACGGAGTGCCCCTTTTTAAAGAGCCTCGCGTCACCCGGGCCAAGCGAACCGAGCTCCTTCTGGGAGGAACTCTGGGCGTGATGCTCCTCGGCCTCGCAGTGCTCGCCGTCCGATTCCACGTCAAACCTCGCACCGGTCAGACCGTGCTGAGCCAGATAATGGGCGCGGCGGTGGGCCGTCACTGGGCTTACTACGTGGTCTCCCTGAGCATCACCGCTGTATTGGCTTTGGCTGCCAACACGTCATTCGGCGGACTTCCGGTGTTGGCCAGTCTGCTGGCGGCAGACGATCGACTCCCTCACCTGTTTGCCCTTCGCGGCGACCGGCTGGTGTTCAGCAAGGGAATCTGGACCCTGGCGGCCATGGCCGCGGCGCTGCTGATCGCCGTACGAGGCAACACCAACTCACTGATCCCACTATTCGCAATCGGCGTATTCATTGGTTTCACGTTGGCCCAGGCCGGGCTCGTGGTGCACTGGTGGCGCACTCGACCGGCGCGCTGGTGGGGACGGGCTCTGCTCAACGCCATTGGAGCCCTAGCCACCGGCGTCTCCTCGATCGTGTTCCTGGTCGCCAAGTTCGTCGAGGGGGCTTGGGTCGTCGTGGTGGCCATTCCAGTGTTCATCGGGCTGTTCCACGTGGTGGCGCGCTATTACCGCCAAGTCGCGGGGGAGTTGGCTCTCGGTGCGCTGCCCGCGATTCCGTCCTCGAAACCGACCTTCGTGATCATCCCGGTTGTCAACGTGTCGAGGCTCACCGCTCAGGCGGTCTCGAAGGCGCTCTCGCTCGGACACGAAGTGGTGGCAGTTACCGTGGTATTCGACAACCCCGGCGACGCGGCTGATGACGGCGGAAGAGCGATCGAACGGGAATGGGAGCGATGGCATCCGAGCGTTCCCTTGCACTTGCTGCGCAGCGAGTACGCCTCGATCGTCAAGCCCGTTACGGACTTTGTCGACCAGGTGCGCAACGAGCGGCAAGACCACCAGATCGTCGTGCTGATACCGGTCGTCGTTCCGCGCAAGCTGCGCTACCGGGTGCTTCACAATCAAATCGACGTTGCTCTCTCCTCTGCCTTGCGCGCCCGCACCGATCTGATAGTCGCCCGCGTGCCGATGTCCCTGGAGGAACTGGCCTCGAGCTGACCTTGCGGCACGGGGCCGAAGCGCAGGGACGGATGGATCGCGTCGGGCGGTCAGCGCTCCCGGGTCGGGTCCCGCTGGTCGCGGGTCCGATGGCGTCCGGGCAGCGCATGACCAACCCCCGCTCGGCAGCCGGACAGAACCTGCCTGAAGCGGCTCGGCCCCAGTGGGGCACTACTGAGGGCCGAGGTAAACCAGAGTAAAGGCGCCGCGCCCACAACCGGGTGTTATCGCAGGTAACAAACTCCAGCCGGGCTATTGACGGGCGTCATTGACAGCTGTCAGCGAGATTGGGTATCGTGGCCGCGTGCCCGGAACCGCCATCCGTGAAGCCGCGCCCCTTCGCGCCGTGGGCGGGCGGGAGATGCAGCGGCTGCGAACTCGTTCCCACTTGGTGGCCGTCGCCCTCGAGGAGTTCCGGAGGACGGGCTTTGCTGCCACCGATATCGCCCGCATCGCCACCGCTGCGGGTGTCTCGCGCGGAACTTTCTACTTTCACTTCCCGACCAAGGACCACGTGCTGGCCGAACTGCGGATCGCCGAGGAGCAGCGGATCGTCGGCGAGGTATCTTCTCGCGCCGGTAAGCGCCCTCTGGCCGCGGTCCTGGCGGAGATCGTGGCCGGGATCGAGGACGCCGAACGGCGACTGGGGACCGAGTTGGTTCAGCAGATGTGCGCCATGCAGTTCCGGCCAGACAGCCCGAGCAGCTCAACCGTTTCCGACCATCCGTTGGCGCAGTTCGTCGTCGACGCCATCATCGAAGCGGACGCGGGATCGCACCGCGACCCAAGCGTTCTCGGGGTGGTGTTCCTGTCCGCTCTGTTCGGCTTGCTCTCGACCGCCGACGGCCCTGGCCCTGAACGCGCCGAACGCATCGACCTTCTGATCGCCCTCACCTCTCAAGGAGCAAACTGGTCATGACCACGATCTTGTCCGCGACTGGCATCGAGGGTTATCGAGCATTCCTTCACGAGCGCGACGGGGAAGCCGACTTGCTGAACCGCACGCTGACCCACCGCGAGGATTTCTTCGCAAAGATCGCGGCCGAGCCCGTCCGGTCCCGACAGCACATCGACGAGGAGACGTTCCTGCGCAACCTGCGCCGCCGCCGTCCAGAAGACGGGCTCTCCCCGCAGATGTACTGGCTGCTCGCCACGGCGAAGCTCAACCAGGCCGAGCGCTTCGGAGTTGGACTCGGAGAGGTCTACGGCCTCAACAGCGGGCGCGACCTGCCACCCGAGCAGGTCTACCTCGAGCTGGAGGAGCACTACCACACCCGGCTCCTCGCCCACGCTCTGGACATGTTCGGGTTGCGCTTCGAAGTGGTGCCGCCGCCGCTGCTGATGCGCCAGATCGTCAAGACCGCCGTCTTCTTCCCGAGACGGGCCAGCTTTCCCGCGGTCGGCGCCGCCGAGATGGCCGGGTGCACGTTGTTCGCCACCTTGAAGCGGATCGGCATCGAACTATTCGAGGACGAGCCGGACGTCGCCGCCCGCATCGATCTGCTCTACGGAGAGATCCTGGTGGACGAGATCGGCCACGTGGGCTGCTGCGCCTTCATGAGCAGCAAACGGGGCCGGTGGCTGATGCGCCGCCTCTACCCCCTCATCGGCCGCGTCCTCGCCCGTCAAACGACCGAGATCTTGCTGCTCACCGACAGTAAGGCACTGGACGCCGAGTTTCGTCGACCATTCGACTTGGACGAGCTGTCCGCCCAAGCCAGCAGCGCGACGTTCGTAGCCGCCCACCCCTAGGCTCCCCCGGCCTGTTCGCTACGATCGCCACTCCGTACCGTGGCCCGTCCGTCCGGAGGGCATCGTCAGCTCCGATCCGCGAACAGGACGCCGCATGCTCACTCCGCGTAACCCGGCCGCAATAACGCCAGGCGCCACCACCTCCACCGCCACGTGATGGGCGCAACCATTGTGCGCTTCGAGGGCAAGGATGGCATACAGCTCGTGGGCGAGCGCCGGGGGAACCGCGGGAACGCGCTGGTCGTATTCCTGCACGGCGGTGGACAGACGCGCCACTCATGGGGCGGAACCGCGGCACTGGTCGCCCAGCGGGGATGGCAGACCCTGACGCTCGATGCCCGAGGCCACGGCGAGTCGGCCTGGTCCGAAGCCGGTGACTACCGGCTGGAAAGCTTCGCAGACGACGTCCGCCTCGTCCTCGCAGGCCTCGATGAGCCACCCGTGCTGGTCGGCGCTTCCCTGGGAGGCTTGGCCGCGATCCTCTTGGCCGGCGAGCTGGCGCCCGGCGCAGTCCGCGGCGTGGTGCTGGTCGACATAGTCCCCGACATGGAGGAGGCGGGAGCCGATCGGATCCTGGCCTTCATGGTCGACCGCGTCGACGCCGGGTTCGCTTCCCTGGACGAGGTGGCCGAGGCCGTCGCGGCGTACAACCCTCTTCGCCCCCGGCCCACGGATCTGGCCGGCCTGCGCAAGAACTTGCGCGAGCGCGACGGCCGCTTCTACTGGCACTGGGACCCGAGGTTCATCAACCCCGATCCCGGGCTGGGCCCAGAGGAGATCGCGGACGTCGATCGATTGCACGCGGCTACGGAGCGCATGGCTGCCGACGTCCCGGTCTTGCTTGTACGGGGCCGCGTCAGCGACCTCGTGAGCGCCGGAAGAGCGGCCGTTTTTCGGGCCCGGTTCCCGTCCATCGAGTTCGTCGACGTGTCCGGGGCCGGGCACATGGTGGCCGGCGATCGCAACGACGCTTTCACGGCCGCGGTGATCGACTTCCTCGACCGCCACGCAGTTGACCGACCACAGTCGGATTGAGGGCCGACGCCCTCAGGGTCGGTCCCGGCAGGGTCTGACCGCAGGGTTGGGGCCGCAGAAGATCCCGGGTTGAGCGCATCAGCAGCGGAGAGGTCCGCCGAGGCCCGTCCACATTGGACTAGCTCATCCACTTAGGACTAGCCTGGAGCCATGACGGCGTGCCCGCGTTTGTCGCAGACCGCATATGTCGTCCTCGGCCTGGTATCGATCCGCCCGGCCGCCGGACACGAGCTCGCCGGTTTTGCGCAGCGATCGGTGGGCCAAATTTTCCCTCTGACCAGGAGCCACATCTATACCGAGCTGGCGCACCTTCGACAGCTCGGGCTGCTGTCAGCAACCGAAGTGGTGCAGGAGCGCTTCCCGACCAAGTTGCTGTACGAGGTCACCGACGACGGCGATGACGTGTTACGGAAGTGGTTGGAAGAGGCGCCGGTCGGCCACGACCGGCAGCGCAACCTTTTTCTGGTCCGGATCTTCTTCGGCGACCGCATGTCGGCGGGTCGCCTGGAAGAGCTGCTCGACGACTACGAGACAGCAGCGCGAGCCAGACGCGACCACCTGTCGGAGATCGTCGAACGTCTCGCTGACCGGCCGCAAGCGGCCTACCGTCGGGCCGCGGCGATGTTCGGAGTGAGGCGGGAGCAGGCGGCGCTCGACTGGGTCATCGACGCCCGCCCACTGCTCGTGGAAGCCGTCACGGCCAATCTGGCTGCACCGGAGCCGCAGTGCTGACCGCATTGGCGGGTGCCGCGGCCCGACGACCGAAGCGGATGCTGCTGTGGGCCTTCGGGGCCTTCGTAATCGCCGGGCTGTTTGGAGGCCCCGCCGCGGGCATGCTCAACGCTCGCAACCCATTCAGCGCCCCGCAGTCCCAGAGCGCCCGGGCCGAGCGAATCGTTCAGAACGCCACTCATGCTGAGATCGATCCCGGCGTCCTCGCTCTGGTACCCGCACCTCCGGGCGACCTCGAAGTGGCGGCGGTGGCGCGTGCGGTCGAGCGGGTCCCCGGCGTGGCGAGCGTCTCGGCCCCGGTCGCGGGGCAGGCGTCACCGCTCGTGTCCAAGGACGGACGATCTTCAGTGGTGGCCGTGACGTTGCGCACAGGTCCAGATCCGGCAACGATCGTCTCCCGCATCGAAAGCGCCCTCAAAGGCCTACCTGGGGTCCGACTGGGCGGAGGGGACGTCGCCGGAATCCAGGTTGGTAAACAGGCTCTCAAGGACCTGGGACTCGCCGAGCTCCTCGCTTTCCCGCTGCTAGCGATCCTCGCCTTCTTGATCTTCCGGGGCTTGGCGGCTCTGCTGCCCTTGGCCGCCGGGATGCTGAGCGTCCTCGGGGCGTTCCTGGTCCTACGGGTGGTCAACGCCGTGCTCCCCCTATCGGTGTTCGCCCTCAATCTGGTCATAGCTGTCGGTCTCGGGCTGGCGGTGGACTACAGCCTGTTTCTCGTCTGGAGGTTTCGAGAGGAGTTGCAACGGCGCGATTCGGCCGCGGACGCGCTGCTAGCCACGGTGCAGTCGACGGGACGCACGATCCTGTTCAGTGCCGCAACCGTCGCGGCCGCCATGGCCACGCTGACGGTGTTTCCCCAACGCTTCCTCGTTTCGATGGGAATCGGCGGAGCGGCGGTGGCGCTCGTAGCTGCGGCCAGCGCCCTTCTGTTGGTCCCATCCCTGCTCATGCTGCTCGCGCCCAGACTCGCGAAGGCAAAGTCCGCCAACGAAAACGAGGGTGCCTGGTACCGGCTGGCAAGCGCGGTGATGCGCCGTCCCGCGCTCGTGGCCGTCGCCACAACCGCCGTTCTGCTGCTGCTCGCCTCGCCCGCTCCGCGCGTTCACTGGAGTGGGATCGACGCCTCCGTCCTGCCGACCAGCCAGAGCGCCCGCGTCGTCCAGGACGCCTTGGCGAGCGACTTCCCGCAACTCCACGGTGGCGAGTCGATCCTGGTGGAAGCGTCAGCCCCAGCGGACGAGGGGCCGGCCCTGGCTAAATACGCAACCGAACTGGGCGCCGTGCCAGGAGTCACCTCCGTTTCGTCTCCGACGCTCGCCGGTCGAGGTGTCTGGGAAATCAAGGCGGCTACCCCGTACAGCGGCATTTCAGCGGATGGGCAGCGCACCGTCCGATCCGTCCGGGCCGTCCCATCCCCTGTGCGGGTCCTCGTCGGCGGAGATGCCGCAGACACCCTTGACCTTCGAACATCGATCGCGTCGGCCGTCCCGCTCGCTCTCACCATTTTGGCCATAGTCACCATGTTCGTCCTTTGGCTCATGACCGGATCGGTGATCCTGCCGGTCAAGACTCTCCTGATGAACGCGCTCACTGCGGCCGCGGCAACCGGCCTCCTCGTCTTCATCTTCCAAGACGGTCGGCTCACCGGTCCTCTCGCCTACACCAGCCAGGGAGGCATCGAGGAAACCGACTTCCTGATACTCGCCGCGCTGGCGTTCGCCCTATCGACCGATTACGGGGTCTTCCTATTGGCCCGTATACGCGAAGCCCGCTCGGTCGCCGTCGACGAACGTCAAGCGGTGGCCATTGGGCTCGAACGAACCGGTCGACTCGTGACCGCCGCCTCACTGATGCTCGCAGTGGCCATCGGGGCGTTCTCCACCTCCAAGCTCCTGTTCCTCAAGGAGGTCGGCGTCGGTTCGGCCGCGGCAGTCCTCATCGACGCCTTCANNGCGCTGCTTGTCCCCGCCCTCATGGCCCTACTCGGCAAATGGAACTGGTGGTCGCCCCGCCCTCTACGCCGCCTGCACGCCCGCCTCGGCTTCGCCGCGCCCGAATGACACGATGCACATAGCCCAGCTGAACCTGGCGCGCTTAAGAGCTCCGATTGACGCCCCGACAGCTAGCAAGGCGCGTTGTTCCGGTTCACCACGTAGAAGGGCTGGGGGCGCATTTTGTCGGTACTGCCGGGGGTCTAGTCGAACGTCGAGGAGGCGTCGGCGCTCGGCCAGGACGTGCTCTTTCGACCCGGCGGGCGCTGGCGTTACTTGTGTCGACGTCGCCGTGGTTGTAGTTTGCCGGCTGTTCTCGCGGCGTGCGTCACGGGGACGTGTCGCTCCAGACCCCGGTGACGAAGAGCCGAAGAGTCTGGAGAACGATGACCACGACATGCAAGGCGACGCTTCACCTCGCCAACCATGAGGTGAGCGCTATCACGAACGGCCACTGCGCCGGGTTCACGCTGACGATGAACACGTCACCGACGTCGTCCTGGTTGAACCAAGTCGCGACCGGCACGTCGAACGGGTCGCCAATCGCGACGCCATGTGGTTGGTGGCAGGCCGATTTCAAAGCTGGCGATCAGCAGCACGAGTTGGCGGCTTGGCTGCGCGGCAACAACCAGTCAAAGTCGTGCACTACGCCCGTGACGACGACAACAACTGTGCCGCCCTCGACGACCACTACGGTCGACCCGGTACCGACGACGGTGAAACCTCCCAGCACGACCGCGCCACATACGGTGGTCCTGGGCGTATCGACGTCACAAGCCGTTCACGCCACCGCTGCGACAGCCCAGCCCACGTCGGGCTTGGCGTTCACTGGCAGCGCCGTTGGACCGGAATTGGGCGCGGCCGGCTTGGCGATGCTTGTCGGGGCGGTCTTGTGCCGTTTGGCCCGCGGCCGGCGAAACATCTCCAGGGTTAGCTGACCTGGTCGAGGAGCCGGCGGAGTTCGGCCACGAGATGCTCATAGGCTGGTCCCGAAGCGCGGTAGTGACGAAATGGTGACAAGCAGCACTGAGGCCCTCTCGCAAGAGAGGGCCTCACTTTGTCCGACCTGCACTTTTGGTGGCTGGCGGGGGAGGGCTCGAACCTCCAACCTCCTGATCCAAAGTCAGGCGTTCTGCCATTGAACTACCCGCCACCGCGGGTCCTCCAGATGGAGGGGTGGGCACCAGCGTCGCGCAAAACGATGACCGTTGACACCACCCGCAGGTTGATAGAAAGGGCCATGGCCAACGATCCGACTCTGTCGGCGGTTGTTCTCGCCGCCGGGGAAGGGACCCGGATGCGATCCGAGCGCCCCAAGGCGTTGCATCGCCTGTGCGGTCGCCCGATGGTCCTTCATGTGTTGTACGCCCTCGCCGAGCTTCCGCTCGAGCGGGCTGTCGTAGTCGTCGGCCACGGAGCAGCACGCGTCACCAAGACCGTAGGGGAGCAGGCTCCACCCGGCATGCACCTTGACTTCGTCGAGCAGCGCGTGCAGCGCGGCACCGGCGATGCCGTGCTGGTGGCGCTGACCGCGTTCCCCGACGATGACATCGACGACGGCGACATCGTCGTCTTGCCGGGAGACGCACCGCTTCTCCGGCCCCCCACCCTCGCCGCGCTATTGAGAACTCACCGGAAAGCGGGGGCGGCGGCGACGGTCCTGACCGCCAAACTCGACAACCCGGACGGCTACGGCCGGGTGGTCCGAGACAAGAACGACCGCGTCGCCCGCATCGTGGAGCACGCAGACGCCAGCGACGAAGAGATCGCGGTCAACGAGGTCAACACATCCATTTATGTCTTCCGCCGTTCCGTTCTGGCCCCGGCTCTGCGCCGGCTCACTCCGGACAACTCCCAAGGCGAGTACTACCTGACCGATGCGGTGGCGGTCTTGCATGACGCCGGCTATCCCGTGGTGTCGATGGTCGTCGAGGATTCGATCGAGGCGGCAGGGGTCAATGACCGCCACCAGCTATCCCTGGCCGAGGCCGAGCTGCGGGCGAGGATCAATGAGCGCTGGATGCGACGAGGGGTGACCATGGTCGATCCGGAAGCCACTTACGTGGACACGACCGTCGAGCTCAGCGCGGATGTCGTGCTCTACCCGGGCACGCATTTGCAGGGGAATACGGTCGTGGACGAAGGCGCCGAGCTCGGCCCCAACACGCAGCTGGCCAATTGCAAGATCGGCCAGAACGCCGTGGTCACGGCGACGATTGCGCGTAACTCAGAGGTGGGAGCCGACGCACAGGTAGGGCCTTGGGCTTATTTACCTCCTGGCTCGAAAGTAGCGGCCGGTACGGTGACTGGTCCGTGCTTCACTGGAGGGCATGACGACCCGGAGTTGCCATGACGTCGTTTAGCCGGCCGGCGAGATCCGGCCCGATGGAACTCACCCCAACCCGGAAGATGTACCTGCTCACCGGCCGGACCCACCCGGTGCTGGCCCAGGAGATCGCAGCCGACCTCGGAGTCGAGCTGGGTGACGCCAACCTGGTGGACTTCGCCAACGGGGAGGTTCGGCCCAGGTTCGGGGCGTCGGTTCGAGGCGCGGACGTGTTCATCATCCAATCCCATGGTCGCAGTCCGGGCCGATCGGTCAACGACTCGCTCCTGGAGCAGTGGATCATGATCGACGCCGCGAAGCGAGCATCGGCCAAGCGCATCACTGCCGTCTGCCCCTATTACGGGTACTCCCGCCAGGACCGCAAGTCCAAGGGGCGGGAACCAATCACCGCTCGAATGGTGTCCGACTTCTTCACCACGGCTGGCGCCGACCGGATCATGTCCATGGACCTCCACTCCGGGCAGATACAGGGCTTCTTCGATGGGCCCGTCGACCACTTGACGGCGGTTCCGCTGCTGACCGACTACCTCCGCGAGCACGCTCCGAGCGGCGACTTCGTGATGGTCGCACCCGATACCGGCCGCACCAAGGTGGCCGAACAAGCGGCCCGCCACGCCGGCGAGCAGGTGGACGTGGCGGCCGTCTACAAGCGCCGACCGAAGGACGCGGTCAACCAGGTGGAGGCCCTCGACGTGATGGGCGACGTCGAGGGTCGCATGTGCGTCCTCATCGACGACATGATCGACACCGCCGGCACCATCTGTGCCGCCGCCGAGATCCTGCTCGGCAAAGGTGCCACCGAGGTATGGGCGATGTGTACCCACCCGGTGCTGTCGGATCCCGCTACCGACCGGCTCAAGAACTCTCCGATCTCCCGGGTTGTAGTCACTGACACCCTCCCGCTGCCGACCGAGAAGCAGATCGACAAGATAGAGGTCGTCCCGATCGCCAAGGTGATCGCGGCTTGCATCGATGCCGTATTCAGCGACGGGTCCGTGTCGCAGATCTTCGGGGGCGAAAACCAGACCTAGACGGCGCTTGGTGAGCCTTGTGCAGCGCGGCCCTCATATCTTGGTGTCACTCGGCGATCCTGGTGCCGGATCCGACCTCGGAGGGTACCGTCCTGAGAGGGTATGGTTTGACACCAGGATCGCCGAACATCTACAGGAACCCCGGCCGGGGGGGGACGACCCGGGGGCCCGCGGCGGTCGAGACCCACAACCGCTAGGCTTTCTGGGTCCCCTGGTCGTATAGGTCTGTGGCAGGAGCGCGTGTAGATGGCTGAAATCACCCTGATTGCCGAGCCCGGTCGTACTACCGGCTCGTCTGAGTCGCGGCGCATGAGGTCCGCGGGCCGGGTGCCGGCGGTCGTTTACGGCCACGGCATCGAGGGCATATCCGTTTCCGTGGAGGGCCGAGACCTGCGCCACGCCCTGTCGGGCGAGGCCGGTCTCAACCAGTTGCTGTCGCTGAAGGTCGGTTCGGACACCCACCTTGCCATGGCACGGTCGCTGCAACGCCATCCCGTCCGCCACACGGTGTTGCACGTCGACTTCCAGATCGTGAGTCGAGACGAGGTCATATCGGCTGAAGTGCCGATCGTGCTCATCGGTGAGTCGAAGTCCGTGGAGCAGGAGAAGGGCATCGTCGAGCAGCTACTCACGTCGCTGACCGTCAACGCCACCCCGGGGCTCATTCCAAGCAACATCGAAGTGGACATCAACGATCTGACCGTCGGCGAGAGCATTCGGGTTGGAGACCTCCCTCTTCCCGCTGGCGTCACGACCGATGTTTCCCCCGACGACCTCGTTGTGATGGCGTCCATTACGAGAGCCGTTGTCGAGGAGGAAGTCGCCGAGGGCGAGGGCGTCGAGGGCGAAGGCGTCGCCGCGGAGGGCGCTGGTGCCGAAAGCGCCGCCTCGGATGGCGCGTCTGGCTCCGAGGAGGGCTAGCTGCTCGGCCGGCCCCGGTCTGGCACCCCCTCCGATCTTTTGGCGGTGGGGCTAGGGAACCCCGGTAGCGAGTACGAACGCACCCGCCACAACGCGGGCGCCGACGCCGTTGCCTTGCTTGCGGCCCGACACGGCGAACGGTTGAAGAAGTCCAAGGGGAACACGTTGGTAGCCGAAGTCCGAATCGGCCCCAAGCGGCTGGCCCTGGCCTTTCCCCAGACGTACATGAACGATTCAGGTCGCGCCGTCGCCCCCCTCATCCGCCGCTTCGGCATCACAGACCTGGCCGAACTCGTGATCGTTCACGACGAGCTGGACCTGCCGCTCGGAACGGTGCGAGTCAAGGCGGGCGGGGGCCTGGCCGGGCACAACGGACTGCGCTCCATCAAGGCCTACGTTCACTCCGACTCCTTCACCCGCGTGCGGATCGGGATCGGAAAGCCGCCCGGAGGTAAGGAGCGCGGAGTCGACCACGTGCTTAAGGCCCCGAGCAAGAAGGACCGCACCGAGCTTGACGTGAGCATTGAAGTGGCGGCGGACGCGGTGGAATGCATCCTCGGCGACGGCTTGGTCGTCGCCCAGAACCGGTTCAATGGCTGACGTGCCCGCCCCCGCGCCCGCCCACCATCGGCCAGCCCAAGGAACCCAAGGAACCCAAGGAGCCCTGGCGCCCCTGCTGTCGCTTCTTCGCAGCGATGAGACGTTTAGCTCGTTGAGGGACCTGCGCAGCGTCGTGGTCGCCGTCCCCGAGCCGGCCCGAGCGTTCGCGGTAGCGGGTCTGGTGGAGGCGTCCGGGCGCCACCCGACCATCGTCGCCGTGCCCACCAACGTGGAGGCCGAGCGCCTGGCCCATGACTTGAGCGCCTATCTGGGAGCCGGGCAGGTGGACGTCTGCCCGGCGTGGGAGACGCTTCCTTTCGAACGGGTCAGCCCGAGCGTCGAAACCATGGGCCGGCGGCTGCGGGCCATGTGGCGGCTGACGGGCGGGACCGAGCACGACCGTCAACGGACACCGAAAGTTCTGGTCGCTCCCGTCCGCTCCCTGCTCCAGCGGCTCGGTCCCCACGTCGAAGCCTNNGGTCCGGTGGTGGTGTCCAAGGGGGACCAGATCGACCCTGATGCGTTGATAGGACGCCTGGTGTCGATGGGCTACCGCCGCGAGTACCAGGTCGAGCACCGTGGCGAGCTGGCGGTGCGCGGATCGATCGTCGACGTGTTCGGGTCCACCGCCGACGTGCCGGTCCGGATCGACCTCTGGGGCGACGAGGTCGACCGGCTCAGCGAGTTTTCTGTGGGCGACCAGCGCTCGACGGAGGACTTGACGGCCGTTGAGCTGTTCGGCTGCAGAGAGCTGACCCCGACCGATGAGGTCCGCGAGCGGGCCCGGTCTCTGGTCGGAGAAGCGCCCTGGGGCCGGGCCCAGTGGGAGCGCCTAGCCGAGGGTCTGGTGTTCGACGGCATGGAATCCTGGCTGCCGTGGCTGACTTCCGAGGAGCACCTACTGGTCGATCTGCTTCCGAGGGATTCGCTGGTCGTGCTCGTCGAGCCGCGCCGCATGCGCGACCGGGCGTCGGAGATCCTCGACGAAGAGGCTTCGCTGGCTGAGACGCTGGCCGAGACGTGGGGCGCCTCTGGCGAGATCTTTCCCCGGCTCCACCTCCAATTCGACCGGCTGCTGGCGCATACCGACGCGGCCGCTTGGACCGTGATGGCAGCGCCAGAGAACCCGGGGACGGCGACAGTGGCCGCAGCGGGGTGGGATCCGGTCGTTGGGGACGGGGAGCGACTTCTTGCCCAGCTCCGCGCCCTGCAAGCCGACGGCTTTCGCGCCGTAGTTTGCGCCGAGGGGCGCGGTAGCGCGGCCCGCCTGGCCTCGCTTTTTCACGATCACGGGATGGCGGCAACGCTGCACGAAGAGGCTCCGACCGCTGCGCAGCTCATGTCGCCCGGTCTTCGCATCCTGGTGTGTCCGCTCGATCGGGGCTTCCTGTACCCCGCCCTGAAGCTGGCGGTGCTGGCCGAAAGCGATCTGACCGGCCGCCGTCGAGCCCACCGTCGTCCGCGGACGCGCGCCCGCAACGCGGAGACCTACTTCGACGACATCGCCGCCGGGACCTACGTCGTGCACTACCAGCACGGGGTGGGTCGCTTCGGCGGGATGGTGCGCCGGTCGATCGGAGGGGTGGAGCGGGACTATCTCCTCCTGGAATACAAGGGCGGCGACAAGCTGTACGTCCCCTCGGACCAGGTCGACCTTCTCCGCCCCTACTCCGGTGGGGAAAGCCCGGCCCTGAGCCGGCTCAACGGCAGCGAGTGGCAGCGAACGAAGTCCCGGGTGCGCGCCGCGGTGCGGGAGATCGCCCAGGAGCTGGTGGTGCTGTACCAAAAGCGCATCACCTCGCCGGGTCACGCCTTCCCGGCCGACACGCCATGGCAGACCGAGATGGAGGAATCCTTCCCGTACGCCGAGACGCCCGACCAGGCCAAGGCCATCGATGACGTGAAGGCCGACATGGAAGCGGCGGCCCCCATGGACCGACTGGTGTGCGGCGACGTCGGCTTCGGCAAGACCGAGGTGGCCATACGGGCCGCGTTCAAGGCCGTGCAGGACGGCAAGCAAGTAGCGGTCCTGGTGCCGACCACCCTGCTGGCGTCTCAGCACTTCCAGACGTTCGGGGACCGATTCGCCGGCTACCCGATCCGGGTCGAGATGCTGTCGCGCTTCTTGACCCCTGGCCAGGCCCGGGCCGTGAGCGACGGGGTGGCCGACGGATCGGTCGATGTCGTCATCGGCACCCACCGGCTCCTATCGAACGATGTCACCTTCAAGAACTTGGGTCTTCTGGTCGTGGACGAGGAGCAGCGCTTCGGCGTCGGTCACAAGGAGGCCATCAAGAAGCTCCGCACCGACGTCGACGTGCTCACCCTCACGGCGACGCCGATCCCGCGGACGCTCGAGATGAGCTTGACCGGCATCCGCGACCTGACTCTTCTGCACACCCCACCGGCCGACCGTCAGCCCATCCTCACCTATGTCGGCGAGTACGACGAGCGGGCCGTCGCCGAGGCGCTGCGGCGCGAGCTGCTGCGCGAGGGACAGGTGTTCTACGTCCACAACCGGGTGTCGGACATAGAGAAGGTGGCAGCCGAGCTGAGGGGTCTGGTCCCCGAGGCCCGGGTCGCCGTGGCCCACGGCCAGATGGACGAGGGAGTCCTGGAGAAGGTCGTGTTCGACTTCTGGGAAGGGCTCTACGACGTGTTGGTGTGCACCACCATCATCGAATCGGGGATCGACATGCCGACCGTCAACACCCTGGTCGTCGACCGAGCCGACCGGCTGGGGCTGGGCCAGCTCCACCAGCTGCGGGGCCGAGTGGGGCGGGCGGGCCAGCGGGCGTACGCGTACCTCCTGTTCCCGCCCGATCGGGTTCTCTCGGAAGAGGCCTACGAGAGGCTGCGCACCATCGGGGAGCTCACCGAGCTCGGATCCGGCTTCAAGATCGCCATGAAGGACTTGGAAATCCGGGGAGCCGGCAACTTGCTCGGCGGTGACCAATCGGGCCACGTGGCTGCAGTCGGCTACGACCTGTACGTGCAAATGGTCTCCGAAGCCGTCTCCGAGCTCAAAGGGGAGGAACGTAGGGAGCCCGCCGAGATCCGGCTCGATCTTCCGCTGACCGCCAACCTCCCATCGGACTACGTTTCCCGGGAGGACTTGAGGCTGGAGGCGTACCGGCGCTTGGCTACCGTCACCACCCACGCCGAGGTCGACGACGTCGAATCGGAGTGGCTCGATCGCTACGGGCCGTTGCCCGACCCGGCCACGGCCTTGCTTCGCATCGGCCACTTGCGTGCCGAGTGCGCCCGACTTGGGATCCGCGAAGTGGCGGTCGTCACCGGCGGGTCGACTTTGAGCGGGGGCGGCTTCACGGCCCGGTTGGCTCCGCTGGAGCTGAAGGCCAGCCAGAGGGTCCGGCTCTCCCGGATCGCTCCCAAGGCCGTCTTCAAGGAGGAAATCGGACAGCTCGTCCTGCCGCTCGCACGCGGCTCCGACCCGGCCGCGGACCTCTCCGCCTTGCTTGGGGAACTGGCTCCGCCGGTAGCATCGGCGTCGCCGTGAACACTTCCCTCCGCATCCTCGTTGGAGCCGCCGTCGTGTCGGGCTTGTCCATCACCCTGACCGGCTGCAACGCGTCTCCTTACGCCGCGAGCGTCAACTCTCAAGTGATCAAGGAGACCGCGCTCAATTCCGAGTTGCGTTCGTGGGCGGGCAACGCCGACTACGTGACCGGCTACGACTCGGCCAACGCGTCGACGAGCGGCGGTTCCGGCGCGACCGTCGCGGGCAGCGGACCGGGTACTTACAACTCCAGCTGGGTGTCCGAAGTTCTCGGCAGCATCATCGAGGCTGACGTCATCCATCAGCATCTCGCCGCCATTGGAAAACTGCCGGGCCAGGCCTTTATGGATGCAGCCCGATCGGTCAGCGAGACGAGCGGGCCCGAGTGGGTCGACTTTCCTGCCGCCTTCCGCCAAACGCTGGTGGAGCGCCTGGCCGACCGGGCGGCCGCCACCCCGACTTCCGCAACGCTGGCGTCGTTGCAGCAGACTTACCAGCAGTACATCCAGTATTTCTTCGTCCAGGTCTGTGTGCTGCAGTCTGCGGCTACCACGCAGGCCGCGGCCCGGGGCATTACCAGCAGCGGCGCTGTCAACGGGGCCCACGTTTGCTATGACCAGACTCAGCTGGAGAACTACCCCGCCGCCTACCGCTCGGCCGTCATCGGTTTGGCCGTGGGCGGGGTGTCGCAGCCGATTCCGACCAACGTCGGATTTCAGGTGGTCAAGGTCGTGAGTCGCCAGGAACAAGGGCTCACCCCGGCCGTCGAAAGCGTCCTGTCGGCAGTCCTCAACAGCAGCGAGGGCGTGCCGGAAACATCGCTGATTCAGCTCATCAAGGCCGCCCGGGTCAAAGTGAACCCGGCTTACGGGACCTGGTCGTCGTCCGCCGGAGTGACTCCTCCCCAGCTTTCCACGTGACCGCCAGGGTCGTGGTCGTCGGCCTCGGGCCCGGCGATGCGCGGCTCGTCAGCGTGGCGACCGTCGAAGCCATAGCCGCCAGCACGGTCCGGTTCGTGCGAACGTCCCGGCACCCGAGCGCCAGCCTGGTGTCGCCGGCGACGCCGTTCGACTACCTCTACGACGGCGCCGACTCGATCGACGACGTTTACGCCGGGGTGGTCGAAGCCCTCGTGGCGGCGGCGGTTGCCCACGGGGCGGTCTTGTACGCGGTGCCGGGATCGCCGTTCGTGGCCGAGCGCACCGTCGAGCAGTTGCGGTCGGACGATCGCGTGGAAGTCTCGGTCATCCCGGCCCTGTCCTTCCTGGATCTGGCTTGGGACCGGCTGGGAATCGACCCGGTAGAGGCCGGGGTGCGGCTGGTGGACGGGCACCGGTTCGCGGTCGAGGCGGCCGGCCGCAGCGGCCCGTTCCTGGTGGCCCAGTGCGACCACTCCTTCACCCTTTCGGCCATCAAGCTGGCGGTGGAGGACGGGCCCCGGGTCACGGTCCTGCAGCGCTTGGGATTGCCGGACGAGTCGGTCTTCGAGGTGGCCTGGGACGACCTCGACAGGGAAGTCCGCCCCGATCATCTGTCCTGCTTGTGGATCCCCTCCCTGACCGAGCCGGTCGCGGCCGAGCTGGTTCGCTTCGACGAGCTGGTCCGCACCTTGCGGGCCCGCTGTCCGTGGGACAGCCAGCAGACCCACCGCAGCCTGACCCGCCACCTCATCGAGGAGACGTACGAGGTCCTCGAAGCCATCGACGAGTTGGACGAACCGGACGGCTACGCCCACTTGGAGGAGGAGCTCGGGGACCTGTTGTTCCAAGTCGCTTTCCACTCCACCTTGGCAGCCGAGCAGGGGCAGTTCAAGTTGGCCGACGTGGCCCGAGGCATCCACGACAAGCTCGTCGAACGCCACCCCCACGTGTTCGGACCGCCGGGGGAGCCGGTGCCCAACTGGGAGGAGATGAAGAAGGCGGAGAAGAGCCGGTCGAGCGTCATGGAAGGCGTGCCCGGCAACCTCCCCTCGCTCTTGTACGCCTTCAAGGTGCAGAGCAAGGCGGCTTCGGTTGGGTTCGACTGGAAAGACGCGGCCGGAGCGTGGCCC
Source organism: Acidimicrobiaceae bacterium (assembly GCA_003156795.1). Lineage (GTDB taxonomy): Bacteria > Actinomycetota > Acidimicrobiia > Acidimicrobiales > Palsa-688 > PALSA-688. The sequence goes on from PMHU01000243.1 coordinate 22,649, forward strand.
AAGATCGCCGAGGAGCTCGGCGAGCTGCGGGAGGCCCTGGCCGCCGACCCAGGCGGCGGTTCCGCCGTCAACGAGGAGCTGGGCGACGTGTTGTTCTCGGTCGTCAACGTCGCCCGCCACCTCGGCATCGACCCCGAGGCCGCCCTTCGAGACGCGGCAGCCAAGTTTCGGCACCGCTTCACGGCCATGGAAGCGCTCGGGGCCGCCCGGGGGATCCCCGTCGACGACGACCTTTGGGAGGAAGTCAAGCGGCAGGCCGCCCAACGGCAGGGGTGACCCGTGTCCGGCCCGGGTGCCACGGGGGCCGGGGCGATAGCGAGTACCGTTTTCACACAAATCACAGGAGTCACACCAGCACCATGAGCGGCCCACGAGCTTGAGCGAAATAGAGCATCTGATAGGGCGGGAGATACTCGACTCCCGGGGCAACCCCACCGTCGAGGTGGAGGTGCTGCTCGAGTCCGGCGCCGCCGGCCGGGCCGCGGTGCCCTCGGGCGCATCGACTGGGACCCATGAGGCGGTCGAGCTCCGTGACGGCGGAGACCGCTACCTCGGCCGGGGGGTCAGGCTGGCGGTGGACCACGTGAACGGTGAGATCGCCAAGGCCGTCGAGGGCCTGGAGGCCCTCGATCAGATAGCGCTGGACGCGGCCCTGGTCGACTTGGACGGGACACCCAACAAGTCCCGGCTCGGGGCCAACGCCCTGCTCGGGGTTTCCCTGGCGGTGGCGCACGCCGCGGCTGAGGAGGTGGGCCTTCCGCTCTACCGGTATGTCGGTGGAACCGCCGCCCACGTCCTGCCGGTGCCGATGATGAACGTCCTCAACGGCGGCGTCCACGCCGACAACAACGTGGACATGCAGGAGTTCATGATCGTGCCGGTTGGCGCCGCGTCCTTCGCGGAGGCGCTTCAGTGGGGGGCCGAGACCTATCACGTACTCAAGGCCGTCCTCCACGAACGGGGGCTGTCGACCGCCGTCGGAGACGAGGGCGGCTTCGCGCCGGACCTCCCCTCCAACGAGGAGGCGGTCAGGGTGCTCATCGAGGCGATCGAGAGGTCGGGCCGCGCCCCTGGCGAGGAAGTGGCCGTTGCCATCGACGCCGCCGCGTCAGAGTTCTACCGCGACGGCGCCTACCGGCTCGAAGGCGACGGACGGTCCTTGGGGTCACCCGAGTTCGCGGCCTACCTCGTGGAGCTGAGCACCAAGTACCCGATCGTCTCCATCGAAGACGGCATGGCCGAGGACGACTGGGACGGCTGGGCCGCGCTGACCAATCAGCTGGGGGACCGCATCCAGCTCGTCGGAGACGACATTTTCGTCACCAACGAGGCCAGGCTGGCTCGGGGCATCGAGGCCGGCGTGGCGAACTCCATCCTGATCAAGGTCAATCAGATCGGGACCCTGTCGGAGACCTTGGACACCATGGCCCGGGCGGCCCGGTCCTCGTACTCCTCGGTCATGTCGCACCGGTCCGGGGAGACAGAGGACACGACCATCGCCGACCTGGCCGTGGCCACCGGCTGCGGCCAGATCAAGACGGGGGCCCCGGCCAGATCCGACCGGGTCGCCAAGTACAACCAGCTGTTGCGTATCGAAGCAGGCTTGGGAGACGCGGCGCGCTACCCGGGCCGCAGGGCGCTGGCGCCTTTATGAGAAGGGCCGTCCGGGGCTTGCTGATCGCAGTGGTGGTCGGTGGGATCCTGTTCCTGTTCGTCTTTCCCGGACGCACCTGGCTGGAACAGGGGAAGGCCATTTCCAAGGCCCAGCACCAAGTGCAAGTCCTTTCACAGGAGAACCAGGACCTGGCCAAGCGGTCCTCGCAGCTTCAGAGCTCGGCCTACGTGGAGCAGATCGCCCGACAGGAGTACGGCCTGATCATGCCGGGCGAGCAGGCCTACGGGATTCTTCTCCCCACAGCCACGACCACGACGGCCCCGCCGGCACAGCCCGGTCACAGCTAGCACTTAGTCGCCTATCCTCGGCCGGGTGAGCATCCTCGGCAATCGCGTGCTGCGCCGGGAGGATCCCAAGTTCCTCACCACCGGCGGCGTCTACGGAGACGACCTGGCGGGCGACGGGGCCTTGTGGGCCACGTACATCCGAGCGACGATGGCCCACGCCCGAATCGTCTCCATCGACGCCAGTGAAGCGCTGACGCGGCCCGGAGTCATGGCGGCCTTTACCGCGTCGGACATCGACCTGCCGCCGGTGCCGCTCGCCATGCCGATGCTGCCCGAAGGGATGGCGCGCCCGATGCTCGCCGACGGCGTGGTCCGCTTCGTCGGCGAGCCGGTCGCGGTGATCCTGACCGAGGCGCGCTACCAAGGCGAGGACGCGGCCGAGGCCGTGTTTGTCGAGTACGACCCGCTTCCTTCGGTGGTCGACTCCGAAGTCGCGCTCGCCGGCGGGACGCTGCTCTTCCCCGAGGTGGGCACCAACGTGGCGGTCGACTTCCGGCAGCCCTTGGACGAAGGCCACTTCGACGGCTGCGACGTCGTCGTGACCCAACGGGTCATCAATCAAAGGGTGGCCCCCTGCCCGATGGAAGTTCGCTGCAGCCTGGCCCAGTGGGGGGAGGACGGCCGTCTCACCCAGTGGGCTTCCATCCAGCACCCCCACGGTGTGAAAGAGGCCCTGTGCGGAATTTACGGCCTGGCTGAAGACCGGGTCCGCGTGATCGCACCCGACGTCGGAGGCGGCTTCGGCGCAAAAATCGGTCTGTACCCTGAGGAGTACCTCCTCCCCTGGCTGGCTCGGAAGACCCAGCGGCCGGTCCGCTGGACCGAGACCCGCTCGGAGAGCATGGTCGCCCTCGGCCACGGGCGGGCCCAGGTCCAGACCATCACCGTGGGGGGCGGCCGTGACGGCCGCGTGCTCGCCTACCGCCTCGAGATCGTGCAGGACGGCGGCGCCTATCCGGCCATCGGCGCCATCCTCCCGTTCCTTACCTCCATGATGGCTCCCGGTACTTACGACATCGCCAAAGTCGAATGCTCGGCCGTCGGAGTCGCCACCAACACGACTCCTACCGTCGCCTACCGCGGGGCGGGCCGGCCCGAGGCCACGGCCGCGATCGAGCGGGCCATGGATCTGTTCGCGCTCGAGATCGGGATGGACCCGGCCGAGGTCCGCCGCAAGAACCTCCTCGGCAAGGACGCCTTCCCTCACACGACCGTTACCGGCGCGACCTATGACATCGGCGACTACGAGCGGGCCCTGGACCTGGCCTTGGAAGCGTCCAACTACCAGGAGCTCCGGGCCGAACAGGCCCGGCGCCGCCAAGGGGGCGGCCCACGTCAAATCGGTATCGGCGTGTCGACCTACGTCGAGATCACCAACGGTGCCGGTGACACCGGTGAATTCGCGGCCGTCGAGGTCCTGCCGAGCGGGAAGGCCCGCGTCCACACCGGCAGCTCGCCGCACGGGCAGGGCCACGTCACGGCCTGGTCCATGATCGCGTCGGATCAGCTCGGCATCCCCATCGACGACATCGAAGTGGTTGCCAACGACACGGACCTGGTACCCAAAGGCGGTGGCACTTTCGGCTCCCGATCGCTACAGGCCGGCGGGCTGGCGGTGCACGAAGCGTCAATTTCCCTGGTGGACCAAGCCCGGATCCTTGCGGCCGACATGCTGGAAGCCAGCGTCGACGACGTGGTGCTGGACAAGGTAGGCGGCCGATTCCATGTAACCGGGACGCCGTCGGTCTGGCGATCGTGGGGGCAGATCGCAGGGGAGGCCGAAGCGAGCGGAGGCCTGAAAGTAGAGCACAGCTCCAGCCCGCCGGCTCCCACTTTTCCCTTCGGATCGCACGTCGCGGTCGTCGAAGTCGACATCGAGACCGGACAAGTAAAGCTGCAAAGGCTGATCGCGGTCGACGACGCCGGCACCATCCTCAACCCGCTACTGGCCGAAGGGCAACGCCACGGGGGGTTGGCTCAAGGCGCGGCCCAAGCCCTGCTCGAGGAGTTCCGCTACGACGCCGACGGCAACCCGGTCACGTCCAATCTGGCGGACTACGCCATGATCTCGGCTACCGAGTTACCGAGCTTCGAGCTGGTGGCCATGGAGACGCCGACCCCCGTCAACGCATTGGGGGCCAAAGGCATAGGCGAGTCGGGCACTATAGGCTCGACTCCGGCCGTTCAGAGCGCCGTGGTCGACGCCCTTTCCCATCTCGGGGTGCGACACATCGACATGCCGGCCAGTCCGCAAAACGTCTGGGCGGCTCTGAAGACACAGGGGACCGCATGAGGGTAACGATCCGGGTAAATGGTGACGTCGAGGAGCACGAGGTGGAACCTCGACTGTTGCTCGTCCACTATCTACGCGACGTCGTCGGTCTGACTGGGACCAACATCGGATGCGACACTTCTTCTTGCGGCGCGTGCACCGTCTTGGTCGCCGGCGAGTCGGTCAAGTCGTGCACCATGCTGGCGGCGCAGGCGGACGGCACCGACATCACCACGATCGAAGGCCTGGCCTCCGGAGACCAGATGCATCCGGTCCAGGAAGCGTTTCGCGAGCACCACGCACTCCAGTGCGGCTATTGCACGCCAGGCATGGTGATGGCGGCGGTCTCGCTGATCGCCGAGAACGGCGAGCTCGACGAAGCCCAGGTCCGCGAAGGGTTGGAAGGCAACCTCTGCCGCTGCACCGGCTACCACAACATCGTCNNGAGAGGAGGCGCCGAAGTGATCCCCGCCGCTTTCGAGTACAGCCGGGCCACGACCCTCGATGAGGCGATCGGCTTGTTGTCAGATGGGGGAGAGGACGCCAAGCTTCTGGCGGGAGGCCATTCCCTGTTGCCTCTGATGAAGCTGCGCCTGGCCGCCCCGACGTTGTTGGTCGACATCGGCCGCCTCGCCGACCTGTCCTACATTCGAGAGAACGGTGATCGGATCTCGGTCGGCGCCCTCACCCGTCATCGGGACGTCGAGACCAGCGACGTCCTTCGCACCCACGCGCCGCTACTCGCTCACGTGGCCGGCCAGGTAGGGGATCCCCAAGTCCGCCACCGGGGCACCATCGGAGGCTCGATCGCCCACGGCGATCCCGCCTCCGATCTGCCCGCCGCCCGCCTGGCCCTGGGGGCCACGTTTACGGTCGTCGGAC
>PMHU01000164.1 GCA_003156795.1 Acidimicrobiaceae bacterium
AACCGGCCGAGCCCTAGTCGGCGTTAGGGATCGCGCGGTGGGCGGGTTGAGGCGGGTCAGTGTGACGAGCCGGTGAGATTAAAGCTTGTCGCCGTCCCAGTTGGATCAGTCAGTGTTAGCTCGGTGGCCGTGGACGGCACCGATGGAAGGAACTTGTAGCGGAATCGCCAGGTGTCCTGATCCAGGCTGGATCTACCAGCCAAAGATCTGACGTACTGCGTGCCTAAGTCGTCCGACAGCCCCCAAGCGGCTTGCTCCCGCTCGCGTAGCATCTCTGGTTGGGGAGGGAATGGGACGTTTCGTGGAGGGGCGCGGTTCAAGAGCGCTCTCATAAGTCCGACCCTGGGGCGGGCGGCCATCCTCGCAGTGTGCCAGGCGCGAATCGCTTCCTGCTCCTCGTCGGTGGCGTAGCTGAGTACCTCCAGTTCGGCGTGAGATGTCCAAATCTCCAAAACGACGGGCACATCAGACTGGTTGCGCTCATCGAACACAGACAGGACCTGAATGAGCCGTCCCGGCGGCGTCCCCTCAGGGCGGGACACGAACGCATCAACCGAATCCATGAGACCAGCTTGGCGACATCGGCCAGTTAGGACAACCCGCCGACCGGCTCAGTCGACTCGCCGCCGCCGCGCCAGAGCGAGCGCCCGGTGTCTTCGGCTGTTCCGTCAACCATCGATACCGAGTCGGCGTACTGGCGCGAGTGGCCGCCCGGCTGCATGTCCGCGAGGTCGGGGAGGGATTGTCGGGGTCAGGCTCTAGCGAGTGCGAGGAGGAGATCTCGTGCGGATAGTCCCAGGCCCTCTGTCGCTGACCTGTCCGTCGCCGACCTCGATGACCCTCCAATGCCCCGAATCAGTCTTGGCCAGATCGACAGTCACAAAGGGGGATTGAAGCTCTCGAACGGCTTCGGCGAACGGATCGACGGCAACATCCGCGGCGGGTGTGTCCTCGGGCATGTCCGGGTGGGCGGACAGCGCGGCGCATTGACCGTCGACCCACCAGGAACGAACCTCGCCCGGCTGGTACGCCTCGAAGGAACGCACGACGATTCCGCCGACCAGATCGTCGTCTCGAAGCTCAAGGAAGCGTCGGGCGACGCGCATGACGGCCTCGGGGTCGCGAACGTTAGATACGTAGGTTGCCTCGTGCCAGTAGTGCTTCATGGATTTCACCCAGTCTTGATCACGCCCGGACCGGGCGGGAGATCCTTGACCAGCTCGGATAGGCCCTCCGTACCGGGGTCGGCCGACCACACCGTCGCCGCCGTATGGCCTCGGAAGTGGGAGTACCACCCGGGGAGTTCGTGGGCGATGCGATACTGGTCCGCGTTCGTACGTAACCGCACACCTTTGGCTTCGAGTGCGGCCTCCAACAGAGCGTAGTGCTCGGAGCGAATCATCCAACCTCGATACACCGCGTCATCGTTCGTTGCCTGCACCCGTTCGCACGGCGCGTACCGCGTCCCCCACGGCGAGAGCGTCGTGGTCGATCGTGGAAACCGCCCAGGCGAGACCTCTCGCGGCCTCCGCGTCGCCCTCGAAGTACTCATCAGGTCGNNCCAGAGGATCACTGGGTACGAGCAGGAGCACTGTTAGATGTTGCCAGACAGCCCCGAGGGCCCAACACGGATTTCCCCTCTGAGTACAGAACGCTCCCTCTTGCGCTCAACTTCAAGCCGATTACGAGAGCGCGGAATCGATCTGGCACCGGCGGACTCTGGGCGCCGAGGGCTGGGTGTCAGCGCCCAGATGTCCGGTTAGTTATCGGCTGGCTCCGGCGATGAAGGTGGAGACGTGTAGGTGGCGTGGCGGTCGAGGGAGACCCTGGCTCGGTCGTAGCGCATGGTGGTTCTGGGGTCGGCGTGGGAGGCGGCTTCTTGGACGTCTCGTAGGGGTACTCCGCGTCGAGGGCGGCGGTGATGAAGGCGTGGCGGAGGGTATGCGGGCCGATGGGCTTGGAGATCCCGGCTCGTCGGGCGACGTGTCTCACGATTCTGGCAGCGCCGTGACGATCGAGGCGTGCTCCGTCGGTCCCAGTGAAGATCGGGCCGCTGGGTCGTTCGCCGATGGCCAGGTCGACCGCTCGTGCGGTTCGGGGTGCCAGGGGGATCGTGACGGTCTTTCCGCCTTTGCGCAGGATGGTCATGGTTCGATGTCCGCGCTCTATCCCGAGGGACTCGATGTCAGCGCCGATGGCTTCGGATACTCGCAGCCCGTTGAGAGCCAGTAGCGAGATCAAGGCGTGCTCGATGGCCGGTCCGAGTCCGGCGACGAGCAGGGCGCCGACCTCGTTGCGGTCCAGACCAATGGCGTGCGATTCGTAATCGAGGCGGGGTCGGCGGACGTGAACGGCCGGGGAGTTAGCCAGAAGGCCCTCTTCTTCTGCGTAGCGGTAGAACCCGGTCACGGTCCCGAGTCGCCGGGCCACGGTGGCCCGGGCCCGGCCTCGCTCCTCCAGTGTCCGGGCGTAGCACTCGATGTCGGCCCGGCACCTCGAACAGGCTCAAGTTACGCTCGCCGCACCAGGCCACGAACTGGCGCAGATCCAAGTTGTCGGCGTCGCGGGTGAGACCGCGATAGCCGGCCAGGAAGCCGGTCAGGGCGAAGCGTTCAGGGTCGGTGAAGTTCGGGTCGTAGACCATCACCGAGGTAGTCGCTACTGCTGTCATCGGTTACCTCCCGAGTCAGTGGGACCCGGGGAGCGAGCCCCACGGTTGAGACCCCTGACGCTACGGCCCGATGAGGCGCCTCGACCGGCCGAGCACAATGGTGGCGATGAACGATGACCCTGGGGCGCCGATGAGCGACGGGTCCCGGTCCGTGATGCGGGCGCGGCCACCCGAGCAGACGCTAGGCTGGCTGCTCAGCGCCCTTGACGCCACCGAAGTTGCCGATATCCAGCCGATGCCCGGCGGGTCGACCGCGGCGATGCACCGCGTCACGCTGCGACGCTCGACGGCGGCCAACCAGACGGTGGTCCTACGCCGATACGTCCTCGGCGACATTGTGGCTGAAACTCCCGACATCGTGGCCCGCGAGACCACCGCTCTGTGCCTCGCCGCCACCGCCGACCTCCCAACCCCCCAGCCGCTCGCCGCCGACCCTCACGCCCGCGAAACCGATGCCCCGACTGTGGTCATGTCCTGGCTGGACGGCCGTCCCCAATGGCAGCCCAGCAACCGCCGCCAGTTCGTCAACGAAATAGCCGACGCCATGGTCGCCGTCGCCAACATCGAAGTGCCGCCAGAGGTGACGATCGCCCCGATCAGCCGGTACCTCCAGTCCAATTATGACCCTCCTCGCTGGGCGACCCGACCCAAAGTGTGGGAGCGCGCCGTCGAGGTGTTCCACGGTCCGATTCCGTGCGGCGACGTCGGGTTCGTGCACCGCGACCTTCACCCCGGCAACCTGCTTTGGTCCCGACGCCACCTCAACGGAATCGTCGACTGGCAAGCCGCATGCATCGGACCACACTCCATTGATCCCGGCCACTGCCGCCTCAACCTTCTCTACTACGACGACGGCCTAGCCGACCAGCTCCGCAGAGCCTGGGAGCACCGCTCCGGTCGACCGTACGACCCTTGGGCTGATGTCATGAGCATCATCGGCACCCTCGACAACATGCGCACCCCGAAGAACCCCTCGAAGTCCCGGCTCGCGATCGAAGACACCCTCGCCCAAGCCGTCGCCGACCTCGCCGACTAACGCTCGACCCCCCCCGCCGTGCCGGCGCTCCGAGAGACAATCCACCGGTGAACGCAGAACTCCGACTCGGCGTCTCTCCGAGGGCAGGAGCGCGTCGAGTCGGGCCGCCCGAAATAGAGCGTTCTGTCGCGTCGAAGCCCGAGGCGCTCGACAGCACACCCGCCGCGGGAACAATCAGGGTTTCGCTGGAGGATCGCGAAGCATCCGCGTTCGAATCTGCACCGTCGCAGTAGCCACAGCAACGACCGCTCCGTCGGCATCGACAAGCTCGCCAGCGAGAAAACCAACGTCCCGTCCCCGCCGAACTACCCGACCTCGACCCACCAGGCGGCCCGGCCTGGCCGGTCGGAGAAACTGGACGTGAAGATCGGTCGTGGGAGCGAACTCACCAGGACCGAGGCCCGCAACCAACGCCGGTCCTAACGTTTCGTCAAGCATGGCGGCCAAAAATCCGCCCTGGATCACCCCGACCGGATTAAGAAACGCCTCCGTGGCGATAAACGCAACCTCAATGGTTCCCCGGTCCGGGTCTACTTCGACCAGCTCCCACCCGAGCGTGACCGTCGCGGGAGGCAGGGGTGAACGGCCTTCAATCGCATCCCAGAACGGACCCTCGCGTACCACAGCAACCAGCCTCGCGCACTGGAAGCGTCCGGGGCGCCTCGCGCCGATTCTTCCTGTTCCCGACTACCCTGTGTGGAGGTCCAAATCCCGAAGACGACCAAGCTGGGACCATTGCATCGGGCGGTACCCCCAGCGCGGATCCGAATCCGCGCTGGTCGACGTCGCCGCTTCGGCTTCCGCTCAGGCGCGGGATGGAACAATCTGTAGGGCCGACTCAGCGGGTCACTGACGTTCGGCCGAGAGTGGCGGCGCGTTGTGTAAGGGCTTTTGGAATTCCGGCCTGCGTGGCCGCGTTCGACCTGACTCTCGAGTGCGGAGTGGGCAGATTTATCGGTTGGTGCTTAGGAGTGCCCGTGGGTGAACCGATATCGCGGTGATGGCTCTGTTGCGATCAAAGGGCCCGGTGGCCGAACCAGTCCCGGCGATCCCCATCGGGGTTGACCCCCTATACGGGTACCCGGAGGCCGGGAGGCTGGTGGCCCTGCTCCAGAGCGGCGACTGGGGGTCAGTCGATGCCGAGTTGGCCGCGGTAAGTGACCTCGATCACCGTGAGGCGCTGGCCGGCATCCTGGCCAAGACCGAAGCCTCGCCATCTGCCTTTGATGAGTGGGCAGCGAAAAGGCCGGTGCAGGGACTTTTGATCCGAGGCATGCGGCGCACCGCGCAGGCATGGGATGTCCGGACCGCCAAGCGCGCTGAGCATGTAGAGCCGTCAACGTGGGAGCAGTTCTTCTCCATGCTTCGCGCGGCCGAGTCCGATCTGCTGAGAGCTGTCGACCTGGTGTCGGGCAACGATCTGGCCTGGTCGGCGCTAATCACCACCGGCAAAGGACTGCAGATACCGAAGCCGGAGGCGTGGGCCCGCTACCGCCGAGCGACATCAGGCCAAAGACAGCGGCTGGTCACAGCCGAGCGGATGTTGCAGTACCTGTGCGGCAAGTGGCACGGCTCTCACGACGAGATGTTCGACTTCGCGGTTTCGACTTCCAGGTCGGCACCCGATGGGCATCCCATCCACCGTGTGGTCCCGATGGCGGTGATCGAACGACGGCTCGCCTGTAAGACGACCGGCGAGTGGAACACCGAGTACAACCGACCTTTCTACTCCCGGATGCTCCGCGAGGCAGCCTATCGGTCGATCGATATCGAGGGCTTCGGTCCGCGCCCCGGTCTGGATCCCTTTCATCTGGGGGCGCGGAACATGTTCGCGGCGGCGTACGCGAGCATCAACGACCAGGTCCTTCTCCGCATCCAGCTGGAGGCCATAGGCATGAACATGACCACTTCGCCTTGGGACTCCTTAGGCGGCGAGAGAGAGTTCCTGCGCTTGCGGGCAATGACGACGCTCGACTAAGCGGGCGCCATCAGCCTTTCAACAGACCCCGGCGCTTGCCCTCCCGCCGGTCGCCCGGCGCAGACTTCGCCGCTACCGCTTCGAGGTAGGCCGAGGACAGCGGATCAGCGACTCGGATGATGCTCGCCGCCGGAGACCGGGCCAGGATAGCTCCGATCGCCTCGTTGCCGTCGGTCCATTCGTCGCGGTGGACGGTGACCCGGAACCCGTCATAGCCGATCAACGCTACGGCGTTGGGCCAGACCAAGGTGGCCTCGCAGTAACCGAACAGCACGGTACGTTTGAAACCGAAGCCACTGAATCGACAAACGCCTTGCTCGGCCACCACCAACGCATCGTTGGCGCTGGCGTCGTCAAGAGACCGGCTGCGGGCGAACGCCCTGCCCTGCAACTCGGGAAGCGGGCGTTGCTGCCGGGGCATGAATCGGTGATCCGCAACTGAGACACCCTTAGGCAACACCCACACTGCCTCCTGCCTGCCGTGACGCAACATGCAGGCGACGTCATCCGGCTCAACTGCTCGGAGCTTTTCGAGGAAGCTTGGCGGATCCAGCGGGGGTCGACCCTGGAGGTGGTTTGCGGCAGCGCCGGCCACACGGGATCTGGCCGACGCGGGATCGGCCATTGCTCTAGAGACTGCTGCACAGTGAGTCTCGAGTTCCTGCGCGCTCGGACCGGCTGTAGCAAGTTCACCCACCACGCCCTGAGCCAGGTCGGCCACCGTCTGCGCCTCTTTGGGAAGGCAACTGGTCTGAATTGCCACCAGCGCGACATCGGCAGTCAGCAACTCTCGGTCGGCTTGGACATCATAGACGCGCCCTTCCTCACCTCTGAGCCGATCCATGAGTCGGTCCCGCACGACCTGGGGCAGGATGTATGAGGCGGCTGACCGATCGGTGGGAAACGTGATGGCCACGGACGCAGTGCCTTCGTGAACCACCACAGGAAGCTCGACCGCGGGCGCCGGCGGCGTTGGGGGGGCGTGCCATCCTCCCGCTGGCAGGCGGATGTCCATCCCGGGTGGGATGTCGCCGTTGATCCACAAGGCAACGTTGGAGGCGTTGAACCAGTACCGACTCCAGTCCTGCACCTGCGGTGCCGGATCAATCAGGACGAACTCCTCAGCGTCCAGGCCTCCCGCATAACGAGCTCCGTAGCGCACTGCCGACGTCGCTCCGACCACCGACGGTCCGCGCTTTAAGGCCTCGGTCTGGAGGACCCGAGCTTCCGCCGCCACCCGGTCCATCGGAAGAACCCGCAGCGAGAAGGAGACGAGCTTAAAGAACTCCGCTACCTCCCCGGGGGTCCCGCGGATATAGAAGGAAGTGTGGGTCAGGCCCGTTTCGCCGTTGAAAGCTAATCCAGCGTTGGTCGGGATGCGATGGAGGGTCAGATGCTCGACCAGGTGGGTGAGACCGCGGTAAGGCAGACGCTCGTCAACGAAACCCACCCTGAACACGAGCCCGGCCGTCACCGGGCCGGTACCGGACACAACAAAGGCGGGAAGCCCGCAGACCTCGGTTTGCCGGAGATCGGGTAATGGCTCACCCACCAGGTGACGCTCGCGAGTCGTCGCCGGCAGAGGCTTCGATGGTCCCTCGCTCTTGCGCACCAGTCGGATGGTGGCGCCTTGGGCGTCACCTCCCTCCGACGACACCGGACCAACTCTGTAGGGAGAACGCCAACGACCCGCCTCTGGGGGGCTCACCGTGCTTGTATCGGCTCCCGACAGTCACACCTTGATTTCGCCATGGCAGCCCGCCTGGAGAATGGGCCATCGACGCCATACTCACCCTTGAGCGCGTTACATACATCGCCCGTGCGCTAGTCGATCGAATCTCGCCGAGCGGCGCTGCTGGTTGAGTGTGGATCTGGCGCAGACCGCTGGCGCCGAATCTACTCATCTGCGCTGAAGCACCAGGGTGGCAGCGAACCCCTTCGCTACGTGCCGACGGCTCTGGCGCCGTCTCGGCCAGTTCGTTTGGGGAGACTNNCGACCACCGAGCGCGTCAGCCAGCGCAGTCCGGGCTCTTGACGAACCGAACACCTGTTCGTATGCTCGGCCCTATGGGACCGCGTGAAGACGAAGAGAACCGCAGACGGTCCGAGGCGATGGCCAACGCTGTGCGCCCGCTCGGAGGACCGGTGGAGCCGGAAGCTGGGCCGGATGAAGACGTCGAGGACGACGGGGACTCCTAGTGGCCGTCGCCGCGGCTAGGAGCGGTTCGGCGAAACGGAGTAGGTGCTGGAAGAGGAGCCCACCTAGCGTCTAGCGCGGTCATGGCGCGGTCCCGGACGCTTGTGGAAAGCCTCGGACGGGCTGGACATTCGAGGAGGACCGCGGCGCGAAACGCAGACAGGGTAAGGGATTCTCGGACTGGCCGGATGGGGCCGGACGGGGCTGGTGGGAGTTCGAGTCCTGCCGGGGGCACCGCCGAGCAGCGCTTTTATGAATCTTGGGGGCGAGCCGACACTTCTGGTCTCGGTTGTGCCCTCATTTCCCGTTGACACGGAGGACATGTCCACAGCTCGCGACGTGTCTCGCACGCAGGCCACTTTCATAGAGGTTCGCGCTACCTTCCAAGTGATAGCGCGCTGGCGGGTTTCGTTCGGGCGTTAGGTGACGGTGAAGCTCGTGGCGCTCTTGGCCGTGCCGCTCGGGGTCGTTATCTTGATCTTGCCTGTGGTGGCTCCGCTCGGGACGTGAACGACGATTGTCGTCGAAGCGTCCTTGTTGATTGTCGTAGGTTTCCCGTTGAACGTCACTTTGGTCGCCCCGGAGAGGTTCGCGCCTGAGATCTTGATCTTAGTGCCCGGCGGCCCGGAAGCAGGGGTGAACCGGGTGATGCTCGGTGAGCCAACGTCGTTCGGGATCGCCACGACGACACCCTCCGAGTCGGATGGGTTGAGTCCAACAGCTACACAGTCGCTGGGGCAGGCGATAGCCGCGAGGTTGCCGGTACCACATAAGTGGCACCCGATCCCAGAGCCCAAACGGTCGAAGGCCGTTCGACAACCCCGCAAGATCTCGCGAACACAGAAGAAACCAGTTGTCACCCCGATCGCCAGAGAGCCCAAAATCCACAGGAGCCGGGTCGCGAACCAGAGCCGGTGCGCCCCCATCCGCCCTCCGACCCGATCGCCCAGACGACCGGCCGCAGTGTAAACCGACACAAAGAAATGTCGACATCGCACGCGACACCCTTTAGATCGGCCTCCAAATAAATCGCTGTGCGACCGTACTCATCTGATTGCGTGGGGAGACCCGCTCTCCCTGCCAGGGCAGGCTTAAAAAGGCTCTCGGTGCAAGGGGTAGCGTCGCGGTGTGATGTCAGACGTTCCCGCTCATGTCGCTATAAATCGCGACGCCTGGACCGCGACCAACGCTGCATACACCGACGCAGTCGCGCATGAGAAATGGGCCAAGATGCAGATCACGTGGGGGGTATGGCATGTGCCTGAAGGCGAACTGCGCGCCCTCCCCCCGATGGAGGGGAAGGAGGTCATCGAGCTGGGATGCGGTACCGGCTACTTCGGGGCATGGTTGCGCCGAGCCGGCGCTGCGCGCGTCGTTGGAGTGGATGTGACACCAGCGCAGTTGGACACCGCGCGCCGCTGCGAAGCGGAGTTCCATCTCGGGCTGGAGTTCGTCGAGGCGAGCGCTGAGGCCGTCCCGCTGCCTGACGCCTCCTTTGACCTCGCTGTCTCTGAGTATGGCGCCTCAATCTGGTGCGAGCCGAGCGCGTGGATCGGCGAGGCGGCACGCCTGCTGCGCCGCGGTGGGGAACTTGTCTTCTTGCGCACCAGCACCGTGGCGATGCTCTGCATGCCCGACACGGGCAAGGTTACGACGGCCCTGCAGCGTCCCCAGCGCGCCCTCAGCCGCATCGAGTGGGGCGAAGATGATCCAGGTGTGGAGTTCCACCCCTCGGCCGGGGAGCTGCTCCGCATCCTCAGGCAGAACGGGTTCACCCTGAGCGACATCATCGAGGTATACGCGCCGGACTCCGCCGCCAACCATCCGTACTACGACCACGTACCAGCCCAGTGGGCCCGCCAATGGCCATCCGAGGAGATCTGGCGCGCCAGCCGAGTCTGAGCTGATTCACCAACGACACGGGACCGATCCAGTCGTAATCCTCGGCACCATGGCCACGGAGGGCCGCCCCTCCGCCCCTACCGACCTAGCGATGCCCGTGGGTCGCGTCCCATGAAAGCGGCGAGGCGTTCCCAGTCGCCGGCGCCGGCTGGTGGGGGAACCTCCGCCCCGAATGGGGCTCCTGGCTCGACCATGTCGCGGTACTGCGGTTTGATCATGGCCCGAGCCCCCTCAAGTGCGGGCGCAGCGATGGAGGGGTCCAACCTGTCGAGCTGTTCGGTCGCTCGGGCTAAGTCCCAGGTGTGTGCGGCCAGCTCGGCCAGGTACATGTCCACCAGAGTGCCCCCCGTGTACTCGCCCCATGGCATGGTGAACCTTGACGACAATCTGGACTCGTTTTCCCAGGCTTGCTCCGCCTCTTCAGCAGCGCGACGCAGCTGTCCGGGCGCGTCGGATAGCTCCACGCGGGGGGACTTGTCCCCGGGCGGGGGAGCGTGCCCGCGACCGAGCGCGGCCGCCCGATGTCCCGCTTCGACGAGGTGGTCGATCAGTCCGGCCACGTCGTACTTCGGGCAAGGGGTTAGGTGGCCAAGCTGCGCAGCGTCTATTCCTGACACGATCATTGCGGCGTTCTTGTACGAGTCAAACAGCGTGCTTCGGCGGTCGGGATGGGTCATCCGGTTCCTCCTCGGTCGTGCGGGGTATCTCCAGCGGCTTAAGGTCGTCCATCTCAGCGCGGATGCGATCGATTAGTGATACTCGTTTGGACACGGGCGCAGGTCTCCCTCCTCTGTTTCGCAGGTGGAAGGAACCTACGCCCACCGTCTAGTTACACCGAAGACCGGACTGCACCCTCGCATTCGGTCGACGGCGGGCACGCCATCTCGTTCACTGAGCTGTCGTGATCGGCGGACTCCACGCCTCTGCCAAGGTCGCATAATCGCTGGAGTTGGTGGAGTAGTAGCCGACGGCCTCGCATTCGGTGGACGACGGGCAGGTCACCTCGGACAGGCCACCCCCGGTGGCGTCGGTGGGATTGGGGGTGGCCTGCAGCGCCCATGTGGTGCCGTTCCATCCCTCCGCCAAGGTCGCATAATCGCCGGTGGGTTGTGATGGCGGGTAGACGCCGACGGCCTCGCAGTCGGTCGACGACGAACACGCCACCCCGTCCAGAATGCTGCCGTCGGCGCCGGAGTTCGGGATGGCCTGCAGCACCCATTGGGTGCCGTTCCAGCCTTCCGCCAAGGAGGTCAGCACGCCGGAGCTGTTGTAGTAGTCGCCGACGGCCTCGCACTCGGTCGACAACGGGCACGCCACCCCGTTCAGGTAGCTATAGGTGGCGCCGGTGGGATTGGGGATGGTCTGCGGCGCCCATGTGGTGCCGTTCCAGTCCTCCGCCAAGGTCACCCCCACATCGGAGCCGTTGTAGTAGCCGCCGACGGCCTCGCAGTCGACTGACGACGCGCACGCCACCCCGTTCAGGAAGATGTCGCTAGAGCCGGTCACCCAGGGAGTCGTCTGCGGCGCCCATGTGGTGCCGTTCCATTGCTCTGCCAAGGCCACGTAGCCGGTGCCGGCGCCGTACATGTTGCCGCCGACGGCCTCGCAGTCGGTCGACGACGGGCACGCCACCCCGTACAGGTAGCTATAGGTGGCGCCGGTGGGATTGGGGATGGTCTGCAGTGCCCATGTGGTGCCGTTCCAGTCCGCCGCCAATGTCTCAGAGCTGGAGCCCTTGATGTAGTTGCCGACGGCCTCGCAGTCGGTCGACGACGAGCACGCCACCGCGGCCAGGTCGCTGCCGGTGGCGCCGGCCGGGGTGGGGACAGCCTGCAGCGCCCACGTGGTGCCGTTCCAGCCCTCCGCCAAGGGCACCGCCACGCCGGAGCGGTTGGTGTCGTAACCGACGGCCTCGCAGTCGGTCGACGACGAGCACGCCACCGCGGCCAGGCCGCTGTTGTCGGAGCCGGGGTTGGGGCTGGTCTGCAGCGCCCATTGGGTGCCGTTCCAGCCCTCCGACAAGGCCACATAGCCGAAGCTGTCGTAGTAGGAGCCGACAGTCTCGCAGTCGGTCGACGACGAGCACGCCACCCCGTTCAGGCCTCCGGTGGTGGTGCCGGCGGGGGTGGGTATAGCCCGCAACGCCCATTTGGTGCCGTTCCAACGCTCCGCCAAGGCCACCTGGCCGGAGCTGGTGCTGTTGTAGTAGCCGACGGCCTCGCATTTGGTCGACGACGAGCACGCCACCCCGGTCAGGGAGCTGTCGTCGGAGCCGGTGGGGTTTGCGATGGCCTGCAGCGCCCACTTGGTGCCGTTCCAGCGCTCCGCCAAGGTCACCTGGCCGGAGCTGCTCGTGTAGGCCTCGCCGACAGCCTCGCAGTCGGTCGACGATGGGCACGCCACCCCGTACAGGAAGCTGAAGGTGGCGCCGGTGGGATTGGGGATGGTCTGCGGCGCCCATGTGGTGCCGTTCCATCCCTCCGCCAAGGTCGCATAATCGCCGGTGCTGTTCTCGTAGAAGCCGACGGCCTCGCAGTCGGTCGACGACAGGCACGCCACCCCGTCCAGGGAGCTGTCGGTGGCGCCGCTGGGATTGGGGCTGGCCTGCAGCGCCCATGTGGTGCCGTTCCAACCCTCGGCCAATGTCACCTGCATACCCGAGCTGTTGGTGTAGTCGCCGACGGCCTCGCAGTCGGTCGACGACGGGCACGCCACCCCGTCCAGGCTGCTGTCGGTGGCGCCGCTGGGATTGGGAATCGTCTGCAGCGCCCATGTGGTGCCGTTCCAACCCTCGGCCAATGTCACCTGCACGCTCGAGCTGTTGTAGTAGTCGCCCACGGCCTCGCAGTCGGTCGACGACGGGCACGCCACCCCGTTCGAGTAGTTGTTGACTTCGGGGTTGGGGGAGGACACGACGCTCCAACCGCCGTCAGCCACTGGCGGGCCTGGCGCGGC
The DNA here is from genome assembly GCA_003156795.1 of Acidimicrobiaceae bacterium. Taxonomy (GTDB): domain Bacteria; phylum Actinomycetota; class Acidimicrobiia; order Acidimicrobiales; family Palsa-688; genus PALSA-688. The sequence continues at coordinate 12,740 of PMHU01000164.1, forward strand.
CGCACTCGGGGAGCTGAGCCCGGTGGACGGCCGATACGATCCCGCGCTGGCGGGCGGGAACACTCGGCCGGCCAACCTGGGCGGCAGCGTGGCCGCTCTGTTCGGTGCGAGAGTCCCGGTTGGCGCCGAAGCGCCGGAGCCGAGGGGGCTAGACGTTCCTGCCTTGCCGGTGGCGAAATCGATCGGAGTAACAGAGTCGGTTTCAGTGTTGGCCACCTGGGCGCTCGGGATCGGAGCGGCGGGAGTGCTAGCTGCGGCCGTTGTGCCCCCCGCCGCAGCGACGGTCAGCANNCCCGTCGACGTTTTCACGGCCTACTGCATCGAAGCGTCGATGCAGGTATCGGCGGGCTCCGGCAACTTGCTCCAAGTCGGCGGTGGTCAGCTCCTGAAGGCTCTCGCGGCGCAGGCTGAACTTTTTGGTGTTGTCGGTGGTCGTGGTCATCGGTCTCCCCCTACTGAATCGCCGTACCTAAGGTATGCCGTATAGATATTGTCAGTACGTATTCTTACATACTATTAGTATGGAAAGTCAAGTGGGGATAGTGGCCTGGCGAGAAAAAGACCCCCGACCAGGCCAAACGCGGTGCAAGCTCGACGGCGATCGACACCGATGACATGACACGTCACCTCGGCGCGACGCCAGGAACAACGGACAGGCTGCTCAGTGTCGGAGATCTATTGATGGCCCGTGCTGGGCGACGTGGGCGTGGGGGTGCTGGAGAGACTCCGGGTTTCCGCTTAGAGCGGTTCCGTTAGGTCTTCTGGAGGTTCCTCTTCGCCGAGCTTTCGCAGCTCACGGACCTCTTGCCTTCGGTCCCGAAGACGCAACTCAACTAGTCGTTCTTTGGAATGCTCTGAGAGCAACCCCTTCTTCCAGAGGTAGTTCAGTGCACGGAGGTTGTCGTCTTCGTCGAACTTGAGATGATCAGACAGATCAACCTCGACGTCTTCCGGATCTGGAGGTGGTGAGTCCATTTCGCATGGATCGGACGGTCAGGGATCTAGCTTGACCAGGATCTGAGCCGTGCCAACGGGAACAGAATCTGGGGCGAGCTGGACCACGACGGCGGTCGATATCCCGACCGCGCCAGACCTGACGCGGAATCGGAGTTATCGGGCATGACCCGAGCCGGGCGGGGGCGGATCGAGGCGAGCAGAACGACCAGGTCGCGTGGCTGTTGGATTTTGACTGGGCGTACCACCGTGGTCGGGCACCCGCTCCGAGTCGTCGTTAAGTGTCCGGATCTCTGCTCCAGTGTTCGATCGCCTGAATTACCCGGAGTGGTCGTGGATTCAATCCCCAGCGATGAATGGATAGATGTGCTTCAGGTTCACTGAAACTCGGCCGATACCGTCCCTAACTGCTGTGGGGCGACAGCGCTGTCAGTGGCGCGAAAGGACCCGTCTTGAGTTGGAGTGTCGGAGCCCTCGCTAGGCCTGTCTGCTGTGGTTGCCGCCCCGCGGCCAGCCGGCCGGCAGTGCCCTGACCGATGGCAGATACGGTGGTAGGCGGGGCTGACGACTTGAGTTTCGTGGCCGACACCACACGCCAGGTCCGCGACATCCATGACGCCTACCGGGCCGGGACGCTTCCCATGACCGCTGAACTGGCGGCGGCATTGTCGCAGACCAGGGAGCACTTGCTCGCTATCAAGCTCGACGGGTCCAAGAATCCTGAGGCGGCCGACCAACGCATCGCCGCGTGCGTACAGATCGTAGGGATGCTGCGGGAAGCCGCGGCGGACGTGAGCTTCGCGGCCCCGGAGCCGCCCTCCCCTACTCCGGCGACATCGCCGCCGTTGGCTCGGCCAGAGGATGCAATGCCGGGGCCCCATGTTGAGGGCAGCCCGCGAGAAGCCGCCTCGGCTCACCCGGACGCCTGGGCCGGCCCGAATCCGGCAGCCTCGTCAGGCGGTGTGGTGACTAGTGGTGCCTCCCTAGGCCAGGGTTCGGCGCCAACGCAGCCGTTTCCGGCCTGGCCGGCCCCGACTGGTCCTGGGGTCCAATCTCCAACCGGTTTCTACGGATCGCCGAACCCCGAGCCAACCCCGATGTGGTCGTCGCCGCCTCCGGCAGGCGCCGACTCCTCCGGGAACTGGCCTCCGCCCACGCTTTCACCCCCGAGGCGGCGCACAGGGAAAACGATCGCCATAGCCGCCGGGTCTGCGGCGGTCGTCGTTGTGGTGCTGGGAGTCATAGGGGCCATCGCCGGGACCAACAAGCACAAGGTCAACGTGCTCACCTCGAACAGGGGATCAGCGGTGCCAGTCAACAGCCCGACCACCCCGCCGGGCTTCACCGCCTTCCACAGCACGGCCGACCAGTTCACTATCGATATACCCAACACGTGGAAGGCAGTAGACCCAACCAGCCCAGGGGCTCAGGCCGCCATGAACGAAATCGAACAGTCGAACCCGGACTTGCAGTCATCTTTCGCCACGAACGCCATCCAGCTGGCCGAGCAGGGCATAGTCCTGATGGCCGTCAACACGGTGATGAACCCCGACGGCTTCGCCTCGAACATCAACGTAGAAGCCAAACCCGATCTGACGTATTCCGCCAGCGACCTGTCCCAACTCGCCGCTTCCCTCCCTGCCGAGTACGCCAAGTTAGGTGGAACGATCACGGGCACCTCCTACCTGACATTCGACGGCCACCAAGCCCTTCGCCTGTCCGCCACCCTGTCTATCAATACCCCGCTTGGCACCCACGTCAACGTCAACGAGACACAGTACTTCGTAGGGGCCAACGGCTTCCTCTACGCGCTGACCCTCTCCGGCAGCGACCCCAACCTGGCTGCCATCGCATCGAGCTTCTCGACCAACTAAACGCTGGTGTCGCGGACGTAGCTCGATAGTGGTGGTCTTATGCCGGCTGCAAAGTGACCAGGCGTCACCAGGTCGCGCCAGAGTTCTATCTCGCGCTTCGACCTCTCAGTCGAGGGCCGGGGACGACAGCGCCATACTCGGCTTGGGTCGGCGCTACGGATGGGATGTCCAGGCCGGGGCTTTGCGGCGCGGGGTTCGGTGCTCGGCGAAGGGACCTGACGAAGCCCCAAGGCCCATCGGCTGAGGCGACCGATCGACTCTGGCGTCGGTTCCATGAGTCGGCTGCCGCTGGAGTGTCGGAGCGCAAGATGGAACCTTGTGTCCTCCTGCGGAGTATGAGGTTCGTGGTCAAGACGCGAACAGTGACATCCGGTCCGCAATCAAGGGCTCGCCCCGTACTGGCCGCTGCCGCTCGATCCGCCCTCCAGGAGTCGCCGTGAAGAGGCGCCACTACATCCGCCTCTTCCGCAGCGCCGTGAAGGTTGGCGTCGCCGCCATGGCACTCGCCTCCTGTTCCAGTAGCCAGCACAGCGCCAAACCGGCCGTGACCAGCGCCCCGACGACTTCGGCCCTAGCAACGAGTACCTCGACGGCACCACCGACCACGACAGCAACCAGCACGACTAGCACCGCAGCGAAGCGGACGCTTCCGCCGCTCAATCTTGAGTCGCTCCCAGTTCCGTCCAACTTCACCTGCTCGGCAGGTCTTTACTTTTTATCCCCAGGGAGCGAAGCAGCAGGCGATTGCATCCCGTACCCCTACGTGTTCGGCGGCACGGCTTCGGAGCCCGACGACAACACAGCCTGCCCGGCAGGCTCGTTTATGAGCATGGGACCCGTGGAGTGCGACAACAACAACGGCATCGTGGCCCCGGTTCCGCCTGGCCCAAACACCTGCTCGAACCCGGGAGGGCCGTGCCCGTCATCGAAGCTGCCGCTTCCCCCGCACGCATCGGTCCTTTCCTGGTCAGCGATCGCGTTTCCGACAGGGAAGTGTCCGGCTGGTTCCTCCTACTTCGGCGAGACCAACGGTCTCGCAACCTGTGTGCCATACGACTACCTACCTGGAGGAACCTCCGCCTACCCGAACAACAACACCGCCTGTCCGGTCGGCTCCGGGCTGAAGCCGATCAAGCTGACCGGGACGCTGTGCACACAGGATGCGGGGCCCTATGACATCGTCGCCCCGGTCCCAGCCACGAGGTCGTAACCGGCGGCTGCGACCGTCCAGACCAACCGAATACGGCGTAAGGGTCGCCGCCAAGCGAGGAGCGCGAGACGGAATCTTCGAAGCTTGCGCTGATCGGTCTCGATTCGGAGAACTCGGAGCGAGAGACACCCTCTGCTGACGGAACGCAGACAACGATCGGACTGTCGCAAGGGGAGCAACGGATGCCCAATCGACCCCCCAACCACATGTTCGACGAGTTGCAGGGCAACACATAGCGCCTCTGGCGCCTAGGGAACGGCCAGGGCGCTCGGCTCTTCGAGCGCCGCCTTCGAGACCGTCCAGCGGCGGGCGATGGCTGCCATGCCCGCGCCAGCGAGCAGCAGGACGAACGGGTCGATCGGAAGCCGGAGGCGAGGCGCCTCGGTGTTGACGAACACGATGCTTAGGAAAAGCAGGCCGGGGGCCAGCCACACGAAGCCGGGGACCCTACTGCGCACCCGGCGGCTCAAGCCGGCCGCCAAGGCCATCGCGCACACGACCCAGAAGCTGTACACACCCGCGTTGGCGACGCCCGGAGACGAGATGCCTGCATCAGTCGCCGTGAAGTCCGATAGGGCGAGGCTGTTGAAGCCGAAAAGGCGCATCGTGTTGTAGAGCGCCACCTTCAGCGGGTAGAGAGGGTGGCGCTGGGCGTATTGCAGCGCCAGGTGTACCAGCTTGCTCTGGAACGGGGCTTCCGGCCCGGAGGTCAGAGTTCTGGTCTCGTTCTGGTACTGCGGTATCTGCGAGAGGAGATGCCAGAATGCGGGCGCGGCCGAGTCGTCGGCCGACACGGAGTTGTATGTGCCAGCCAGGGTGCCGCCGGCTTCGTCCGACACCGGGATGAACGAATGGAGAACCACGGCGTTGCGAATCGTCCACGGCGCCACCACCAGCATTGCCGTCGCCAAGAGGACGGCCGCCGACTTGGGGACGCCCGACCAAAGACGCCGCCGGGCGGGCCACACCCCGACCGCGAGGGCGATGACGACGACGAACGCGTTGGAGCGGGTGAGCGTCAGAGCTCCTCCCATCGCCCCGGCGGCGACCACCCACCTGAGTCGTCCTTGACGTCGCCAGGCCAAGACCGCCAGGAGCGCTCCCAACTCCAGAGCAATGGTCAGCGGCTCGGCGAGGAGCGATGTGCCGGCGGCCACCAGGGGGACGTACACCGCCGCCAGGGCCATCGTGCAGATTGCCGCCCGGCGGTCGAAGAGACGACTGGCCAGTGCACCGAGTAGGGCCACGATGACGACGCCGAGCACCGCCTGCGCCATACGGCCCGCCACGACGCGGGCATGGCCGCCCCCGGAGACCGCGTAGACAGCGCTGAGCAGGTATGGGAAGCCGGGCGGCCGGTAGGCAGTGGCGTGTCCGCCGATGTCGGGGTACGCGCCCATCCTGGCAATTCCCAGCGCGAGTTGGTCATAGACCCGATCGTCGTGGCGCATCGTGTAGCCGGAGGTGGCCAGGACGTAACCAACCCTCACGGCCAGCGCCACAGCCAGGATCGAGATGGCGATGACCCTGTTTTGACGACGGCACCGCGGAGAAGTCATCCGGTCCCGTCCCCTTCGAACGTGGCACACGACGGACTAGTGCTGGCCCACCCGCGGCTCAACTCTATGGCCCGAACCGGGCCCGATTATTTGCTTCTCGGTCTGTCGTTGCCGTAATCAGAAGCGCCGTCTCCCGTCAGTTATCGACGGCGTGCGCCTCGCCGTGGAACCGGTCATGGATCCCCTGGAGCGCCCCGAAGCTCAAATCTTCCGGTGTTACCAGGCCGTGGCTCAAAGCCAGATGGTGGCTGAGCGACTCGTCGGTAATCTCCACGTCCCCATGGTGATGCTCGGCCGGATTTTCCTCGCCTGCTCGGAGGCGATCCTCGGGCACTTGAGTCACGCTCCAAATATACCCATACAGCCGGTTGACCAAGCCTAAAGCCCGAGGTCCGCGCGGTGCCGTTATTTGTGACTCCCGCAGAGTCTTCGACTTGCCGGACGGGGGCGCCGTCTCCGTTATTCGGCTATTTGGCAGCGGTTGCGAAGAACTCCCACCTCTCCCGGGTGGCGAAATAGAGAGACGCCTGGTACGAGATGAATCGTTATGCCGCCCGTGGCCGGGAGCTTTGGTTGCTCCGGCCAGCAAGGCTGACTGTCGACTGGGTGGGGTGGTCGTAGTGGTTGGGGTCTGGCGGAAGGAGAGGGGTGGCGATCAGCTGTATGACTCGATCAGGTTGAAGTAGAGCGCACCCGAGTAGTAGGTGCCGACGGCGTAACAGCCCCCGCCGGCTACGCACGAGACGCCATAGAGGTCATCGCCGGTTGCGCCGTTGGGACTCGATGTCGTCTGTGACGTCCAGGCGCTTCCGTCCCATCCTTGAGCGGCGGCCGTGGCGGTGGAGGGGATTAAGCCGTCGCTGGTGCCGACAGCCTCGCAGTCATCGGCCGCCGTGCATGACACGGATTCGAGTCGGCCTGACCCGGAGATCGACTGCACCGTCCACCCTTTGCCTGCCCGCACCACGGCGAGCGGGTAGCCCGCATCCTTTCTCCCGCCTGGGGCGCTGCCTCCGACCATCTCGCACGACTTCTTTGCCGTGCAGACGACCCCGTCGGGCTCGTTCTGATCCTCGCCGGACGGGTTCGGCGTGGACTGGACCTTCCACTTCGCTCCGTTCCATTTCTCGGCGAGCGTGTAGTCGTAGCTGATACGTGACTTCCTGGCGTAGGAGTAGCCTACGGCTTCGCATTCATTCACCGCGGCGCACGAGACCCCTGTCATCCCCCCGCTGACCGCCGCCGTTGTCTGCGTCGACCACTGGGTGCCGTCCCACACCTCTGCTATCGAGGTGCCGGTGGGGGTTCCGCCCACCGCCTCGCAGTAGTAGGAGTCGACGCACGACACAGAGTTCAACGCGTGAGCGTTGACGGACTGGGGTACCGACTCCAAGGTCCACGACGTGCCGTTCCACACCTCCGAGAGCGAAGCTTGCCCCCCGAATTCGTTGGTCGTGAGGGAGTAATAGCCGACCGCTACGCAGAAGTCAGCGGCCCCGCAGGAGACTGCTTTGAGATCACCGCCGTCGCCGTCAGCTGGCAGCGGTATCGCTTGAAGGGTCCACGAGCTGCCGTTCCAACTCTCAGCGAACGGCAGAGAAAGAGCGTTGGTGTCGTCGTAGTAACGACCGACCGCCTCGCAGTCCGTAGATGAGACGCACGAGACCTCCTCCAGCGAGCTGGACACCTCCCCGGCAGGGTTCGATGACGACTGGACCGTCCACGCGGTGCCGTCCCACCCCATCGCCAGCGACATCGGAGTGCCACTAGTCGTTTTCAGGGTCCCGAACGCCTCGCAATCGCCTGACGCCAGGCACGACACCCCGTCGAGGTCGTTGTCCGCGTAACCCGCGTACTCACCAGTAGGCGAAACGTTCGGCGACGACTGCACCGCCCACTCAGAGCCATCCCAGACCTCAACCAGCGTCGCCTCTCCGAGTACGTTTGCGGTCCAATAACCGACCGCCTCACAATCATCGGAGCTCAGGCACGACACGTCTTGGAGGTCGACGTAGTTGGTGGAAGCCGGGTTCGGAGTCGCTTGGACCGTCCAACCGGTACCGTCCCACTGCTCGCCGAGCGTGTCCTCACCCCCGGAGCTGGGACTGTTGTAGCCGACCGCCTCGCAGAAGTCGGATGTGCTGCACGACACCCCGTCGAGGGAACCGTCGGTGCTCCCCGTCACCGTCGCCGACTGGGTGGTCCAGCTAGTGCCGTCCCACCCCTCGGCGAAAGCGAGAGGCCCCCCGTCGACGCCTCCCACGCCGTACTCACCGCCCACGGCTTCACAGAAGTCCTGCGACACGCACGACACGTCCGACAGATCTCCTCCCCCCGCGGTCGACTGGACCGTCCACTCCGTACCATCCCAGGTGTCCACCAGGGTCGTGGTGGAAGACAAGTAGCCCACCGCTTCGCAGAAGTCAGACGCCACGCACGACACCCGCCGCAAGCGGCTCGTGCTGGTCTCGGGCGGCGTCGCCTGGACGCTCCACGAGGTCCCGTCCCACACCTCCGCCAAAGCGTCGTCCGTACTACCGGAGAACGGTCCGGTGTACCCGACCGCCTCGCAGACCCCCGTGGAAAGGCAGGACACCCCCGACAACACACCTGTGGAAGCACCCGACGGCAGAGGGACCGCCTGCAGCGACCAAGTGGTGCCATCCCATCCCCACGCCAAGGGCAGGACCTCTCCGGCGAGGTCGGTGTAAGAGCCCACCGCCTCGCAAACGTTAGAAGCACTACACGACACCTCCGCGCCCGACCCGTTAGTACCCCCAGGCTCCGGCGAGCCCATCACGCTCCACCCCGACCCCTGAGCCGACCCCCCACGAATCTGGTTCAAGGCCCCAGCCCCCGCCGGAACCGCTCCCACCAAAGAGCCGACCCCCACGACGAGCAACCCGGACACGACCACCCGCCCCCAGCCACCCCGAAGGGCTACAGCACCCGGCTGTCCCACCGAATTCCATACCATCTGACCGCCTCCTTGACCAGAAGCGCACACCCTCGGGGCACTGTACCTCGCGCCCTCGCCCACCAACAGTCCCTCTACATCGACGCTGCTACGACACCGCACCGGAACCCGCCGTTCCTCATACCTTCCAAGCACGAACCGACTCCACGAAAGCATCAGGGATCACCGGCATACTCATATGCGTGTCCAGCAAAAATGGACGAGCCGCGGCGAGCCGCGACAGAACGGTTCTGGGACACGCCGCGGCCACCGCGGCGGAGTGTCGCTGGCCCGGTAGGTACCCGAATGTACACGCCGATTGCCACTACGCCTGTGGGCATCGCCGGTGGCACTATTGGCGTGGGTCAGTGTCGATACCCGAGCCCGCCTATCCGCTTCTGTTCTCGGCTTAGTCGACGTCCCATCGGTATGACCCCGTCATGAGCCGATCCAGATCGGCTGGAGGCATCGGTCGGGCGAGGTAGAAGCCTTGGGCGAGTCGGCATCGCAGCTTCTTGAGGTTGACTAGCTGATCGTGGGTTTCGACGCCCTCGGCTGTGACTTCGAGGTCGAGCGCCTCAGCCATTGCCACAATTGCTGCGACGAGCGCCGAGTCGTGAGCGTCGGAACCGAGCCCGTCGACGAATGTTCGGTCGACTTTCACGGCATCGACAGGGAAGCGTCTGNNGGTAGCTGAGTGACGAGTAGCCCGTTCCGAAGTCATCGATCGCGAGCTTGACTCCCAGGGTCTTGAGACTGGCTAGCGTTCTCCCGTAATAGACAGCGTCCTCCATGAAGATGCTCTCGGTGAGTTCTAGACAGACGTTCTCGGGCCGAGCTCCGGTGCGCTGCAGCACATCCTCGACCGCGCCGGCGATGTCGGTAGCGGACATCTGCCGCACCGAGAGATTCACGGCGACGGACATCATCGGATTAATCTGCTGCCAGCGAACCAGCTGCCGACACGCTTGTTCGAGCACCCAAGCGCCGATGGGGACGATGAGGCCTGTCTCCTCCGCTATCGATATGAACTCGTCGGGTTTGACGAGACCGCGGTCAGGATGCTCCCACCGCAGTAGAGCCTCAGCTGCGACCATCGTTCCTGTGGAGAGGTCTATGACCGGCTGATAGTGAACGGTGAGCTCGGCGCGCTCGAGTGCGCGACGCAATGCGGATTCGGTCGACCATTGGCGCTCGAACTTGGTACGGAGCGCGGCGTCGAACATTTCGATGTGTCCCCGGCCGCGCTCCTTGGCTCGGTACATGGCGGTGTCGGAGTCACGCAGCAAGCTCTCCGGGGTGGCAGTATCGTCGGCGACGGCGACTCCGAGGCTTGCCGTGACCGTGATCTGGTTGTTTTTGTTTGAGAACGGCTCACCAATCGTGTCTCGGATGCGCTCCGCGATCTGTGTCGTCGCCAGAAGCGAGACGTCGTCACAGACCACTACGAACTCGTCCCCGCCATTACGTGCGACAGTGTCGCCTGGTCGGATCGCCCCGGCGATTCGTTCGCCTACATGCCTGAGCAGGTCGTCACCGGCGATGTGGCCGAAGTGATCGTTGACCATCTTGAAACGATCAAGGTCTATGAACATCACGGCGAGGCGCGAGCCGCGACGCCGAGAGCCGGCTAGGCCTTGGGCCAAGCGGTCGGTGAGCAGGGCCCGGTTGGCGAGACCGGTGAGGGAATCGTGAAGAGCCTGATGAACGAGTTCCTGCTCCAAAGACTTCCGTTCCGATATGTCCTGGAACTGGGCTAAGAAGTACTGGGGTTGGCCCGACTGGTCTCGCACCAGGGTCACGTGCGCCGACGCCCACACTACGGTTTGATCCGGTCGGGTGTAGCGCCGCTCGTCCGCGTACGTGTCGTGACCGGCGGCGACCCGGGCGAGGAGCATCTGCCACAGGGGCACCTCGTCAGGGTGGGTGTAGTCGGTCCAGTGTCGGCCGACCAGGAGTTCCGTCGGCCGGCCGAGGAGGGAGCAGACGGCCCGGTTCACGCGGACCGGGACTGCCTCGAGATCGAAGATGGCAGCTCCGATCCCGGCCTGTTCGAAGCCGATCTCGAAGCGGGTCTCTGCTGCTAACTGCACCCGGTCGGCTTCGACTCGCTCGGTGTCGTCCATGAAGGTGCCGAATAGCTTGACGACGGTGCCGTCTTCGGCCGTCTCGGGCACGGCGCGGGCGTGGATGTGACGCTGTTCTGAGTCGGCGCGGGTGATCCGGAACGTGAGATCGAAGGCGACGCCGAGCTCGGTGGCGTCCGCCCACGCCTTTGCTAATGGTGGTCGGTCGGCGGGATCGACCATCGACAGGATCATGTCGACCGTCGGTTGCAAACCGGGGGCGATTCCGAGAACCCGGTACTGCTCTTCTGACCAGGCCATCTCACCGGTCTTGAAATCGAGCTCAAAACTGCCGAGGTGAGCGATTCGCTGAGCCTCGGCCATTCGGCGCTGGCTCGCGTCCCACGCTCGCTGCGCGTCGCGGCGTTCGGTGATGTCATGGGCGATCACCGACAGTCCCACGACCTGCCCCGTGTCATCCCTGACCGGGGAAGAAGTGACGAGCACGTCCACCTCGCTGCCGTCACTGCAGCGGCGCCTCGTTTCAATGTGCTCCGCGGGATTGCCAGCGTTGAGGCGAACTTGTATCTCCTCGTGCTCAGTGATCAGTCCCGCGGGAGTAAGCACACCCCATGACTGACCGACGATCCTCTCGGCGGTGTATCCGAACAGTTGCTCGGCGGCTGAGTTCCAAGACGTGACCATGCCGGCGGTGGTCACGCCGAAAATGGCGTCACCAGAACCCTCGACGATGGCTGCGAGCTGTCGACGAGCCTCCTCGGCCTTCTGGCGTTCAGTGATGTCGATGATGATGACGCCGATCCCGATGACCTTCTCTTCCAACGAGACCGGATAATAGCTCGTCAGCCAGTGCCGAGTCCCTGCCGGGTCGGCTGCCGACGGACCGTGGACCTCGATGTCGAGGAGGGCTTCGCCGCTGTCGAGGACGCGGTGGTAAAGCGGTTCGATCTGTGGCCAGAGCAGCGGAACTATTGCGGCCACGGGTTGGCCGAGTTGCTCGGCGACCGTCGATCCGTTGATTTCGGCCAACGTCTCGTTCAGGCGAACCACATTGAAGTCACGGTCCACGAACCCGAAGCCGACCGGCGCTTTGGACAGCAGTGCCTCCAGCAACCTCAGCGTCTCCGCGGTCTGGCGCTCTACTAGCCGTAGTTCGGCTTCCATCTGAATGGCATCTTGGTTGTCTGTCGCCGGGCTCGAGACGGTCATGACGGTTTCGGGCGGCGGCGGCGCGAGACCCCGAGCGCGGTCGCGGTGATCCCCAGCAAGACGAAGAGAGCGATGACGACGAGCAGCGCAGGTAGTCCAACCTTCATTCCCGGCGTCTTCGTGGCGGCGTTAGAAGGGAAGGTGATCGTCGCCACGGCCGTACGTTTCGTCAGCCCGCTGACGAGCGAGAGGTCAGCTCGCCACGGCCCGCGAGGTAGTCCCGAGTCGAGCGCCACGGTGGCCGGCTCCGAAACGCCCGGCGCGAGAACCAATCCCACTTTGACGGCAAATGGGCCGCCGCTCAGGCCACCCGGTCCATTGGAGAGCATCAGATTCCCGGTGATGTCGAGTGTGGCCTGCCCGCTGTTGTGGACGGTCGTTGCCACGAGTGGTTTGCCGGTCGAGGAGCGCTTCGCGGTGAGCGCGCCGATAACGAAGTTTGACGGCAGTGCACCGCCGAGCCCCACCGACAGGTACATGCGGACGCCGACTCGGTTCGTGAGGGTGACGCCGCCTCCAGGCGGCGGCGGCGAGGATACTTGGGCCCAAACGACTCCGTAGTACTGGCCGGAGACGGCGTTGGTGGGCACATTGATGGTCAGCGTGTCGGTTGCCTCGGTACCCGGCGCCAAGTGGAGGATGCCGCGGCGGACCGATGCCCAGCTGCACAGCGCGTCTTGGGTGCGGCCGGGAGCGAACTGGAAGCTGCCCCCAACGATGGCTGCGGCGGCTGGGTACACCGCAACATCGGCGTTGGCGTGGGTGGTGTTGCTGATCTCGATGATGCGTCTGATGCTCGCGCCCGGTGACAGCTGGTCGACGACGTAGTTGCGGGCAAGAGGGTCAGCGGGCGGGGTCTCCGCCGCGGCGACGAGCTGAATCCCGATACCGCCCGTTGTCGCGCTGGGACCGACGCCAGGCGACGCGAGGGCCTTGGTAGCCGGAACGGTCGCCGCGGTCAAGAGGAGCAGCGCTAGGACAACTGACCGGCCGGGCAAGACAGATATTCGCTTGCTTACGCGACCGAGTGAGTGATCGTGGCCGCGTAGACGCCGGGGGCGAAGTTGGCGGGAACCGTCACGGAGATGGTCGGATTCCAGCTGGCGGAGCTAATCCCGGTGCTGGCACCGGTCACGACCGTCGACACGCCGGTCAGATCCGAAGCCGCGATCCCGGTCGCGACCACGGTCGGGGACACGGTGATCAGACCCGCCCCGTAGCTGACGTTGACGGCGGGGTCGGCCGGGCCGGCCGTAGGAGTAAACGCGGTGGAGATGACCGACGCCGTCCACGTGGTGGTGCCGCCCCGCTGGTCGGTCACGGTAACGATGCCGATCTGGCCGCTCATAATGCTCGAAGTGGTTGAAGCCACTTGCGATCCGAGGGAGACCGCCGCCGTGGGTGCGCTAATCGATAGCGCTCCGGCCGTCAGCGTGAAGCTAACTGGCGTGGCAGCCGCGGCGGGTAGGGCGGTCGCCGCTGTAAGTGTGACGACGGTGCCTGCAAGGACAAGGAGCTTTCGTATCATTGGGTGACCTGATTTCTGTTCGCCGGCGTTTGACCGGTACCAGGAACGCTGGTTCGTTGAGCCGATCGGTTGCGCCTGTCGTCCATTAGGTGCGTGTCCTTCGAAATCGCCGTGTTGTCAACAGCACCGCTCCGCCGATGCCCATCGCCAGCAGGCCGCCGGTCAGGGTGGCTATGGCGTTGGTGCCGGTGGCGGCCAGTGGCCCGGTTTTGGCAAGAGTGGCACCGCCTCCACCTCCGCCGCTCGTGGCGCCGCCTCCGCCAGCCAATGTGGTGGCCGTCGAGGTGCTCGCTCCGGCGGTGGTAGTCGCCGATGACGGCACGGTCGTGGCGCCCGGGATAGTGGTGGGCGACACCGGGGTGGTCGTGGAGCTGACCGGGATGGTCGTGGCCGGCACGGTGGTAGTGCCTGGCACGGTGGTAGTGGTGGTGGGTGGGGTCGAGCAAATGGGTGCGGTGATGGTGTTGGTGTCTAGGGTGACGGCGCCGTTGCGCGCCAGCAGTCGACCGGCCACTGTTGTGCCGGTGGTAGCGCTGATCGAGGTCAGGGCCAGGACGGTGCCGACGAACACCGAGCCGGTGCCGAGCGTGGCCGAACTGCCAACTTGCCAGAAGACGTTGCAGGCACTGGCTTCACCTTCGAGGGCGACGACGCTGGCTGATGAGGTGATGAGCGTGCTGGCAGCCTGGAAGATGAACACGGCGTTAGGGTCGCCTTGGGCGTTGAGGGTTACGGTGCCGGTGAGCCCGAGGGCGCCTCCGGAGTACACGCCGGATACCAGCGTTCGGCCGCCGAGGTCCGCGGTCACGGTGGTGACTGGTGTGCGACCCGCGGCATCGTTGTAGGCGATGGTGGTGTCGGCTTGAGCCCCGGCCGCGACCGCGTCGGCGGCGTGAAGGCTGCCATCGACCACGATGCCTGGCGGGAAGCCGGTGATGGCCGTCCCTGGACTCACTCCCACATCACCGCTTATGACTGACGGGCCGGTGTTGGTCACGGTGGTGCCGGCGAGGACGGCGAAACTGGCGGCTGTTCCCAGACCGACGGGGGCTTGCGCGGCGCCGGCTGGACTCCCGTCGGTGACGGTGACTGCGATCATGGCCGCGACTAGCAGCCCGACGGCGGCCGCGATCCTGAGCGGGAAGCGGGCGATTCGAGTTGTCATGGATCCGCCTTCGGTCGGAGCGGCTGCGCAAAGTGGAGCAGCACAGAGGCGTGCGACGCTCTCTCCAGGTTGCCATCGCGGTGAGACGCGGTGGCCGGGGCGTTAATCCGGTACTTCAACTACGTCGGCCGTCGAGGTCTTGACCTTAAGAGCGCTTCGTTGATGTCCGATAAGGACGCCGGAAGCGCCGGTCCTTTCGGGTGCTGGTGCCTGTGTGCGGCGGTGGCCCGACCGATTTGCGGGAGAATCGCAGTTGTTCGCCAATTGGGCTCCCCGTCGTATTCAGGCTCCGTGAGGGCGTACGATGGCTGTACACAGGGTGAGGGACGTAATGATCCTTCGGCGGTAGTTGGTCGTGGAGCCGAAGGGGAGCGAGCACGAACCCCACCTCGCCTGTCTAACCAAAAGGAATAAGACAGGTGAAGTGGATATCGCTCTATCTCCGCGCGCGGCGCGGAAGTCCGGTTGCTGTCCGGTCCCAGCCAAGGATCGATCCTGGATCGGAAGGGGGCAAGATCGTCGATGACGGTCGTCCCAGGCCCNNCCCGAGCTCCCCTCATCGGCGCCAACAGACGAGGGCCGCTACCGTCATCCCGCTTTGGCCTACGGGGCGATGCTGGCGGCGGCCGTAGTAGCTGTCTTTGCCGTCGCTACCGCCTTGAATCTGACCGGCGGCGCCCGGACCAATGCCAAGGCTTCGATCTTCATGGCAAGGGCACAACTGACAGCCGCGCCAGGCGTCTCGGACCGGAGCACCTCTCCGTCCGTCGGTGCCCGGGCAACGTCGCCGACCTCGCCGACCACCGCTGCGCCTCCGCCAACGACCACGCCGACGACAACAGCGGCATCCATCAGGTCTGCAGCCGCGACAACTGCAGCGCCCCCCAAGGTCGTGGTAACGACTGCGGTGGCGGTGACGACGGCCGACGAGTGCTCGGTGGCCCTCACCTATCTGGCGGCCCACGCCAAACCGGGATTCGCCCACTACTGCCGGCCGCGGCCTCTGACGGTCGGCATCTCTCAGGCCGTCGCCTACACCTGTGTGCCGGGGACGAGGTTCACTTGCCCCGACGGCGTTCCCGAGATCATCATCGCCGACCCGGCCTGCCCGATCAGCTACGAAAACGAAGCCTCCAACTCCTACTGGAACTTCTCGTCCGGAGCCGTGATCTCTCCCGGGGCGGTCCAAAGCGGCCGAACCTGGGACCCGTACGGCGAGTGTCCGTAGGCACCTGTCGCCCGACTCCCGATCACGTCGGAAATCAACAGAGACGCCAGCGTTCCCCCGTGGCCGTCATCGCCTGCTAAAGCCGTTTCCGCTACTAAGGCTGCGCCTCTGGCGCGAACGACTCGGACACTCGCCCCTCTCGAGCGGACTCCCATCATTAGGAGGAGGGGACTCTGAGGACTTCCGCTCCGGTACTCAACTCGATCTCCGTGAGCGAGCCGGTCGCGGCGTCGGGGTAGGGGTTGTTGGCTCCGGAGCGGCTGGCCACCCAGAGGTAGTTTCCGTCGACGGCCAGGGCCGACAGCAAGCTGAAGTAAGGGTCGGGCGAGTTGGTATCGCACTCGAACCAGTAGGGGGTGCCCGAGGTCGCATCGACATCTGTGACCATGGGACTCGAGCCGAACGGGCTGGTGATGTACACGTCGGATGTCGTCCCAATCACTACCGACGGGGAGCCGAACCCGTAGGCACCGTCGCTGTTGTTGTAGGTGTCCACGACGGCGTCGGTCGAGGCGTCGATCTGTGTTGCGGCGGAGCTAACCGAGTCGGAGACCCAGACGTAGCCGCTCGAGACACCGATCCCGCTCGGGCCGTCCAGGCCGCCACCGGTGATGACGCTCTCAAGCGAGCCACCGGAGATGACGACGTCGGTGACAGCGCTGTTGGTGTTATCGGCTACGAACACGTCGGATCCGGATACTGCCAGAGCTACGGGATCCTCGAACGCGTAGCTCGATCCCGAGATGACCTGGATCAAATCACCGGTCGAGGCGTCGATCTCGGTGATGGAGCCCAGCGCCGAGGGATCCTTCTTGGTGTCACCTTGGTTTAGGACTAGGAGCGTGGAGCCGCTCGCCGTGATGGCAACCGGCTTGTCGAACTGAAACTGGGACCCTGAGATCACCTCTACAGCAGCGCCAGTGGTGGGGTTGATCTCGGTCACCGAGCCGCCGGAACCCCTGCGGTTGGCGACGAAGAGGTCCGATCCGGCGCTCGTTATGGCGATCGGCCTGTTGAACCCGTAGCTCGCCCCGCGCAGGGTCGCGACCCGCGAACCGTTGGCAGGGTCGATCTCGGTGACCGAGTTCCCGCGCTTGTTGGTCACCCACAGCTCGCCTCCGGCGACGGCCAGGCCGGACGGCGAGTCGAACTCGGGCCTGGATCCGGCGGCGCCCGCGGCACCGGCCGATGTCGTCGGGGCGAACATGTACCCGGCCGTTGCCACAGCGAGCGCAGTGCCGCCCGCAAAGATCGCGCGCAACCTCCTCGGGTTCGATATCTGTGCCGCCTTACCGCGGCCATGGCTGCGGATCGTTGCAAACTTCATGGTCAGGCCCCCGGATCTGGACTCTTCAGAGAATTTGACAGAATAGAAGATCGGGAGCGGTGCCGTCTCCTGGGCCGATTCAGCGTGATCGCCGACTGGGCCGGAATCCATTCGGGCGCCGAGGATTGAACCCAGGCCGAATCACGCGTCGTCTCCTGGACGCCGTGCTGGCTCCTCAGGAGGATCTCCGCAAACAATATGAGCCCACCGTAACATCACCCTGAAGGCGCGGATGGGAGGACAGATGGTCGCAGCCTTGAGCCGAGATGAACTCGTCCGTGGGCTGATCCGCATCGGCGAACTGGAGGTCACCGGAGAAGGCCAAGCCGAGGTCGATGCCTATTTCGCGCCCGACTTCAAGTTCCACGGTCAAGACGGACGCGAGTGGGACCACGAGGGTCTCGAAAACTACTTCGCGGCCCTTCGGGCAGCCTTCGACGATCTGACCATCAAGCGGGGCATCGTCGGAAACGGGTGACCTTCGAGCTAACGGATATCTTCCGCTACGACGACGATGGCCGTCTTGCCGAAGAGTGGATACAAACCGACAGCCGCCTTGTTCTTCTCCAACTCGGTGCTGACGCAACCTGAATCACCTGGGCACCTGTCCTGACCCGCAGATCGCCCGTGAAAGACTTTGACGGTCTCGCCGGGCTTCACGAGACAGTGACGCCCACCGTCTTTAAGTCATTGCCGGAGATCGGGTCTCCTGTGGTTGCGGGACGCCCGACTGGAGGACCTCATGAACCCGGTAGATCCGTTGGAAGACGACGCCACCCGCCCTCCGATTCAAGCTCAACCGGCAGCCACAGCGGCGCGAGCCGTCCCTCGCCTACTCACCCGAATGCCCGACCCGCGGCTCGCCGCGTCCGGATCCCGGAAAGCCGACGACGAGGAGATCGACCGGACCGCCTCCGGACCGGGTCATCGATGTCGAGCGTCGGACGTCAGGCGGCCCCGATGACCACGCCGAACTGGATGGTGTCCATAGTGACACCAGGGGCCACTGCACCCTCGGGGGGAGCACCGGCCTTTGCCTGTTCTTCGGTTTCAAACACCGCCACGGAGACGCCATGACTTTCGTCCAGGGCAACGAAGTAGGCCCCAACGAACCCAGGCGCACTCTTCAACGTTGGTAGTACCTGTTCGTCGAGTCCGCGCTTCGCTTCGGCCAGATCGTTGATGTTGGCGTGGACGACGGTGGCGTGCATGGGTCAACCTCCTCATCTCTAGCGGCAGTGACGCCGCAATCATGCCACCGAACCCTGCTCCCGACGCGGTAGAGGGTCCGTCACTTGTTCGGGCGGTGACGGTGGGACATACTGCAGGCAGAGCCACTCGACTCACGGGGCTCGGTCCGAACGGGGGGCTTTGAATGGCTCGAAGGCTTGTTCTCATCCTCGCAACAACTGTATTGATGTCGCTTCTGTTGGTCAGACTCGACTCCGTGGCCGCCCATGCCGTCACGTACGGGACCAACCTCCCAGGCAAGGTGACCTGCAGCCCCGCTGGCGGTGTGTGGAACGGCACCATCACCTTCACCCCGCCGCTCATGAACGGCGGAACCGCCAGCACTGAGACATTCACCGTCCAGGCGGCATTGGGGAACTCGGCGAGCCCATGCATCACGAATGCGGGCTTCGTGGCCCTGGGAAGCATCGTCGGAAAGCTCACATTCAGCATCCCAAATAGCGCCAACAACTGCGCCACCATNNGGCGTCACGCTTCCTGCTCCTGCGGGCAAGTTCAAGATGACCTGGACTTCACCCGCGGGCAGCAACCCGACCAAGTGGACACAGCCGTCAGCGTTCAAGGTAACCGGCGCCGCGAACCTCTCCGATATCGCCGTGAAGCGCGGCGCGGTGGCTCAGTCCTTTGCGCCCCTTCCGAACCCGAAGGCGACCCTGTCCGATGCGAACTGGCCCGGTGCAGGCGGGGCTGTCGCGACTGGGTGCGCATCATTAGGTGGACTGGCCAGCCTGACTTTGAGCACCTCGACCGGTACCTGGTAACCCAACCAGGCGAGGAGTAGCCGGTGGCCAAGCGGGACAAACCCGCGGAGGACTGGTCCGGCTCCGGCCCGGGCGCACTGCCGAGGCCTTGGCACCTTCTGGTACCCGATCAGGGCTGCACCGGCCAAGCCGGCAAGGTATAGCAACAGGCCTCGCCTCCCCCGATGACGAGTAGCATTGCCAGCAAGCCGCAGGTCATTTGAAGTCCCGGATTGGAGCACGATGGAAACGGTAAAGACCGAGTTCACGTCGGAGGTAGTGACCTACCTCAATACGCATCACACCTTGACGCTCTCGACATCGTCATTCACCGGTATGCCTCACGCCAATACTGCGCCGTATGTCAATGACGAGCAGCGCGTGTATTTCTTCGCTCGGAAGGGGTCGATCCTGCTGCGCAACCTCCAGGAGAGCGGCCACCTCGCGTTTACGGTGGACGACTATAAGGACGACTGGGGCAAGCGTCGCGAACTGCACGGAGAGGGTCATTTCGAGATTGCGACGGGTGGCTCCATGGAGCACGCTCTCGGACTTGCGGCAGATAAGTACGGCGACTCGATGCCTTCGGGGGTGCTGTGTACGTTTACGCCGGGGAGTATGTACTTCGTCGAGTACAACAGCTGACTCGCTGGCGACCTGCGGTGAGCACCGCTGATACCGAAGGCGATGGCCGGTGGAGCCGGGGTTGACGCCCAGAAGGCCGAGTGAAGCAGGCCTTCCCAGCCAGCCGACCTTGTGGCACCATCACAGTGTGTCCAAAACGCACGGCTCCGACCGTCTCCGCGGTCTCGACACCGCTCTGGCAGAGGTGATGGCGGGAGCGCAAGGATTCGGTCACCGCGAACACGTCCACCTGGCCTGGCTGGCCTGTCGGTCGAAGGGTAGCGACGCCGGAGAGGTGCTCTGCTCGTGGTTACAAGAGATCGCCGAAAGACACGACATGCCTCAGCGCTATCACCGCACGCTCACCTTGGCTTGGGTCGAGTTGACGAAACGCCACTTGGACCGCGACACAGGTGAAGCCGGATTTACCGGCTTCATAAGCCGCAACCCCGGGCTGCTCGATTCGGGGCTTCCCGCCGTGCACTGGAAAAGCCGGACCTTGGCGGGTCAGCTCGCCCGCAATGAGTGGGTAAGCCCCGACCGATTGCCGCTGCCCGCCTAACACGGGATCCAAGCCCGAGGGCAGCGGCGCCTCCGGATTAATCCGAAGCATCTGACGGGCGTTGTTCGTGGCGTCACTGGGCCGAACGGTACGAGATCAGACTTCAGCCGGCGTATCGATGTCGGATTCGTCCAGTCCGGACCCGCTCGGGGGCGTAGTCCCACTCAAGATCGGCCAACTCGGAGGGGTCTATGACCATCGCTTGGCGGCAGCCGGACCGGCCGGCGAGTGAAGCCGCTAGGATCGCCCCCGTTAGTCCGAAGCCCCGTTCATCTCAGCTTTGTGATTCGACCGCAAACACGGTCGCGGAGGTGGAATCCCTATGCGTTGGGTGTCAGCATTGGTGATCGTCGTCGGAATACTTGCCATCGCGGGGGGCATCCTGTACGTCTCCGTGCCGGCGCACTCGTTGCCGAGCTTCTTTCCGGGATACATCGCGCACGCCAAGGCGAAACACACCAGCCGGGGCGAAGTGGGCCTGGCGATCGGCGCCGTGCTCGTGGTCATCGGAGCGGTGCTCGCAATCAGCGGCCGCCGAGGGCTGGCCGAGGCCTAGCCAAGGCCTAGCCAAGGCCTAGCTCTGGTGACTCGACAGGGGCGGGAACGTGGCGATGGGGGTCGCCCTGCGGGGGCCAGGGAGTGGCCGAGGGGGTCGAACCCTCGGTCACGGCATGGCCCCCTATAACACGCACAGGGAGGGAACCGACGGCGGTCGCTCCCGTCCGGCGTTCCCATGGTTAAAGTTCACGGCATGGCCGCAGCTCCGGTGGCAATCGAACGACTTTCCGACTAGAAGAACGCGATGACCGCCCCCGCTGAGTTGGCGTTCCAGCGTTCGCGAAGTGGCCGCGCCGCCCATCGTCGCGAGCGGCCCTCGGTATGGGAACGGGTCTACTGCGGATGGTTCCCGCTGATCGCGGCGCTAGTCGGTGTGGGCCTCCGCTCGCGCGAGTACATCTACAACCGTTCCCTGTGGCCGGACGAAATCGCGGTCGTGCGCGACATAGTTGGCCGTTCCTTTGGCCAACTCATGCATACGACGTCAAACGGGCAGGCGGCGCCGATCGGATGGTTCTGGGCCGAGCGTCTATCGACGAATGTGTTCGGCATTTCGGAGTTCTCGCTTCGGTTGGTGCCGTTCGTGGCTTCGCTGCTCGCGCTCGGGCTGTTTCCGTACGTGGCGTGGAAAGTGGCCGGCCGCTGGGTGATGCCAATTGCCATGCTCGTCTTCGCGATGTCGCCCCAAATCATCTTCTACTCATCAGACGTCAAACAGTACGGCAGCGACATCACCTGCGCGCTGCTGATCGTGGCCGTCACGATCGCGGTCCTCGAACGTTCCCCAGCCTTTGGGCCGGCCGCTTGGTGGGCGGTAACGGCGGCCTGCGTGATCTGGTTCTCCCAGCCGGGCATCCTGGTCGCGGCCGGTTGCGGCGTGGTTCTGTTCCTGCGCTGGGTACGCCAGCGCCGGGGCCTGCTGTGGGTCGGCGTCGCCGCCTTCTTGCCGCTGGTCGTGCTTTTGGAGGACTACCTGTCGGCCCTGCGCCAGCAGTCGCAATCCAGCCTGCTTCAAAACTATTGGGTCGCCGGGTATCCGCCTAAGCCATTCGGCGTCGCCAAGTCAGCGCGTTGGCTATACCACGACGTCAACGCCCTGTTCGCTGACCCCGGCCGGCTCGAGCACCCCGCGCTCGTGCTCTTGCTGGGGGCGGTCGGCATTCTGGTCCTGGTGACCCAAAGGTCTCGCCGCTGGACCACCCCGTTGGTGGTGTTGCCGATCGTGCTTGGGGTGGTCTTCGCCTTTCTGCGCGTCTATCCCTTGCGCCAACGCCTTGGGCTATATCTTTTCCCCTTCATCTTCATCCTAATGTGCGCGGGCATCCCGCCCCTCAACAAGGCGGTCCGGCCGAGGGTCCCTCTGGGCGGTCAACGCTTGGTGGCCGTTCTGGTTGTGGCAGCGGTCGCGGCCACTAGTTGGTCCGGACTATGGCGAGGCGTGAGCATTTTCGGTCGGCCCCTCGATGTCACCTCCGGGCGTCAGTCCGCCGCTTTCATCGTCAAGCACATCGAACCGGGCGACGTGATCTACATCCAGGACCCGTGGGCCACGGAGGCATGGGACTGGTACGGAGTGCGGGACCGACTCCCCAGCCCCGGAGAATTCAGCTTCGTTGCGTCCGCGGCTGGTTGCAATGCCGTCCCGGGCGTATCGCAGCTGCCAGTCGGCGAGCGAGTATGGGTGTACTTCGACTCTCGAGGTTCGGACACACCGATCGACGCCGAAGCAATCTTCCTGTCGTACTTCATGAGTGTCGGACACCTTTTGCTCCATTATGAGCTTTCGGGCGCTACCGGCGGGGCCTATCTCTTCCAGATCACAGGCTCAGGACCAGCTCCGCGTCCCAGCTGGATCCCCGACGGTTGCCTGCGACTGACCGGCCCCTGAGAACTGATCAGGACTTTGGCGGCGGGCTCCCCTGGGCACGTTAGGTCCGGTTTGTGCCGCAACTCTCGCCTAAACTTCGGTAGCTCACGAGCAAACGATGGTCAGGCGGCAAATGACACGAAGGCCCGTTGTGAGACAGCTCACCGCAGCCGACGCACAGTTTCTTAGTAGGGAGGACGGGCTCCAAAGCGGCAACGTGGCCATCCTCCTGACGCTCGCGCCGGCACCGGACGGCGGCGTTTTGGGATTGGAGGACGTGCGAGACAGGGTAGCGGCGCGGCTACCGCAGATCCCGCCCTTTCGCTGGCAGCTTCATCGAGTTCCTTTGGAGCTCGACCATCCGTACTGGGTCGAGGCTCCAGACGTCGACGTTGCGCATCACGTCCGGGAGACGCAGCTTCCGCCGCTATCTGACGCCGAAGCGGTAGCGGCCCACGTAGCGCGTGAGGTAGTTCGCCCGATGGACCGCTCTCGGCCGCTCTGGGAAGTGCATCTCATGCACGGTCTGCCCGACGGCGAGACGGGTGTACTCCTCAAATTCCACCACGCAAGCATGGACGGCGAATCTGCGGTCGAAGTCATCCGTTTGCTGGTGGACGGGCCCAGTCGCCGCGTGGGGCCCCCCGCGGTGGCCGGCCCTGCCAGGAGATCGAGCGACGTACGAATGGCGGGGCACGGGGTGTTTCATTGCGTCGCTCGCCTGATGCGCCTGCCCGAGCACCGCCGAGCCGACCTCGGGATACGCGCTCATGCCAAGGGATCTCAACCGGAAGCGGGCCCGCAACCGGTCGTCGACGGTACTGCGATTCCGCCGACGACCGGCTTCAACGGGTCACCTTCGGCCGGGCGCGCCTTCGCATACGGCCGGCTACCCGTCAGCAAGATCCGCGAGATCAGGCGCCGGCACGGGTTCACGACCAACGACGTCGTGGTCGCGATCTACGCGGGAGCCGTCCGGCGATGGCTTCTCGCCCACGACGAGCTCGTGAGGTCGCCTCTCGTCACCATGCTGCCACTCTCGACGCGTGCCAACGATCGCAGAATGGTGTTCGGCAACCACTTCTATTGCGTGCTAGCGCCGTTTCACACGGAGGAGATCGATCCGATCGAGCGGCTCCGTCTCACCCACGACAGCCTCCGTTTCACGCGAGATCCGGGAGAGGCTCTCTCAGATAGATACCAAAGCGATTTGGATGCACGTATCATCCCGCCAATCCTGGACCGCGCCCGCCAGACGCTTCGCCGCCGCGCGGTTCCGACGGCTGACCGCAAGAACCTGATCGTGTCAACCGTTCCCGGACCACCCCTCCCGGTACGATTCGCCGGCGCCGTCGTGACGGGCATCTATCCATGTTCGATCGTGCTCGACGGCGTGGGCCTCAACATCACGTCCATCGTCTACGGCGGCCACGCCCACTACGGGATCGCCGCCGACGAAGGGCAGGTGCCCGACGCATGGCGGGTAGCCGACTGGATTCAGGAATCCTTCGACGAGCTCGCGACCGATGGAGCGATTCGCCCGGCCGACGTGTAACGGCCTAATACCTGACCGCGATCGACCCGGGCGGGCCGAGGTGCCTCGACCCGCCCGGCGAAAGGTGACATTCCCGCACGCGTAAAGTCGGCAAAGCCGGAGATCCTCTTGTGGGCACAACGTCTGCTGGATTGATATGATTTGTCCACCAGTCAGGCCGTTCGTGCCGCGGCTGGGTCGGATGGAGGGGCACCATGAGGATGGCCGGGAGGTCTCGACCGCGACGGCTCGGTTTCGTGCGGAGCGCTGGGGTCGGCTTCCTCGGGGTGGTCCTCGTCGCCGGCGTCCTCGTCGCGAGCGAGGTGCCGGCGTCGGCCGACTCGTTGCTGGTCTCCGTGACCGTCGCCCCGGCGGTCGCTTCGGTGCCGAAGGGGGAGACGAAGCAGTTCGAGGCGACGGGACACTACCTGGACGGATCGACCGCGAATCTTACGAGCGAGGTCACCTGGTCGTCCTCGAGCACGGCCGTCGTGACGGTATCCAACGCGTCGGGTTCACAAGGTCTGCTGACCGCGAACGGGACAGGCGTGGCGACGATCACTGCGACCGATACGGCCGCTCTCCTTTCTGGCACGGCGGCGGTGACAGTCCTACCAGCCGTGCTCCTCGCCGTCACGGTGTCGCCGGCCACGGCGAACGTGGCCAAAGGCGAAACCCAGCAGCTCACTGCCACCGGGCTCTACTCGGACGGGACGACCAAGAACCTGACCACCTCGGCGACGTGGACCTCGTCGAGCGCGTCGACAGCTTCAGTTTCGTCGACCGGTCTGGTGACAGGGCAGGCTGCGGGTCTAGCGACGATCACCTCCGCGGATCCATCTTCGCTCTTGGCAGGCACGGCCGTCATGACGGTCGGCGCCGCGGCGCTTGTCGGCTTGACAGTGCAGCCGGGTACGGCCAACGTCGCCAAGGGCGCCACGGTACAGCTCACGGCCACCGGGACGTATTCCGATGGGACGACCAAGGATCTGACCAAATCGGTGACCTGGTCTAGCTCGAACGGGTCGACGGCGACGGTGTCGTCGGCGGGCCTCGTTACCGGTCAGGGTGGCGGGTCCGTGACGGTCACGGCCACGGATCCCTCGTCTTCGACCTCGGGTGGCGCCGTGGTGACCGTCGGCCCCGCCGTGCTCGCAAGCCTGACCGTCTCGCCGTCGACGGCCGCGCTGGCGCTCGGAGAGACGGAACACTACACCGCCACCGGGACGTATTCCGATGG
>PMHU01000122.1 GCA_003156795.1 Acidimicrobiaceae bacterium
AAGTGGCAGGGTTCTCTTTCACGGACGTCACCTATCATCGGGCGCTCGATCAAGGTACGGTCCGAGTTGCGTTTAATCGCCCCGAAGTGCGCAACGCCTTCCGGCCCCACACCGTCGACGAGCTGTACCGGGCCCTGGACCACGCCCGCCAGACCCCCGACGTTGGGTGCGTGCTGCTCACCGGCAACGGGCCTTCGCCTCGGGATGGGGGCTGGGCGTTCTGCTCCGGCGGTGACCAGCGCATCCGCGGGCGGGACGGCTACCAGTACGCGTCCGGCGACGACTCCGCCACGCTCGACCCTTCCCGTACCGGGCGGTTGCACATACTCGAAGTCCAGCGCCTCATCCGCTTTATGCCGAAGGTCGTGGTGTGCGTGGTACCGGGCTGGGCGGCCGGCGGAGGCCACAGCCTGCACGTGGTGTCGGACCTGACGCTGGCGAGCGCCGAGCACGCCCGCTTCAAGCAGACCGACGCCGACGTGGCCAGCTTCGACGGCGGGTTCGGATCTGCCTACCTGGCCCGCCAAGTCGGCCAGAAGTTCGCCCGTGAGATGTTCTTCCTCGGTCGGACGTACACGGCGGCGGAGATGCAGGCCATGGGGGCGGTCAACGCCGCGGTGCCCCATGCCGAGCTCGAGCAGACGGCCCTCGAATGGGCCAAGGAGATCAACTCGAAGAGCCCGACGGCGCAGCGCATGCTGAAGTACGCGTTCAACCTGATCGACGACGGGCTGGTGGGGCAGCAGATGTTCGCGGGGGAGGCCACCCGTCTGGCCTACGCATCGGACGAGGCCGTCGAAGGGCGCGACGCCTTCCTCGAGAAGCGCTCTCCCGACTGGTCCAAGTTCCCTTGGCACTACTGAATTCGGGGGATTCTCAGTGGCGCAGCTGAAGCATTCGGACGGCCGGCAGATCAACTACGAGTGCTCTGGAGCATTGAACCCAGGTGCCGAGGTCCTCGTGTTCCATCACGGCCAACCGGGCGCGGCGTTGCTGTGGGACGGGCTGGTTACGGCTGCTGGAGAGTTCGGATGGCCGGTCGTCATCTTGTCACGACCGGGTTACGCCACATCCAGCAGGAAGGTCGGGCGTTCGGTCGCCGACGCGGCGTCCGACGTGACAGAGGTCCTCGATCATCTGAGAGCCGGGCGGTTCGTCACGGCTGGGTGGTCGGGGGGTGGGCCGCACGCCATCGCTTGCGGGGCCCTGCTCCCGTCGCGATGCGCAGCCGTGGCGACCGTGGCGGGCGTGGCGCCTTACTACGGCGTGACGGATCTCGACTGGACCGCTGGGATGGGCCCCGAAAACGTCGCCGAGTTCGAAGCACTCATCGCCGGCGATCCAGGACTGGAGGAGCGCGTCGAGGAGCTGATGAGATCTCTCGAAGACATCGCAGCTGACCAGCTGATCGAGGCGCTGGGAGGCTTGCTGTCCGAGCCCGATCGGGCCGTCCTCGATGGAGCCTTCGCGGACTTCATGGCCCGGTGGTTTCGGCTGGCGGCATCGACGGGTTCGAAGGGCTACTGGGACGACGACCAGGCGTTCATCGGCCCGTGGGGCTTCGACCTCGAGGAGGTCTCCGTGCCCGTCGCAGTGTGGCGGGCCGACCTGGACCGGATGGTCCCGCCGTCGCACGGGGAGTGGCTGGCGTCGCATGTTCCGGGTTCGACCGGATTCTTGCGAGAGGGCGAGGGGCACATCTCGCTATTGTCACGCGGCATCGGCGACATTCTCGCTCGCCTGGCGGCGGACGCGGGGACACAATGACGGATCCGCCTGCCGCGGCCTCGGCTTCTGGCCGGTGGGACACGGATCGCCTCGAAGCTTTCAGCGACGGCGTCATGGCCGTGATCATCACCATCATGGCCTTTGGTTTGGAGGCTCCGAACGGAACCTCATGGAACGACCTTGGCAAACGGCTACCGGACCTGCTCATCTACGCACTGAGCTTCACGTTCATCGGTATCTACTGGAACAACCATCATCATCTGTTTCGAGCGACCGAGCGCATCAGCGGGGCCGTCATGTGGGCGAACCTCCATGTGCTGTTCTGGCTGTCGTTGATTCCAGTGCTCACCAAGTGGATAGGCACCGACTACCGCGCCCACGTCCCGGCCTGCGCCTATGGGGTGGTCGCTCTNNCTGGGGGCCGCAGCCGCGTACGGAATCCTGGTGCAGGCGATCATCCGGGCCAACGGCAAGGACTCGGCTGTGGCGGCCGCCATCGGCTCCGACCTCAAGGGCACCATCTCCATCGGTCTGTATGCCGTTGGGGTCGGCCTCGCCTGGGTGAGCCCTTGGATCAGCTACGCCCTGTACGTTGCCGTTGCGGTCGTGTGGTTCGTGCCCGACCGGCGCTTTACCAGGGCCCACTCGTAGTCCCGCACCCCGCATGCCTCGCCGGCCGGACACTATGATCCTTGCCTGCGCCGCACCCGGCGGCGCGCCNNTTCAAGTCCCCCCTCCGACACGCCAGTTCGTGGGCTCCGGCCCTGGTCAGAGCGTCGCTCGCGGCCGCCAGGGACCCAAAAAAGCGCCAGTTGGTCACAACTTGGTCACAGGCCGAAAATCAGCGTGGCGACAGTCTCCGCTGCCTCGGAATCCATCGGTGGAGTCACATGGCTGTAGATGTCGGCAGTGACGGAGGTGGTCGCATGCCCGAGCCGTTCGCTGACGACCTTGAGCGGAACCTTCGCCTCCAACGCCAACGACGCCCACGTATGGCGAAGGTCGTGCAGTCTGATCCGTGGCATCCCTAGCCGGGCCACCATACGGTC
>PMHU01000087.1:0-7535 GCA_003156795.1 Acidimicrobiaceae bacterium
GGGGTGTGAGTGCTGGGCGCGAGTGTGGCGCTGAGCGGACCGGAGCTGGCCTTGACTAGCGTCGCGGCCCCGGCGCCGGTCGCGGCACCGCTCCGACCAGCTCGACTAGAAGCGCCCGGGTAGCCGGTTGGCCGGGGGACGGTGCGGACAGCAGTTCAGGTCACTTGGATGGTCAGCGACTTCTGGGCCACGAGCGCCGGGGACGAGGAATCGGTCACCTCGACACTGAATGTCGACGTTCCCGAGGCCTTCGGGGTCCCGGAGATCACCCCTGCCGTGCTGAGCTTTAGGCCACGGGGGAGCGTCCCGGTCACGACCGTCCAGGTAAAGGGCGACTTACCACCGTTGGCCCCCAAGGTCGCCGAATACGANNAGTGGCTGACGACACCCGCAGGGAGCGTCTTGGTCTTGACGGCGAAGGGCTTCACCGTGATGGTGCCGTGCATCACGAGGTAGCCGTGCACCATGCAGTAGTAGTTGTACGTGCCTGTTCCGTGAAACTCGAGCACAAATGTGCCGCTCGGTGAAATGAGCCCACTGTTGAAGGTTGGATCAGTGCCGGTCCCCGGGCCGACGCCCGAGCAAGCAGAGGTCGTGCAGCTACTCACGGTGTGCATCACGGACGTGGCGTTCGACCATGTCACTGTTTGGTCCTGATGGACCGCCAGGTCCGCGGGGCTGAAGCAGTACTCGTTCGCGCACGATCCGCCGCTCGCGACTATGGATACCGCGAGGCTCTTGGCAGGCGGGTTCGTCATGGCCGCGGCCTCGTGGGTCGCTCGTGGCACCAGCAACGCGGCGGCGCCCGCAGTTACGGCCAAAGCAATCATGGCGATCTTTTTGGGTTTCATCTGATACCTCCTGGGCGAGAGTGTTCGGAGCGAAACGGTGTCGTCTGCGACGGCTACGCGATCACGATGATCGTGCCGTGCATCAGCTGGTAGCCGTGGATCATGCAGTAGTAGTTGTAAGTGCCGAGCCCGTTCAGCTGGACCGTAAACGTGCTACCCGGGTTGAGGTCGCCCGAGTTGAACGGCGGGTCCGAGCCGGTCCCGGGGCCCACACCCGAACACTGGGCGGGGCTGCAGCTCGTCGCCGTGTGCTGTACCTGGCCGTCGTCGATGAACTCGACTGAGGTTCCGGATGAGATCGTCAGATTCATCGGGCTGAAGGCGTACTCGGTGATGCTCACCTTCACGACCATGTGTGGGGCCGTTGTGGAAGGAGTCGGGCGCGGCGACGTCGTCGGGGGTGACGTTCGAGGTGGGGAAGTCGTCGGCGACGTTGGAGGTGTTCCCTGCCGCGTCATCGTCGGGGACGTGGTCATCGCCACCCCAGAGTCTGCCGTTGTCGCAGTCGACGTCGAGCGTGGAGCCGGCGACGTCGTCGTCGACTCTGCCGGTGACGGGCGCGCCGCCTTCAACGTCGTTGTCGTTGGCGCAGACGGCGGTGTCGAGGAGGTGCTGGGCGTGGCATCGGTCGCGACGTGACTGCCGCAGGCGACCAGCATCAGGCTCGCACCAGCTGCCAGGCACAGGGTCACTAAGCATCGGTCTCGAATTGGTGTCACCGATTCTCCCAAGGTCATTGATTGTTGGCAGTAACTGCGACCGACTGGCCGATAGGAACGGGCGGCGGCCGCGGATCCGATCGGTACGAGCGACGAGACGCGGTCGGCACGACGTTGGCGGCCGGTTGGACGGAGGAGCTCTTTGCTGGCCACAAGACAAGGGCAAAAAGGATTAGGAGAGGTCCGGTACCGGGGTCGGTCCCTTGTCCGGTGGCGATCCCGCCGAGATCCTGACCGAGCAGGCCCACGCCTAGAGCCAGGAGGATCCCGAGCGTGATTGCCGCCCGGCGGCTGCCCGGCCAGAAGACCCCGGCACCGACGAGGACTGCGGCCGCGCCGAGCGCGACGGCGAACGCTGTTCCTCCTTGCCCGATGAAATGTCCTGTCGAGCGGTTGAGCCAAGCCAGCCACGCCGGCTGACCGAAGCCGCCGTTCGTGATCTGAGCGCCCGGTACTCCCGCCGCATGGTTGACCGGCTCCAGTTCGAGCAACGCCGAACCCGCCCAGACACCGAACCACGCCGCCTGGCCGAGGCCATCGAGTACACGCGGCGGGATCTCGGGCCATAGGAGCACGGCGAGCACGCCGTAGAGAAGCGCGGCTCCGGGAGCCCCCGTGAGCAGGCTGGTTCCAGCCATGAACAGACCGCCGAACCCCTCGCCTATGACCCACACGCCCAAGGCCCAGGGAACTGAAACCAACAGCGCCAGTCGAGCGGTCCGGCCGTAGAGCAGACCCATCCCGATCACAACTTGCAAGGTCGCGAACACCGTGTTCCATGCCGCCGGATGGGTGACCAGAAGGCCCGCGATGCGATAGTCGGCGCTCGAGAGGGGGTGGGGCAGACCCATGTTCGCCATCCCCAAGATCCCCGCGAAGAACTGCTGGCCGAACATGTACGGCTGAAACTGCAGCATGCCGTCGATGAGCCACAGGACCCCGAGCGCGATTTCCAGCTGTCGCCGCTTCACTGACCGATACATACGGTCGAAACCCGTCAGCGGATTGCGAGAATCTTCCCTGTCTGCCAGACATCGCCGAATGGAGGCGGAGGGCAAGTTGTTATCCGCAGTGAACGACCCTCGTGAGGTACCAGCCCGAGGTACTCGCTGGTGCCACCGTGAATACGGCTTCTCCGGGCGGATAGTTCATCGGGTTGGGGTACGTCGTCGACGAGGTCGACTGGGCGATGTCGTGGGTGAAGTAGCAGGTGTCGTCGCCTCCCGGGTTGGCGACGCAGTTCTTGAGCTGCAGGTTCACCATCAGAGTCGCCATGGAGTCCATCTCCTGACGCCCTGCGGGATCAGTGACGTAATCGAGGTCCTGGACGTTGTCTGCATTCCAAGCACCGGCCAGGTACGTCATGGCTGCCTCAGGCGAGTCGAAATATGGAGCACCCGAGGAGGAACACACCTGACTCACTGGGACGGTCTCGGCCGTACCTGGGGTAATAGAGAGCGCGCACGGCACTGTCGTGGTTGTGGTGGTAGTCGCCTCGGTCGACGCCACCGATGGAGCCGTCGAGACCGGAAGCGTGTCGGTGGCACTTCGACTGACCGAAGTACCGCAGCCTGATGTCAACAACAGCAGGCCGAGGGTGCTCGACCCAAGTACTGCTCGGATAGGGGACGTCCGGGCCCGGGCGAAGGTCTCCAACTGTACGAGTCTTGCGTTCTTCAGCATGGCCGGATCGACGGTACACCTCAGAATGGACCACCGGGCTCTGTCGTCCGACGCGTCGACTCCGCTTACAGTCTGGTGGGCGGTGCCTTCCGCCTGGTACCAGCAACTTCCATCGACTTCCGTCTCTTTGTAGGATGAAAGTAGGAATGCGGACTTTGGACTGCGGACCAACGACTCAGCGATCGTTCTGGTCGCTCGTTGTGTCCCGTCCAGGTCCCTACCGGCTGCGACTCGAGCCGTCTGGTCGGTTCTGTTCGCGGTCGGAACCGAAGGCGATCACCACCGCGGTCGAGTTGCTGGGAAGGTAAAGCCGGTCCCAGACTGGGGCTGATGGCGCAGGTGTCCGCGGCGCGGGTGTGCGTTGGGGTACCGGGACCGGGATGGCCGTCCGGGCGGTCTCGCCGTTGGTGTTGATGGGCACGAGGACGTCGTAGGTCTCTCCCGATTGCAGCTCCCACAGGGTTGAGCCGTCTGGACTGAGGGCAATCGTCGGGTAGCCGGAGGAACTCAAGAACCGGGAATAGGACCTCTCCTCCTCGGTCGGGTGGACGCGAAGGTTTCTGTTGTCGGGTCACGGGGGCGTGGCTACCATATCGTCAGAGGTCGAGACGACTCCTCTGCCCCGGACCCCGGTGGACCAGATCGCCCTGACCCCTTTTGGCATCCTCATTTGGAGTGCCGGGAAGGGGATTGGCATGGGCCCGCATCTGCGCCGAGCCCGATGACAGCCTTGGAGTTTGGTCGAGCCGCCGCGGCTGAGCGCGATAGCTACTGGCCGTGTTGAGCGCCGGTGTGGAACCGCGAGACGCCACGGTGATTGTCGATCTGTCGGGTCCCGATGCTGCTACGACACCGGCTCGGCTGTCCGGCTCGGTGGGCGTGCCGATCGGGGAGCGGGCACGAAATACCAACCGATACAGCCAGCGCGGAACCAGTGAACAGTCCATGTCGAGCGCGATGTGACTCGCAGGCGGCTCCACCAACCAGAGGGCGGCAGCATGAAGCTTTCTCGCAACGTGACGGCGCCTACGGTCGCCGTCGTAGTCGCTCTAGGTGCAGCGCGGCTTTACCCGGCCGCGGTCGGCGGCGCATCGGGCCCGCCCTGTTCTTCCTGGCGGACGAAGGTGCGACCTACACCGGCGGGCCGCCACCGCCATCACATTCTCCGGCTACTCCGGGTACGGGATCGCCGAGGATGCGGGATACAGCGGGGGCTATGTGACCTCGGGATGCATCGCAAACGGGTCCATCACCACATCGCTCACCCAGAACATGCCTGAGCTCACCGGCGGCGATACCGCCCCAGGCATCTCGCTTCAGGCGACCGGCGCCGGCAATGACTTGACGGGCACGCTCAGCTTCACCAAGGGCTACGTGACTTCACCGAGCAACGGGATCGAGATCAGCTCGGTCGCACCCCCGCAGCCCAGTTCACCCCCGAGCTGCTCGCCTTACTCGCCGATCACCCCGGGCGGTGCTTCGCTCGCCGTGGTGCAGAGCCCGCAAGGGTTCACGTCCACGCGAACACGAGGGCCGCGCTCGGCCGCTCCGGAGAGCTCACCTCCGCCATGCACCTTCCTCGCTTACGCCATACGAGCCTGAGCATGAATATGGGCGCCAATAAGTACTTGCTGGGACAACAATCGATGCGGACAGTTTGACCAAAGATGATCCCTTGCTTTTGTCGACGTTGACGTGTATACAGTTGAAAGGACCTGACGTACAGCAGACGCGGTTGGCAATGAGTTGCTTCGGGACTTCTGTGCAGTTTTGGGATACCAGGTGAGCCTTAAGCCAGGGGGGCACTCCTCCACAAATGGGGCACAGCAGAAGCCCTAACCTGAATTCGGGGTTTCGCACGTTCAAAGGACACCGGTAGTGGCTGGACGATGAACTTTTGACGCTCATCCGCATCGAGCCATTGGGCAGTTTGCAATGCAATAAGGCCGGGAAGTTCTGAGAAACTCTTTAAGACACCAGCAGAGTGGTCGTCATCTCGTCCATAGGAGGGCGGACCGTTATGAGTTCTTCAGGTCGTACGAGTGTGCGCGTTCGGGCTACTGCCGTGGCTGCCGTTGTGGGGCTCGTAGCCCTTGTCGGAACGTCCGTACCGCTCACACCGTTCACACCCGCCGCGTTCGGCGCCCCGAAGCCTTCGGGCACCGCGCAGGCGGCTATTCAGATCAGTAAGTCAGCTGATGTCTCGAGTTACTCGTCGTCTGGGACTGCGATCGATTACAGCTATGAAGTGACCAACACGGGCAACGTTCCGTTGGCGGCAGTCGTGGTCACCGACCCCATGCCAGGGCTGTCGGCGGTCAGTTGTCCGACGTCGAGTTTGGCCGTTGGCGGAAGCGAGATCTGCTCGGCCTCATACACCACCACCCAGGCTGACGTGGATAACGGGGAAGTTGACAATACCGGCACTGCGACGGGAACGCCACCGAGCGGACCGAAGGTGACGGACAGCGACTCGTTGACGGTCTTCGCCTATCAGGATGCCAACATCCTTCTTAGCAAGTCAGCAAACGTCTCGAAGTTCTCCGCTGCGAATACGGTCATCGACTACAGCTACAAGGTGACCAACACGGGCAACGTCACGTTGTCGTCGTTAGGCGTGACCGATGGGATGCCCAACCTGTCGCCGATCAGCTGTCCCACGACGACACTGGCACCATCTGCCGGTGAAACTTGCACGGCGAACTACACGACCACCCAGACAGACGTCGACAACGGGCGAGTCAGCAACACCGGGGTCGCCACCGGAACTCCGGAAAACGGGCCTTCGGTCAGCGCCACGTCCTCGCTTTCGATCCCCTCTACCCGCGCCCCGTCGATCACTATTGCCAAGTCGGCCAGCGTCGGCAGCTTCTCGGCGCCCGGCACATCAATCACCTATAGCTACGCGGTGACCAACACCGGCAACGTCACTCTCAAGTCGATCGTCGTCACCGACCCGATGCCCAACTTGTCGGCAGTCAACTGCCCGAACTCGAGTCTGGCGCCGGCGGCCAGCGAGACCTGCACCGCGACCTACACCACCACCCAAGCCGACGTGGACGCCGGAGGGCTCTCCAACACTGGCACCGTCATCGCGAAGTCGCCTTCGGGATCCAAAGTATCCAACAGCGATTCGTTGACGATCCCGGCCACGCAGAACCCGTCGATCGGGATCCTCAAGTCGGCTGACGTCAGCAACTTCTCGGCCCCCGGCACCGGGGTCACCTACAGCTATGCAATCAAGAACACTGGCAACGTGACGCTGTCGTCGGTGGACCTGAGTGACCCGATGACGGGCCTGTCGGGGATCAGCTGTCCCACCGCGACCCTGGCACCGGCCGCCAGTGAGACCTGCACGGCCGACTATACGACAACACAGTCTGACGTGGACGCCGGCGGAATCACCAACACCGGTACCGTCACGGCGACCTCCCCGAGCGGGGCCGGCGTCAACGCGTCCTCCGAACTGACGATCCCCGCCACGCAGACCCCCGTGATCTCAATTTTCAAATCTGCCAGCGTCAACAGCTTCTCCTCCGCCGGCACCGCGATCACTTACAGCTATACCGTGACCAACAACGGCAACGTGACGCTTTCGTCGGTTGGAGTCAGCGACCCAATGACCGGGTTGTCGGCGATCAGCTGCCCGGACTCGACCCTGGCGCCCTCGGCCAGCGAGACCTGCACCGCCACCTACACCACCACCCAAGCCGACGTCGACGCCGGAAGTATCAACAACACGGGCACCGCAACAGCCACATCCCCCAGTGGGACCGACGTGACGGCAAGCAATTCCGTGAGCATCCCAGCTCAGCAGTCGCCGTCGATCGGCCTCGCCAAGTCGGCCAGTGTAAGCAGCTTCTCGGCGCCGGGCACGGTGATCACCTACAGCTACACCGCGACCAACAGTGGCAACGTCACTCTGTCGTCCGTCGGGGTTACCGACCCGATGACCGGCCTGTCAGCGATTAGCTGCCCCGATTCGACCCTGGCGCCCTCGGCCAGCGAGACCTGCACCGCCACCTACAGCACCACCCAGGCCGATGTGGACGCCGGAGGGATCACCAACAGCGGCACCGCTTCCGGTACGCCGCCGCAAGGATCGGCGGTGGTGATGTCGGTGCCGTTGACCATCCCGGCCGTTCAATCCCCGTCGATCGAGGTCTCCAAGTCTGCCAGCGTCAGCACCTTCTCGGCCCCCGGCACCGCGATCACCTACAGCTACGGCGTGACCAACAACGGGAACGTCACGCTGTCGTCGGTCGGGGTTACCGACCCGATG
>PMHU01000087.1:7551-7673 GCA_003156795.1 Acidimicrobiaceae bacterium
GCGGCCAGCGAGACCTGCACCGCGACCTACACCACCACCCAAGCCGACGTGGACGCCGGAGGGATCACCAACACCGGCACCGCCACCGGCACTGCGCCGAGCGGAGGCAACGTCACCGCCTC
>PMHU01000176.1 GCA_003156795.1 Acidimicrobiaceae bacterium
CTGTTCGGCTACAGCCTCGACAAAGCCGAGAAGTTGATGCTCGACGTCCACCTCAAGGGCAAGGCCATCGTGTCCCACGGTCCCCGCGAAAAGGCGGAGCTCGACGTGTTCCGCCTCCACGAGNNCAGCTCAGCTTGAGCGACGAGAACCGGGCCGTGCTACGCCACTTGGCGCCGCAGCTGACCGAGCTGCTCGAGGACCCCGGCCACCCGGTGCTGATGCGACTGTTCCCGCCCGCGTACTCCGACTTGGCCCACGTCGAGAAGCAGGAAGAGTACCGCCACCTCATGCAGGAAGACCTCGTCGCCCGTCACCGCGAGGAGCTAGAGCTCCTCGTATCGACTGCGGACGCCAAGACCCTCACAGAGGAGCAACTCCAAGCCTGGACCCGAGCCCTCAACAGCATCCGCCTCGTCCTCGGCACCTACCTCGACGTGAGCGAGGAGGACGAGAGTAGGTCTCCGACCACCCCTGAGGAGTCGGTGTACCAGTGGCTCACGTACCTGCTCGGCGAAGCAATAGAAGCCCTTTCCGGCCAGACTTGACCCCATGGAGATAACCGCGGCCCTGGACTTCCTACGAGCCAACCACCGATCGGTGCTGATCACGCGCAGGCAGGACGGCCGGCTTCAGCCGTCGCCGGTCAACCACGCAGTGGACGGGTCGGGCCGGGTTGTCATTTCGAGCCGCGAGCCCGCCTACAAGGTCCGCAACCTGCGCCGGGACCCGCAAGCCACTTTGTGCGCCTTCACGGACGCCTTCTACGGGGCATGGGTGGCGATCGACGGCACGGTAGAGATCATCTCCCTGCCGGACGCCATGGAGCCCCTCGTCGACCTGTACCGCCAAGTACAGGGCGAACACCCCGACTGGGATGACTACCGAGCGGCGATGGTGCGCGACCAAAGGGTCGTCATCGCCATCAGCCCTGTGTCGGCCGGTCCCGATCGACACGCCTGACGAGGTGGAGCACCGGAGCGTCAAAACCGGCGACGGCACGGAACTGCATCTGATCACCAGAGGCCTCGACGGGCCGCTGGCCCCGGTCCTCCTCGTGCACGGACTGGCGTCAAACGCCCGGCTGTGGGATGGAGTCTCCAAGCGGCTGTCCGCAGCCGGCCACCCGGTCGCGGCCGTCGATCAACGGGGCCACGGCCACTCCGGCAAGCCGGATTCCGGGTACGACTTCGCCACCCTCACCGACGACCTGATAGCTGTCGTCGGCGACCTCGGCTGGGACGACGGTCGGATCCCGCTCGCGGCGGGGCAAAGCTGGGGCGCCAACGTGATCTTGGAGCTGGCCGCCCGCCACCCCGAGGTCACGAGCGGCCTGGCCTTGGTGGACGGGGGGACGATCGAGCTGGCCGGACGCTTTGCAGACTGGCCCACGTGCGAGGTGGCGCTGGCGCCGCCTCCCCTGATCGGCACCAGTGCAGCGGCCTTCGAACACCTGATCCGAACCCACCACCCGGACTGGCCCGAGGACGGCATCACCGGGACCCTCGCCAACATGGAAGTGTTAGAAGACGGGACGATCAGGCCGTGGCTGTCGCGGGCCAACCACATGAAGATCCTGCGCAACCTGTGGGAGCACCGGCCGGCGTCGCGCTACCCGTTGGTGAAAGTGCCGGTACTGCTCCTGCCCGCGGACGATCCGACCAGCCCACGATGGCTGGCGGGAAAGCGAGACGAAGTGTCCCGGGCGACCACCGGTCTGACCCGCTCGTTAACCCGCTGGATCGAAGGCGACCACGACTTGCACGCCCAGCATCCGGACCTGGTGGCCGAGCTGATCCATGACGCAACCGGGCCGAGCTTTTTTCCCTGATGGCCAGGGTGCTCGCCATCATGGGGTCGGGGGAGACGGCCCCGACCATGATCAAGCCTCACCGATATCTGTTCGACCGGCTGGGACCCCCGCCCGTCCCCGCGGTGCTGCTCGACACGGCATACGGATTCCAAGCCAATGCCGACGACATCTCGGCTCGCGCCGTCGACTACTTCGCCGCCAGCGTGGGACGGACCGTGGAAGCGGTCGATTTGCGTCGCTTCGACGGCTCGGACCCCGTCGCCCTAGAAGCGGGCCTGGCCAAGCTGGCCCGTTCGCGCTGGGTATTCGCAGGACCGGGCAGCCCGACCTATGCGCTTCGGCAGTGGGCCGGCACGCAAGTGCCCGCGCTTCTGGCCGACAAGCTGCAACACGGCGGGTGCATCGTTTTCGCCAGCGCGGCGGCCCTCACCCTCGGGCGATTCACGGTACCTGTCTACGAGATCTACAAAGTGGGCGCCGACCCGGCATGGGCCGAAGGCCTCGACCTGCTCGGCTCGATTGTCGGGCCTGAAGTGGCCGTGATCCCCCACTACGACAACGCGGAAGGCGGCAACCACGACACCCGCTTCTGTTACTTGGGCGAAACGCGCCTCGCCCATCTCGAACAACTGATGCCGGCCGACGGCTGGATCCTCGGTGTCGACGAACACACCGGCTGCATTTTCGACCTGGACGCCAGAACGGCGACCGTGGTTGGCAACGGGACGGTGACCGTCCGACGGCGCGGCACGTCGGCGGTGCTCGCTAGCGGGGAGTCGGTTGCGATCGAGTCCCTCACGGTTCTGGCTTCGAAAAAGGGACCGGTCAGCGGGGCGGCCCCCCAGGCCACGCCGGCAGCCGGCTCCGCTCAGCCGACGGTCCTGCACGCCGAGATCCGCCGGATCGAGGAGGAGTTCGACCGCGCCCTGGAGGCCCGGGATGTAGCCGATGCGGTTCGAGCCATGCTCGAACTGGACGACACCCTCGAAGCGTGGTCCGGGGACACCACCCAGTCCGACGCCGGCGAGCGCGGCCGAGCCGCCATGCGCCGGATGGTGTTGCGGTTGGGCGAGCTGGCGACAACAGGGGCACAAGATCCAAAGGCAGTGGTCGGCGGCTACGTCGAGGCCATGCTGGTGGAGCGGGCCGCAGCCCGAGATTCCAAGCGTTACGCAGACTCCGACCGCATTCGAGCGGCCCTTACCGGTCTGGGGATCGAACTGCGCGACACACCGGACGGCACGTCATGGGAGCTTTCCTAGCATTCGCGTCTCGACGCATTCGTCCCCTCACGGATCGGGGCGGCGGGAAGGGGCGGGGACTAAGATGATTAGTTCAGGCTTTTGCCAGGGAGGTGGGGGTGTCGTTGATTGGACCTTCCGTACGGTCGCGGCTGCTCGTCTTGGCCATGCTTCCGGCGGCGACCATGCTGGGTCTGCCCGCGTCGGCAACCGGCGCCGCGGCGGTTGTGCACGCTCCGATTGTGTGGAACGTCGATGGCTCTAGCGGCAACTGGGCGGGTTACGCGTCGACGTCGGGTCCCTTTACCAGCGTGTCCGCGTCGTGGATCCAGCCGGTTGGGATATGCCTGTCGACCAAGACTACGTACTCGGCCTTCTGGGTCGGCCTCGACGGCGACGGCAGCAAGTCCGTCGAGCAGAACGGCTCGGAGGTGGACTGCGTCGGCGGCGTTCCCACCTATTACGCCTGGTATGAGATGTACCCGGCCGATCCTGTCAACTACACGAATAGGGTGAACCCCGGCGACCTTTTCAACGGATCGGTGACGGCCACAGCGACCGGGGAGTTTACGCTGACCCTCACTGACGTGACCGAAGGTTGGACGCAGGTGCAGCATCAGACCTCGACCTCGGCGAAGAGGCATTCGGCCGAGATCATCGTCGAGGCGCCGTCGGACAACTCAGGAGTCCTTCCTCTGACCAACTTCGGCCAGGTCACCTTCTCGAGGGCGAAGGCCGACGGGGCGGATCTCGGCCTGGTGAGCCCCGGTGAGATCACGATGAAGTCGAGTTCGAAGGTGAAGGCCCAACCTGGGCGTCTCGTCAACGGCAAGCGCTTCGAGGTGACGTGGGAACACGGCTGACCGGCTGAGCCCATCGCCGGTGGGGCGAGTACGCTGGAGCGCTCCCGCCCCCATCGTCTAGCGGCCTAGGACACCGCCCTTTCAAGGCGGCAGCANNTCGAATCCCGTTGGGGGTGCTCGGCGAAATCCCTGTTCAGAGGCCGTTTTTAGCTGTTCGGCGGGGTCGGTCTAGGGGTCCGAATTCCGGGTCGTGCGCGCTGCGTGCGCGAACGAATCGGGCGGCCGTCTCCGCGAGGTGTGTTGAAGGCCTGTGCGGGTCACTGGGTTCCGGCACACTGGAGCCATGGCCAGCAGCGACCAGATCGTCCCCGAAGAGGGCCGTTACGGCGATCACCGGCCGTACCCGGACCCTCCAGCGCTGCTCGCCGACCTGATCGGACCGACCGAGGGTCTGATCGACCTGCCGATCACGATCGACTGGGGACCTAAGCGCGTCTACGACATGGGACGCGGTACCGAGCGCCGGATCGTCTATGAGCGCGTGCTCCGGGAGGCGTCCACAACCGACGAAGTTGCCCGTTACGTCAACGGGGTGGTCCTAGCAGCGGTGTGGGCACAGCTGTTCCTCCCGCAGCGCATCCGCCGGGTCTGGGAAGAGCGCTTCCCGGAGCTGACCCGAGCCGCCTAGCAATCCGGTGGACGAGCTTCAGGACCGCCTGGCGCGGGTCGGCTTAGGCGTGCTGGCCGCATACGGCTTCGCGCTCGCCGGGGGTTACGCCCTCCAAGCCCACCAACTCGTCGACCGGATGAGCGAAGACATTGACATGTTCACGAACCGGTGGGATGCCACCGAGTTCAGCCGCGCCGTGGATGCGGTGTCGGAGGCCTATCGAAGGGTCGGCTTGGAGGTGTCAATGACCCGGCGGGCGGAGACCTTTACCCGCCTGCAAGTAACCGATCCTCGAGTAGCTCGAACCGCGACCATCGATCTCGCCGCAGACTTTCGTCGGCTGGATCCGGTGAACCTGTCTGTGGGGCCCGTGCTCGCCGAACGTGATGCCGTCGCGTCGAAGGTGGGTGCGGCCTTCAGCCGGGGAGAGGCCCGTGACTACATCGACCTTGTCGGCATCCTCGATTCGGGACGGTTCACTCGGGAGGAACTCACGCGGCTCGGTGCTGAGGCCGATCCAGGCTTCAGCAAGGGATGGTTCTCCCAAGCCCTCGCAGGAGTCGACCGATTCCCCGACGACGAGTTCGCCGGGTACGGGGTCGACGCAGCCACGATCGCTCATGTTCGAGAGACCATGAGGGCCTGGAGCCGGCAGTTGGGAGAAGGCGTCGAGCGTCCGCCCGCGACACCTGACGCCGGACCTCAGCGCCGGCCGGGCCAAGACGACCAGGAGAGGCGTAAGCAGAGGCGGCAGGCGCGGCAATCTCCGTTCCCTCCACTCGGCCCGGACTCCGGACTCGGGAGCCCGTACAGGGAAGGCCCTGGAATCGACCTCTGATCTGATCCACTTCGTGTGGGCCCTGGTCACACTACGAACGCGAGATCCCCTGGCGCGGGCGTCGGGGCGCCGCCGTGTCGTTGAGTGACCTCACCTCCTGTTGGCGAGCTCGGCCAACGCGTCGGCGATTGCACGGTCACGGTTCTCCGTGGCGTGCTGGTAGCGGAGCGCCGCGGTCGGATTGGCGTGACCGCCGCGGCGCATCAGTTCGGCGACCGAAGCGCCCGAGGCGGCGGACCACGTCAGCCCAGAGTGGCGGAGGTCGTGGTAGAAGAGGTCGGAGCGACCGATCGTCCGCCTTGCTCTCTGCCAGATCCGGTCGAGCGTGCTCGGCAGCATGGGGTCACCGCTGGTGGAGGTGAACATCCAGGCTTGGGGCTCTGGAGCCACGTAGCGCTTCAGGTGTGTTCTCAGCGCGGGCAGTACGTTGGACGGCACCGCGATCGTGCGCTGCCCTGCGGCCGTCTTGGGTGGACCTACGACGACCTTTCCGGCCATCGGGCGGACAACGGCCCGCTCTACTCGGATAGTGCCGTGCAGCAGGTCGACGTCGCGGCGCTGGAGGCCGAGAACCTCGCCGCGTCGAAGCTGACACCACGCCGGCAGGAGAAGAGCGAGCTGGTGGTGCTCAGGGGTGGCGGCGACGGCGGCCGCCAGCTCAGCGACAGATGCCACCGGGCGCTCCACCGACCGAGCTTGTCCAGCGCCTTTGATCTGGCAGGGATTCTTCGAGATCATTCCGTCCGTCACGGCGGTCGTGAGGATGGCTCGAAGCATCCTGAACGCATCGTCCGCCGTCGTCACGTAGCGCTTCTTCATCTCCATATACGGCGCTTCGGATCTGAGGGGGG